>JACYUE010000004.1 GCA_014841595.1 Oxalobacteraceae sp. CFBP 8761 | reverse complement strand
CCGTTCTTCAACAACTATCGTCCACAGTTCTACTTCCGTACGACTGACGTGACCGGTTCGATCGAGCTGCCAGCAGACAAAGAAATGGTCATGCCAGGCGACAACGTGTCGATCACCGTCAAGCTGATCAACCCGATCGCGATGGAAGAAGGTCTGCGCTTCGCAATCCGCGAAGGCGGCCGTACCGTCGGCGCCGGCGTTGTTGCAAAAATCCTGCCTAACTAATTAGGGCAAGATGGTGGATCGGCTCTCTTTCGGGAGAGTCTGATTGACACAACGATGGGGACAGACTTTTCGGTCTGTCCCCATCTGTTTGGGTGGGAACGATGTTATACTCCCGCCTCTTGTGCAGTAACGAAGTATCTCGACCACATTGCCGGCACCAAGCCGGAACGTTCTTTTAAAGGAAATCGCATGTCCGCTAACCAGAAAATCCGTATTCGCCTGAAAGCATTCGACTACAAGCTGATCGACCAGTCGGCCCTGGAAATCGTCGAGACCGCGAAGCGCACCGGCGCCGTCGTCAAAGGCCCAGTCCCACTGCCAACCCGTATCCAGCGTTTCGACGTGCTGCGTTCGCCACACGTGAACAAGACCTCGCGCGACCAGTTCGAAATCCGTACGCACCAGCGTCTGATGGACATCGTGGACCCAACCGACAAGACCGTTGACGCACTGATGAAGCTCGACCTGCCAGCTGGCGTCGATGTCGAAATCAAACTGCAGTAATCGCATTTAAGTATTGGCGGCATTGGCCGCCGATGCTGCAAGAAGCCAGGTTGACCGCATTGCGGGCAACCTGGCTTTTGTCATTTCCGGACCCAGTGATCATCATGCCGGGTGCATGAACTACGCTCTGGCAACCATCAAGCATTGTCGGTCCCGGCAGGGCGTGATGTAATCGACGGGTTTATTTGTTCAATTTCTCGTCCATACGCCAGATGCACGTTGTTTCCCTTTTGCGCGCCATGACATGGCGCGAACTCGCCGGCCTGGCGGTCGGCGCGCTGCTGCTTGCTGCCATCGCCAAGAGTCTCGCACCTGAAGCGGTCAAGCCGCTGCTGCATCATGCCGGTCTTGCGCTGCCCTTGCTGCTGCTGATGGCAAAGGACATCGCGCATGCCCCGCAAGCGTGGCAACGGCTACGCAGCGCCCATGCGGCGCGGGCGCCGTGGCATGCACAAGTGACGGCGCTACTGCCGCCTGAACTGCCGGGACTGTTCAAGCTCGATCGCCTGCTGTGGCTCGGTTGCCTGCGCCGCATGCAGGGCAAGCTGCTACCTGTCACGCTGCCTGAGGGCGTCGCACTGACTTACCTCGAACGCGGTGCCTACAACACGGCGCGCGCCGTGGTCTTCGTCGCGCTGCTGCTCGAGCTGCCCACGCACGCACTGCTGCTGCACCTGTTCATCAGGGATCCCGATGCGCTGCTGGTGATCCACGTGCTGGGCGCTATCGCCGTGCTGTACACACTGGCCTGGGTGCTGGGGGATCGCTGGCACATCGGGCCAGGGCGCCATGTGATGACGGCAGAGGCCCTGCACCTGCGCGTGGGGGTGCGGGTCGAGGGCACGCTGCCGTTGGCGGCAATCGCGCGCGTCGAACCGGTCGACCTGCTGCTGCAGACGTGGCGCCATCGGCATGGTGTAGCGCGCAACGATACCTTGGTGCTAACGCCATTCGACAAGCCGAACTGCGTGCTGGTACTGCACCAGCACGCGCAGGTCGACATCCTGCTGCATCAAGTAACGACGCGGCTGCCGCAGTACGTGTTCTTGTATCTCGACCGCCCTGCATTGCTGGCAGCGCACGTCGACCGGATGCGCCCGACTGTCAGCATGCCATGCTGATGCAGGAGCAGGGCGCAACGGGCCGCGCCGGGTCCGTCGCGTTCATCGTGCTGGCGCACGTGCTGTTCGTGCTCGCATTGGTGCACTACGCCAGTCCCCGACCAGACAACGTCAGCACCCCGGTCGATTACATCGCATTTGCCTTCATCGTCGCGCCGGTGAAGCCGCCGCCAGTGCCGCAGGTGCGCAGCGCGCCGCCACCACCAGTTTCTGTCCAGGTTGTGCGGCCACCCCGCATCGCCACACAGCGTGCGCTGCCGGCGTCCCCTGAGCCGATGACGATCATCGCTGCGCCGGAGGAAACCTCAACGGCCACGCCAGCCGAAACGACGACGGCACCTGCATCGGCGTCAACCGGAAAGCTGGACATGGAGTCGCTGCGCGGGCTGGCCCGGCAGGTGGAAAAAGAGCGCGTGCCAACGGCACTGGAACGCGTGCGCACCGCGGAGCAACTGCGCGGCGCCGATGACACTAATCTGGCGCGCGCGATCAAGAGGGCGAAGAACCCGGACTGTCAGAAGAAGTATGCCGGCGGCACAGAGACCAACCTACTGCTGTTGATCCCGCTTGCCATCGATACCATCACTGGCACCGGCTGCACGTGGTAGCTGTCAAAAACAGCCGGGGTCAAAACAGCCGGGGTCAGGTCTGACATTTGGACACGATCTCTACTGTACCTTGGCAAACAGCCGGGGTCAGGTCTGACATTCGGACACGATCTCTACCGTACCTTGACCGAGCGTCGGATTAAATTTTTGCTTGCTGGCGAAGTTGTCCTAGTAGCTTCCTAGAACTTTAGCTAAAGCTGAGGCCGTGTCCAAATGTCAGACCTGACCCCGGCTTTGAAAGCTGAGGCCGTGTCCAAATGTCAGACCTGACCCCGGCTTTGTTATGGCCAGCTTATTTGCTGCCGGTCTTCCAGCGCATGCCGAAGCCGAAGTGGCGGTCCATCAGTTCGTGGGCGCTGGTGGTGCCTTGCTGCTGGAAGTATTCGGCCAGTTTGGTGATCACGAGCTGGCCGCCGCGGTTTTCGATCAGCGCGATCGCGCACATGATCTGGCGGTCGCCGCCGTCGAGCTTGACTTCCACTGGCGCCTGGCCTGGTGCGGTGATCGTTACCACGCCATTGGTCACGCTCCAGTTGGCGGCGCCTTCGTAGATGAACGAGAAGATCACGGCGCGCTTGATCTGGTCGAAGCGCTCGCCGTTGATGAATAGGTTTTCGCCATTCGCGGCGGCGCCCGTGCGGTCGTCGGCGTCGAGCTTGATGAATGGATCGCGCTCGTAGTCGCCGAACGTGTTGCCCAGTGCCTGCACCAGCCCCCGGCGGCCATCCGTCAGCTCATACATGCAGCCCAAATCGAGGTCGATGCCTGTGCGGCCCTTGCGTGACGCTTGCGCCTTGTTGGCCATCTCGCCGGCCTTGTGCGCGAGGTCGCCGGCCATGCTGGTCAGGCGGTCGAGGAAGCCGCCGCCCCGGGCTGCGGCGGCCGGTGGCGGCGTGGACGGCGCCGGTGGCGGCGCGATTGCGGCCTGGTTCCAGTTCAGGTTGACGTGGATACGGCCATAGCCGCCGCCTGCGCGCTTGTCGAGTGAGACCTTGTCGCCGCGCTTGTCGAGCGTGATCTTCGACAGCGAGACGCGTGGCGCGGCTGGCGTCGCGACGGGAGCAGGTGTCGGCGTCGGCGCTGGCGTTGCCGGCTTCGCTGACGATCCCGCCTCGGCACCGCCAAAGTGCGCGAGCAGCGTCGACAGGCCGCCGGCAAAACCCTGGCCGACCGCGCCGAAGCGCCACTGGCCGTCGCGGCGATACAGCTCGGCCACGATCACGGCTTTTTCGTCGCCGAAGTCGGCGCCCGACCACGGGAAGCGCAGCGCGCTGCCCAGCGTGAGCGAGCTCGCGCCCAGGGTGCGCATGCTGGCCGCGCCGTCGATCGCGGCGACGAACACCAGCTTGGCGATCGATGCCGGCAGCTGGTCGAGGTTCACGGCGAAGCTGGCGCGGCCCGGTGACTGGTTCAGGCGCACCGCGCCTTCCGGGCTGGCCAGCTGGTTGTAGAAGACCATGTAGCGGTCATCGGACAGCTTGTCGTTGGCGTCCAGGCCGAAGCAGGAGACATCGACCGAGGCGCCGTTGGCGGCAATCTCGACGTCGACATTGAAGACGTGGCCGCTGCCCAGATCGGCCAGCTTGCCTTTCTGGCCGCGCGAATAGGTGGTCATGTTCATGAGGGTTCCCCTTCCAGGAATGGTTTGTGATCCAGTTCGGCGCCGTGGAAACCGAACAGGCGCGATTGCTCGACCGTGCGTTCGGCCCAGGCGCGATGGGTGGCGACTTCGCACATGGCGTCGTTCATGCGAAACACGGCCGGTGCCGACTGGTCGAGAATCGCGCGCGCCACCGCCAGGTCTTGCGGCGACACCTTGAAGTGCTGCTCGATCGGCGCGATCTGGGTCGGATGGATGGCGGTCTTGCCGATCATGCCGTGCGCCAGGTCTTCGATGACTTCCTGGTCCAGCAGCTCGGGCAGATCCAGGTACTCGAACACGGGCGCGGTCAGCATGAAACCGTAGGGCCGGAACGTGGTGACCAGTCGCGAGATGACGGGGCCCAGCGGCGTGCGGTACAGCGTCATGCCGCGCGGCCGGCGCAGGCCCAGCAGCGCCAGCAGGTCGTTGCCGCCGATGCGCAGCGCCAGGATGCGATGACGTACGCCGGGCGCTTCGAGCACCGCGCGCAGGCCCTGCATCTCCTGGTCGTCAAAGGCTTCGGCCGTTTCCAGCGTCGGCATCAGCACGTGCTCGGTGTGGCGCAGGAGCCGGTAGTAGTTGTCGAAGTTGTGGCGCGTGATCTTGGGCAGCACGAAACCGGTGAGCTTGTCGGCGCCCGGCATCGCCAGCACGCGCTCGAGCACTTCGGTATTGCGTACCCGGACGAAGCGGTCGGCCGCCACGTCCACGCGCATATTGGCCAGCACCACCGACAGGTTGAACAGCGAATAGCTCAGCTCCCGGTCGGCGATGGCGTCCTCCGTGCAGAAGATCAGCGACCGCGCCTGCGGGATCAGGTCGCCATTGGCGATCTCCGCCAGGTCCTTGTGATTGGCCGGCACGTACAACGACGCGCCCAGTGATTTAGCCATCGGATGCACTCCTGATCAGGGATACTGCGTGGTAGGGCAGGCTCGGGTCGATCTCGACCGGGACCTGTTTTTCTTCGGCCAGCGCGGCCAGGTGCGCCACATCCGGCGCATCCGCCTCGCGCAGTATGACCAGGCGCGGCACGCGCCGCAGCAGCACGCGCGTGGCTTCGCCGATGCCCGGCTTGACGAGGTTGATGTCGGGCACGCCGTAGCGCCCCATCGCGGCGCCGAGATAGGCTTGCGAGCGTTCGCGCGCCGCATGTGCATCCACGGGCGGCGCCTCGGCGGCATCCGCCGCCAGCGCCAGCGCGATCAAATTATCAGCGAACGCCTGCGAGCGGTCGATGCCGGCAAAGTCCGCATAGAAAACACAGCCGTGGAAATCGTCCGCGCCCAGATCGTCGGGCATGACGGTGCGGCTCACCAGGCCCGATACCGTCGCGTTCAGGATGCTCGACGGGATCAGATAATCGTCGCACGAGGCGGCGCAGGCGGCAGCGCCGGCCAGGTCCGACAGCACGTACAGGCCCGTGTCGATCGCCACGCCGTGGCGCAGGTTGAACGCGTCGACCGAGCCGGCCAGTTCGCGCGCGATGACGCCCTTGCCGGTCCAGCCGTCGACGAACACGATCGATTCGGGCGCGTGGCCCTGGGCCAGGATGTGGCGCAGCGCGGCCGCGTCGATGCCGCGGTCGCGCACGATCGACACGCAGTAATGCACGGCGTCGCGCCCGAACCGTTCGCGCAGCAGGCGCGTGACGACCACGCCCACCGGTGTGCCGGCGCGTGCCAGCGAAACGATCGTGATCTGCTGCGCGCGCCGCGCCGCGATCAGGCCCGCCAGGCGCAGGCAGTCCTGCGCCATGCGCGGATTGTTGGCGGCGCAGGCGGCATCGAACAGGCGCATGTAGCGCCCGGAGGGTGCGGATTCCGGCGACAGCATCTGGCTGTAGTGACGCTGGCCGCTCTGGATCAGCGCTTCCTTCTCGGCGACATTGGTGAAGTCCTGCTGCGGCAGGCAGCGCAGCAAAAAGTCGACGTCACCGGCGCGATAGCTGCCCGGGAAGGGGGCATGCCCGATCACAGCGCCCCCACGGTAACGCCGGCCAGCTGCGTGCCGCGCGGGATGATCGCGTAGTCGCAGGCGGCCATGAAGCGCGCATCCGAGCGGCTGTCGCCCATGCCGAACGTGACGATCTCGCCGTGTTCGGCCTTCAGGCGCGCCGTGATGTGCGCGACCGCATGGGCTTTGTCCAGCGCCCTGGGCAGGATCGCCAGGTTGTTGCCGTTGCGGTGGACGACGTAGTCGCGGTTGCCGTCCGCGATCCACGGCCGCACCACGTGTTCTTCGAGTGGCGCGAGGCGCTCGCTCAGCTTGTCCGGGTCTTTCACGACCAGGAAGAATGGCGTGCCGATATCCTCGATCATGCGCGCGCGGCCGGCGTAACTGGTGCGCGCGCCATGGGCGTCGATGTGGGCCGCCAGCTCCAGCAGGCCGGGCAGGGCGGTGTGCATCGCCGTGCGCACGCCTTCCAGAAAGGGCCGGTCGACCGCGCCGCCCGGCTCGAGCACGACGCCGCCGTAGTTGATGACGGCGTAGCTGGTGAACGGCAGGTGCACGCGGCGCAGGCCATCGAGGTCGCGCGCGGTGGTCGGGATCATCGTCATCCCGTCCTGCAGCAGCGCGAGAAACGAGCGCTGGGCCGGGGTGGTGTATGAACAGATGCTGCCATCCTTGTAGTAGGCGGCAGGCTGCAGCGCATCGGGGGCATCCCGGTGCGTGCCGCACTTGCCGAAGGTCTGGAACAGCGTGTCGTCCAGGTCAGCGAACAGGAACTTCTTCAACGTGGTCCTCGGACTGGAAATGGAACAGGCGCGCGCGCAGGGTATCGGCCAGCGCGAACAGCGCGGGGCCGGGGGCAGTTTCAAAGCACAGCAGGACATGGTCGTACTGGCCGGGTGCGACGTTGTACAGGTAGTTGGCGATGCCTTCGCCGTAATTGTCGGGGAAGCTCAAGGCGTGGCCCACCGCACCCCAGGTCAGGATCGGCGAGCGGGTCGTCGACTGCACCACCACGTCGACGCCGCGCTCCTGCAGGGCCGCGCCGAGCAGCGTGGACGCGTGCATGAATTCGCCGGTGCCCAGCACCAGCACGCGGCTGCCAGGGGCGAACTCGCCGGCCAGGCGCGCGGCCAGGGTGGTCGGCGCTTGTACGGCGTGGTCGATGCCCAGGCGGCCGAACGCGCTGCTGGCGCCGCGGTCGGCATCGTGCTCGAAGCGCTGGGCCGCGCCCTGGTCCGGCGGCAGCGGGCCTTGCGCAAACGTGAACTGGCCGTCGACCAGCGCGCCGATGGTGGCCGGCAGGCCGAAGCGGGCGTCGAGCGCGCCCGGGGCGGCCGGGCCCATGAAATTGGTGATCGTCGCCAGGTGCACGCGCTCGATGCCGGGATTCAGGCGCTGGCAGGCGGCAGCCAGGTTGACGAAGGTATTGCCGGTGCTGGCTTCATCGTCGACCATCACGACCGTGCGCGCCGCCATGAACAGCGCGTGCAGCGCCGCATCGGTGGGCTCGTGCAGGAACTGGCGCGGCGCGTGGCTGTGCGCCTCGGCAAATTCGATCAGCGGACCGGTGCCCACGCGGTAGCGCGTGGTGTACAAAAAAAGCGCCTGCTGCGCCGGATGCGCACGCAGCCAGGCTTCGAATACGCCCTGGCCCAGGCCAATCGCGGTTTCGGCCATCGCAATGAAGAGCACCGGGCCATCGACCGGCGGCACGGTGGCCGCCAGGCGCTCGTGCACGGCCAGCATCGCGCGGGGCGACGCCGGCCAGTGCTTGCCCAGCACCTTGCTCAGAAAGAGAAAGCCACGCTTGGCATTGGCGCGCGCGGCAAAGCCGAGCAGCTCGTTGACCTCGGGCGCGCCGCTGTCGATGCGCAGTTCGAGCGTGCCGGTAGGCAGTTCGATCCGCTGCAGGGTGGAGGAAGGCGCGGCCATGGTCATGCCAGTTCCGTGGCGACGCTGACTTCGGCCACGCGCATGCCGTTGGCCACGGGTGGCACGGTGACGCTGTCGAAGCCATCGGCAAAGCAGCGCAGTGCGATGTAGGGCAGGTTGGGGCCAGCCAGGCACGCCATGGCGATCCCGCCCGACATGCGCGGGTTGATCTCCAGCAGACGCGGACGGCCGCCGCCTTCGCGGAACTGGGCGTTGAACACGCCGTTCAGGCGGTAGTCGGCGCACAGGCGCGTGGTGGCGTCCAGGATGTCCTGGCGCATGTCGATCAGCTGCCCGCTGCCCGCTTGCGGCAGTTTGCGGCGCACGACGGCGGTCACGAGGCGGCCATTGTCGCCAACGCAGTCGACGCTGTATTCGGGGCCTTCGAGGAACTCCATCAGGAGCATGGTGCGAAATTCGCCCATCTCGGCCAGGCCGCGGCGCAGGTCATCGTAGCCGACGTGGTATTCGGCGCCGGCCAGCAGCAGCGCGGCGCTGCTGCGCGCTTCGTCGACGATGGCAAAGCCCAGGCCATAAATCGAATGCGACGGCTTGACGCACAATTTGGCGTGGCGCGGGCGCAGTTCGGCCCAGGCGGCGTCGAATTGGACGATGTTTTCAAAGACGCGGAATTCGGCCACCGGCGCGTCGGGCAGCACGGTCTCGGCGTAGAAGTCGGCCTTGTCATGGATGCGTTTGAGTTCGGCCGGCGGCGCGGCCGACAGCACACGCGTGCCTATCTCGGCAAAGCGTCCCAGTTCGGACGCCAGCAGCGTCGCTTCACGGCCTGGCACGAAGATGTCGATTTTCTGTTCGCGGCAGAAGGCCAGGCACCAGTCGATATACGCCTCGCCTTTCAGGCCGACCGGCTCGATATGAAACTCGTGTGCCAGGCGCGCAGCAGGCGCATGGCGGTTGGCGTTGCTGTGAACGATGGTGAAACGGCCGTCGGTGTCGGCCTCGCGAATCAGCTTGATCGCAGCATTGACGGACGAAAAAGTCCTGTTGTACCAAACGCGCATGCGCTAATTCCTGAAATTTTGCAGACATGGCCCGCGCTGAACGCGGGCCGGGGAAGACGAGACGAACGAATCAGACGTTGACGCCGAACGAACGGGCCAGAGGACCCAGACCGCCCTTGAAGCCCTGGCCGACAGCGCGGAATTTCCATTCGCTGCCATGGCGGTACAGTTCACCGAAGATCATTGCGGTTTCGGTCGAGCTGTCTTCGGACAGGTCATAGCGCGCGATCTCGGTTTCGCCGGCGGCGTTCAGGCAGCGGATGTACGCCTTGCTGACCTGGCCGAAGCTCTGGCGGCGCGTCTCGGCATCATGGATGGTGACGCAGAACGAGATCTTGTCGATGTCGGCCGGCACGCGGTTCAATTCAACGGCGATCTTTTCGTCGTCGCCCTCGCCCTGGCCGGTGGTGTTGTCGCCGGCGTGGACCACAGAACCGTCGGTCGACTTCAGGTTGTTGTAGAAGATGAAGTCGGTATCGCCGCGCACTTTGGCGTCGGTCTTGAGCAGGAAGGCGCTGCCATCCAGATCGAAAGCGGAACCGTCGGTCGAGCGGGGATCCCAGCCCAGGCCGATGATGACCTTGGTGAGGCCCGGTGCTTCCTTGCTCAGGTTGACGTTGCCGCCTTTTTGCAGACTGATTGCCATACGAACTCCTTGTTCCGTTGAGGGTTGACTGGCCGCCGGTGGTCTGGCGAACCTCGGGGATGGTCCCGCCAATATAGGCGGTAAGCGATCAATTGTACATGGGGCTACGGCGCGCGGATTTCAACCGTTTTTCATAGGAGGATGTACGTACTTGCGGCGATAAAAGGCACGCCCGCCAGCCGGCATCGTGTTCTGGAGGATCAGGCAAAGACCGGCCAGCTTCCGGCAACGGCGCAGGCGGCGCGGCTCACATACTGGTGGCTCTCTCCAACCTGCAAGGAATCACCATCATGACCACGATCGCTCTCGTTACCGGCGCCAGCCGCGGCCTGGGACGCAACACCGCACTGCACATCGCCCGCCGTGGCGGCGACGTGATCATCACCTACCAGAGCCGCCAGGCCGAGGCCCAGAAAGTGGTCGACGAAATCCGCGCCTTGGGCCGCCAGGCGCTGGCGCTGCAGCTCGACGTGGGCGACGTTGCCAGCTTCCCCGCGTTTGCCGCCAGCCTGCGCGCGGCGCTAAGCACTACCTGGGGCCGCGAACAGTTCGATCACCTCGTCAACAATGCCGGCCACGGCGCCATGGCGCCTATTGCCGACACCACCGAGGCGCAGTTCGACCATCTGGTCGACGTCCACTTCAAGGGCGTGTTCTTCCTGACCCAGGCGCTGCTGCCGCTGCTGGCCGATGGTGGGCGCATCGTGAACCTGTCGTCCGGTCTCACCCGTTTCGCGCTCCCGGGCTTTGGTGCCTACGCGGCCGTCAAGGGCGCGGTCGAGGTCCTGAGCCTCTATCTCGCCAAAGAACTGGGCGGGCGCGGCATCGCGGTCAATACCGTGGCGCCCGGTGCGATCGAGACGGATTTCCTGGGCGGCGCAGTGCGCGACACGCCGGACCTGAATGGCGTGTTTGCCGGCATGACAGCACTGGGCCGGGTGGGGGTGCCGGACGATATCGGGCCGATGATTGCCAGCTTGCTCGGGCAGGACAATCGCTGGATCAACGGCCAGCGCATCGAAGTCTCGGGCGGGCAGGCGATTTGAGGGCTTGAGCTCAGGCCGCGTGCAGGCGCTCGTGCGCGGCGCTCACGTCGCGCACCGGCGGCAGTCCGAACATGCGTCCGTACTCGCGCGTGAATTGCTGCACGCTTTCATAGCCGACCGCGTGGGCGGCCGTGCTGGCGTTGACGCCGTCGGCGAGCATCAGGCGACGTGCCTCGATCAGGCGCAGCTGCTTCTGGAACTGCAGCGGCGTGAGCGACGTCACCGCGCGAAAGTGCTGGTGGAACGAGGAGGGACTCATGCCGGCCAGGCCGGCCAGCTGCTCTACCGGGAGCCGGCGTGCATAGTCGGTGCGCAGCAGCGCGACGGCGCGCGCCACACGCCGCACGTGACTGTCGGGCAGGCCAAGGCGCCGCACCGCCGCGCCGTGGCGGCCGGCCAGCAGCCAGTAATGGAATTCACGTATCAGCGATGCCTGCAGCACCGGCAGTGCGGCGGGCCGCTCGATCAATCCCATCAGGCGCAGGGCGGTGTCCGTCAGGTGTGCATCGGTCGGCGCGCTGCGCACCGGCGCGCCGGTGGTGTCTTCGATCGTCGCCATGTCGGTGGCCAGATCGGCAATCACGGCCGGATTCAGGTCGAGCACCAGTGAACAATAGGGCGTCGCGCTGCTGGCCTGCGTGATCTGGCTGAGGGTGGGCACGTCGGCCATGATCAGGAGAGAATCGCCCGCATGGAACGTCAGCGTTTGCCCGCCCGTGCTGACTTGTTTGCTGCCTTGCAGGACCAGGCAGGCCAGCGGGCGGGCGATCTGGCTGGTCAACGCGCTGCGCTCGTTCACGCGGATCGCGACCAGGCCGGCGATCGGCGTGGGCGCGATGCCGTCGCGGTCGGCCTGGAGGGCTGCGTAGCGCAGGACGCGGGCGAGAAGTGGCGTGTGCATGCGCCAAGTGTAGCGCGACGAACCCGCGTCAGGCAGCTTTTCCGAGCGATGCATCGGCGTCGTTGCCCGCCTGCGCGCTGTCGTGCGGCCGCGCTTCACGCGTGAGCTGCACGGTCTGCACCGGCAAGGCCAGTGCCACGTCCTGCGCCTGCAGCAGCGCCACGATGCGCAGGTAGATCTCCTGCTGGATATCCATGTAGATCGTGTAGTCGGTATTGTCGACGTAGTACACGACTTCATAGTTGAAGCTCGGCGCGGCCAGGCCGCTCAGGTGGGCGCGGTCGAAACGCACCTGCGGCTGGGCGCGCACGATCTCTTCCAGCAGTGCCGGCAGCGCGCGCAGGATCGGTTCGGGCGTGCGGTGCGACACGCCGAACCCGAACACGACACGGCGCGACGCCATCCGGCGCAGGTTCTGGATGCGGCTCTTGAGCAGGTCGTTATTGGAAAACACGATCTGCTCGCCGCCCAGGCTGCGCACGCGGGTGGTCTTCAGGCCGATCTTCTCCACAGTGCCGAGCATCTTGTCGACGATGATGAAGTCGCCCACGACGAATGGTTTGTCGAGCACGATCGAGAGCGACGCGAACAGGTCGCCCAGGATGCTCTGCACTGCCAGTGCGATGGCGATACCGCCGATACCCAGGCTGGCGACGAGCGTGGTGATGTTCACGCCCAGGTTGTCGAGCACCATCAGCGCGACGATTGCCCACAGCGCGACGCGCACCAGGAAGGTGATCGCGGCCGACGAGGTGACACGGTCCGGGTCTTCGCTGCTGCGCTGCGCGCGCGTGACGCGCAGCCAGGTGCGTAGGCCCGTATCGCCCCACAGGGCGACCTGGATCAAGAGCGCCGTAATCGCGAAGCGGCCGATGAACAGGTCCGCTTTCGCGGGCAGGGTCAGCAGGCTGGCGCCGACATACAGGCCGACGAAGCCCAGCACCACCAGCTTCGTCGAGCACAGCGTGGCGGCGGCGATGTCGTGCAGGAGCGTGTGCGTACCCGCTTCGGTCCGCGCGCCCCCCGCACCCAGGCGCCGCGCGACGATCGACTTGAACGCGTCCAGGCCGATGGTCACGGCCACCATGGCTGCCAGGGCAATCAGCCAGTCGGCCACGGGATTGGCAAGGATGATGTAGTTCATGTCAGGCCGCGGCGCGTTCTTCGATCGGTTGTTCGGCGCCCGGCGCTGGCAATGCCGCCAGTGCGGCCAGGAAGTCGTCGCCCCAGCGTGTCACGTCATGACCGCGCACGATCGCCGCCATGCGCCCGGCGCGGTACGCCACCTCGTCGGCGCCCATCGTCAGCGCGTCGTATAGCGTGGCGCTCATCGCGTTGGCGTCGTACGGATTGACCAGCAGCGCGCCGTGCAGCTCGACGGCGGCGCCGGCGAACTCGGACAGCACCAGCGTGCCGGGCCGGCCCGTCGCATGGCGCGTAGCGACGTATTCCTTGGCCACCAGGTTCAGGCCATCGCGCAGCGGCGTGATCCAGGCGATGTCGCAGGCGGCGTAGTGGGCCACCACCTGCTCGAACGGCAGGCTGCGGTAGAAGTAGCGCACCGGCACCCAGTCCATCGTGGAGAAGCGCCCGTTGATGCGCCCGACGATGCGATCCAGGTCTTCGCGCAGGCTGTCGTAGATGTCCATGCCGCTGGCGGCCGGCGTGATGATGTTCAGCAGCGTGACCTTGCCCAGCAATTCCGGATGCTGTTCGAGCATGCGTTCATAGGCCTGCAGCTTTTCCAGCGAGCCTTTCACATAATCGAGGCGCTCGATCGAGACGATGCCGGTCTTGCCGTCCAGGTAGGCGTCGATCTCCGCGATCTGCTGCTGTACGGCGTCGGTTTGCACCAGCGCGTCGATCAGGTCCGTGTTGGTGCCGACCGGATGGGCGCCCAGCGCGACCTGGCGGCCGCCCACTTCGAGCGCGGTGGTCATGTGATCCACGCCCAGCGCGCAGCCGAAGGTCAGGAAGCGCGGCGCGCAGCCTACGCCGTCGACGATCTGCACCGGCGCGCACGAACGGGCGGCGTCGACGAAGTTCTCGACGTAGCGCGGGATGTGAAAGCCCACGTAGTCGCACTGCAGCAGGCTGCCGATGATGTCGCGCCGCCATGGCAGGATATTGAAGACGTCGCTCGACGGGAATGCCGTGTGGTGGAAGAACGCGATCTTCAGGTCGGGGCGCAGCGGGCGCAGGAAGGCCGGCACCATCCACAGGTTGTAGTCGTGGATCCAGGCGGTGGCGCCGTACGCCGCTTCGCGCGCGGTCTGCTCGGCGAACAGGCGGTTGATCTCGAGGTAGCGTTCCCAGTGGTCCTGGCGGAACACGGCTTTATCAGGGAACGAAAAGATGATCGGCCAGAACGCCTCTTTCGAGAACTTCTTGTAGAACTGGTCGATGTCGTCCGGCGTGAGTGCGATGCGGGCCGCTTTCAGGTGCGGGTAGCGCGCGGCATCGACCGCGACGTGCGGGACGAAGCCGGCCGGGTTGCGGCTGTTCTGCTGCGACCACGCGACCCACGAACCCTTGCGGCCGCCGGCAAAAAAGCTCAGCAGCGTGGGCATGATGCCGTTCGGGCTTTTCGGGCGCCGCGCACAGGTCACGCCATCTTCGACCACTTCGTCGTAGGGCAGGCGGTGATACACCATCACCAGTTCGGCGTCGCCGCAGGCTGGAGCGGGGGCAGGGCTGTCGTCGCCATCGAAGCGCAGGCCATGGCGGCTCAGGGCTTCGAGGATGCCGCCGCAGCCGGCGGCGTCGGCCACCACCACGCGCGGCGACTTGCGCACGGCTTCGATCAGCGCCGGTTCGGCGGCGCCCACGACCACGCCGCGAAAGCCCGCCTCGAACATCGACAGGTCATTCAGTGTGTCGCCCGCCACCAAAATATGGGCCGGATCGAACCCGGCCACTTCAGCCAGACGGCGCACGGCGGCGCCCTTGCCGACACCGCGCGGCAGCACGTCCAGGTATTGCCCGGCCGAGAACACCAGATCGCAGCCGAGGGCATCGACCGCAGCGCGCAGTTCTGGCGTGATCGCGGACTCGGTCGCATAGAACGAGCAGCGCCGCTCCTGCGGCACGAGCTGGCGCACCAGTTGCGGGAAGCCGCTCAGCGCGCGCAGCACTTCATGGGTGCCGGGCCAGGTGGCGGCGATCTCGTGCGCGAGCGGCTCGACCGGGCGCAGGTCGGCGTCGACAATCGTCGCGCCGACGTCGGCAATGATGTAATGGGGACGCGGGACGGTCGGATCGCTCAGCAGCGGAATGACGGTTTCCAGGCCGCGGCCAGTGACGAAGACCAGCTTGGCGCCAGGCAGGGCGCCGGAAAACAGTTCACGGATGCGGCGCCGTGCTTCATGGGTGCCGGCCAGCAGCGTGCCGTCGAGATCGGTAGCGAGGACCAGGCGTGAAGGGTCGAGCAGGCGGGGCCAGCGTTGGGTATCAATGACAGTCATGTTGTACATCCTTGCAGCAATGCGTCCGCCAGCAGACCAGGGGTGGACTGACGGCGCAGGTCGGGGCCCGCGAAGTCGCCGGGGAGGCGCGCGGACCGTGGGAAAGGCGGATGGCGCGAAGCGCGTTTTGTTGTACGAAGAATTGCGCGTTCGACAGGGCCGGGGCCGCCAGGCGGAGGAGGGCGGGCAGCGCCGGCATGGGTGCCGGAAATCACGTGCGCCAGGTGCACACGACGAAGCCCGTCCTCGAAATACATTTGTACAATAACATTTTGTTGCATCTGGCACAACCGGCGATTTGCCAATGCTGCTGGCCTGGCGTGGAATCAAAATTCTGCTGGAAAGTTGAATCGCCGAAAAAAGCTATTGCAAAAGTTCCAGCATGCCCCGTATAATTCGGCTCCCCGGGCGGTTAGTTCAGTTGGTTAGAATACTTGGTCGACATCCAAGGGGTCGCAGGTTCGAATCCTGCACCGCCCACCAGAAATTCAAGTCGCAGGCTCCCAGCAATGGTTGATGCCTGTAGAGACAAGGCGCACGACGCTGTGCCTGTCTGTGCCGTTCAGCTCGAACGGATTCTTCATTCTCCAGATACTGCGAAAAGCGCAACAGGACCGGTCTCGATGCCGATTTTTCCTGTTGCGCCGTTGCCGTTTGCGCGCTATACTAGCCGGCTTCGGTACGGGTGCGTCTTTTATTGCCCGTATTATTTAGTAGTTCAACTACCCCCGCCCAATCGTAGGTGGGAATGGAGAAAAAATGAGCTTGGGCCTTCTCGGTCGCAAGGTTGGCATGATGCGTATCTTCACGGACGAGGGTGATTCAATCCCTGTCACCGTGCTGGATGTGTCGAACAACCGTGTCGCACAAATCAAAACCCCTGAAACTGATGGCTACACCGCAGTTCAGGTCGTCTACGGTCAACGTCGTGCTTCGCGCGTGACGAAAGCCGCTGCCGGTCACTACGCCAAAGCTGGCGTCGAAGCCGGTACGATGCTGAAAGAATTCCGCATCGATTCCACCAAAGCCGCCGAACTCAAAGCCGGTGACACCATCGATGCTTCGCTGTTCGAAGTGGGCCAGAAAATCGACGTGCAAGGCACCTCGATCGGTAAAGGCTACGCCGGTACCATCAAGCGTCACAACTTCGCATCGGGCCGTGCTACCCACGGTAACTCGCGTTCGCACAATGTTCCTGGCTCGATCGGTATGGCCCAGGATCCAGGCCGCGTGTTTCCAGGCAAGCGCATGACCGGTCACATGGGCGACGTCACCGTCACCACCCAGAACCTGGAAGTTGCTCGCATCGACACCGAACGTCAGCTGCTGCTGATCAAAGGTGCCGTACCTGGCGCGAAGAACGGCCAAGTGGTCGTCAAGCCTGCTGTTAAAACCAAACTCAAGAAAGGAGCGTAAGCCATGGAACTGAAGCTCCTGAATGAGCAAGGTCAAGACGGCGCCAATGTTGCAGCCGCCGATGAAGTGTTCGGTCGTGAATACAACGAAGCCCTGATTCACCAAGTCGTCGTCGCCTACGCTGCTAACGCACGTGGCGGTAACCGCAAGCAGAAAGATCGTGAAGAAGTCCACCACACGACCAAGAAGCCATGGCGCCAAAAAGGTACCGGCCGCGCTCGTGCTGGTATGTCGTCGTCGCCACTGTGGCGCGGCGGTGGTCGTATCTTCCCGAACAGCCCAGAAGAAAACTTCACGCACAAAGTTAACAAGAAGATGTTCCGCGCAGGTATCTGCTCGATCTTCTCGCAACTGGCCCGCGAAGGCCGTCTGAGTGTCGTCGAGAACCTGTCGATCGAAGCACCAAAGACCAAGCTGCTGTCGCAGAAACTGCTGGGCATGGGTCTGGACTCGGTCCTGGTGATCACCGATACCATCGATGAAAACCTCGAGCTGGCATCGCGCAATCTGCCGCACGTTCTGGTCGTTGAGCCTAAGCACGCTGACCCGATGTCGCTGGTGTTCTACAAGAAAATCCTGGTCACGAAAGCTGCTCTGGCCAAGATCGAGGAGATGTACGCATGAGCGCCGCAATCAAATTTAGCGAAGAGCGCCTGATGAAGGTGCTGCTGGCTCCGATCATTTCCGAGAAGGCTACCTTCGTCGCGGAAAAGAACGAGCAGATCGTGTTCAAGGTCATGCCTGACGCGACCAAGCCAGAAATCAAGGCTGCTGTCGAACTGCTGTTCAAAGTCGAGGTCGAATCGGTCCAGACGTTGAACCGTGAAGGCAAGCAGAAGCGTTCGGGCCGTTTCAACGGTCGTCGCAACCACACCAAGCGTGCTTTCGTGTGCCTGAAGCCAGGCCAGGAAATCAATTTTGTCGAGGAGGCTAAATAATGGCACTCGTTAAGATGAAGCCAACCTCCCCAGGCCGTCGCGGCATGGTGAAAGTTGTGACTGAAGGCCTGTACAAAGGTCGTCCATTCGCAGCCCTGGTTGAAAAGAAATCGAAAACTGCCGGCCGTAACAACAATGGTCACATCACCACCCGTCACATGGGCGGCGGTCACAAGCAGCATTACCGTCTGGTCGACTTCAAGCGCCAGAAGGACGGCATCCCTGCCAAGGTCGAGCGTATCGAATACGACCCGAACCGTACCGCGCACATTGCACTGCTGTGCTACGCGGACGGTGAGCGTCAGTATGTCATCGCCACCAAGAACATGGCTGTCGGCGATAGCATCATGAATGGCTCGGAAGCGCCGATCAAGGCCGGTAACTGCCTGCCGATCCGCAACATCCCAGTCGGTACCATCATGAACTGCGTCGAAATGCTGCCAGGTAAGGGTGCCCAGATGGCCCGTACCGCCGGCGCCGGCGTCGTGCTGATGGCACGTGAAGGCACCTACGCTCAGGTCCGCCTGCGCTCGGGTGAAGTCCGTCGCGTGCACATCGAGTGCCGCGCTACCATTGGCGAAGTCGGCAATGCCGAACACAGCCTGCGCAAGATCGGTAAAGCTGGCGCGATGCGCTGGCGTGGTGTTCGTCCAACCGTTCGCGGTGTGGTCATGAACCCTGTCGATCACCCGCACGGTGGTGGTGAAGGTAAAACTGCAGCCGGTCGTCACCCAGTGTCCCCATGGGGCCAGCAGACCAAGGGTAAGAAGACGCGTTCGAACAAGCGTACTTCGTCGATGATCGTTTCGCGCCGCGGCAAGAAATAAGGATAAAAAATGACTCGTTCATTGAAAAAAGGGCCGTTTATTGACGCCCACCTGGTGAAAAAAGTCGAAGCCGCGCAAGCGAACAAAGACAAAAAGCCAGTCAAAACCTGGTCGCGCCGCTCGACGATCTCCCCAGACTTTATCGGTCTGACGATCGCTGTTCACAACGGCAAGCTGCACGTTCCTGTGTACGTGTCGGAGAACATGGTCGGCCACAAGCTCGGCGAGTTCGCGCTGACCCGTACGTTCAAGGGCCACGCCGCTGACAAGAAGGCGAAAAAATAATGGAAACTAAAGCTATCCTCAAAGGCGTGCGCCTGTCGGAACAAAAAGGCCGCCTGGTGGCCGATCTGATCCGCGGCAAGAAAGTTGACGCAGCACTCAACATTCTGCAATTCAGCCCAAAAAAGGGCGCGACGATCATCAAGAAGGTTCTCGAGTCGGCGATCGCCAACGCGGAACACAATGATGGCGCGGACATCGACGAACTGAAAATCGTTCAGATCTATGTCGAAAAGGGCCCGATCCTGAAGCGTTTCACGGCACGTGCAAAAGGCCGCGGCGATCGTATTTCTAAACAATCCTGTCACATTTACGTGACTGTCGGTAACTAAGGAGTCACAGAATGGGTCAGAAAATCCACCCTACCGGCTTCCGCCTGGCGGTCACCCGTAACTGGTCGTCGCGTTGGTATGCTGGTAACGGCAACTTCGCAGCCATGCTGCTGGAAGACCTGGAAGCACGCGCTTTCCTGAAAAAGAAGCTGAAGAACGCTTCGGTCGGTCGCATCGTCATCGAGCGTCCTGCCAAGAACGCGCGTTTCACCATTTACTCGTCGCGTCCTGGTGTCGTGATCGGTAAAAAAGGCGAAGACATCGAAGTGCTGAAGTCGTCGCTGGCGAAGATCATGGGCGTGCCAGTGCACGTCAATATCGAAGAGATCCGCAAGCCTGAGATCGATTCGCAGCTGATCGCCGATTCGATCTCGCAACAGCTCGAAAAGCGCATCATGTTCCGTCGTGCAATGAAGCGCGCGATGCAAAATGCAATGCGTCTGGGCGCTGTCGGCATCAAGATCATGTCGTCGGGTCGTCTGAACGGCATCGAAATCGCACGTACCGAATGGTACCGCGAAGGTCGCGTGCCACTTCACACCCTGCGCGCCGATATCGACTACGGCACCAGCGAAGCATCGACCACGTACGGCATCATCGGCGTCAAGGTCTGGGTCTACAAGGGCGACCGTTCGGTCACCGGCGAAGCACCAGTCATCGACACCCCGCCGGACGACAAGAAGCCACGCGGCCCACGTCGTGACGATGGCAAGCCATCGCGCGGCCCACGCCCAGCAGGCGGCGCACGTCCAGCCGCAGCGCCAGTTGTCCGCGCTCGTCCAGCTGTCAAGCTGGCGACCCCGGCTGCCGCTGCACCTGCTGCTGCCCCAGCTGAGAAAGCAGGAGAATAAGCATGCTGCAACCATCGCGCAGGAAGTATCGTAAAGAGCAGAAAGGCCGTAACACCGGCATTTCGCACACCCGCGGCACCGCGGTCTCGTTCGGTGAATTCGGTCTGAAGGCAGTTGCCCGCGGCCGTATCACTGCACGTCAGATCGAAGCGGCACGTCGTGCCATGACCCGTCACATCAAGCGTGGCGGTCGTATCTGGATCCGTATCTTCCCGGACAAGCCGATTTCGAACAAGCCAGCTGAAGTTCGTATGGGTAACGGTAAAGGTAACCCAGAATACTACGTCGCTGAAATCCAGCCAGGCAAAGTCCTGTATGAGATGGACGGCGTTGATGAAACCCTGGCGCGCGAAGCATTCCGCCTGGCCGCTGCCAAACTGCCACTGGCTACCACGTTCGTGGTTCGCCAGGTCGGTCAATAACAGGAGTTGTATATGAAAGCATCGGAACTCCGCGGCAAGGACCAGGACGCGCTGCAGAAGGAGCTGAACGAGCTGCTCAAGGCCCAATTCGGTCTGCGCATGCAAGTCGCCACCCAGCAGCTCGGGAATACCTCGCAGCTCAAGAAAGTACGTCGCGATATCGCGCGTGTGAAGACTGTGATGAACACGAAGGAAGCCAAATGAACGACACCACTAAAACGGCGCTGAAGCGTACGCTGGTCGGTAAAGTCGTGTCCGATAAAATGGACAAGACGGTAACCGTACTGATCGAACGTCACGTCAAGCATCCGCTGTACGGCAAGATCATCGTGCGCTCGAACAAGTATCACGCGCACGACGAAGCGAACGAAGCGAAAATTGGCGACACCGTCGAGATCGCAGAAGGTCGCCCGATCTCGAAGACGAAAGCCTGGACGGTCACCCAGGTGCTGTTGGTAGCACCAGTCCTCTAAGCTTTAAAAATTGTCTTGCGTGGCCCGCTGGTATCTGAGATACTAGCGGGCTTCGTTCATGTGTTGCCGCAGTTTGTCCCCCTCGGCAAGTGCGGCCTGTAACGAAAGCGTTATTGGAAAGTCCAATCACCCAATCGTGGTGCTCCAGCAGGGGCGTTACGGCGGGACCAAGACTGACCGCAGGCCCACAAATTGTGGGGTTTCTTCGGCTTAAGTTGGGAAAGAAAATACTATGATTCAAACCGAAAGCCGGCTCGAAGTAGCCGACAACACGGGTGCAAAGGAAGTTCTGTGCATCAAGGTGTTGGGCGGCTCGAAGCGCCGTTACGCGAGCATTGGCGACATCATCAAGGTCACCGTTAAAGTCGCAGCCCCACGTGGCCGCGTCAAAAAAGGTGAAATTTACAATGCCGTGGTTGTGCGCACCGCAAAAGGTGTGCGTCGCCCGGATGGTTCCCTGGTCAAGTTCGACGGCAATGCCGCTGTCCTGCTGAACGCCAAGCTGGAGCCAATCGGTACCCGTATCTTCGGACCAGTGACGCGCGAGCTGCGCACTGAAAAGTTCATGAAGATCGTGTCGCTGGCACCTGAAGTTCTGTAAGGATACGACATGGATAAGATTCGTAAAAACGACGAAGTCATCGTTCTGGCCGGGAAAGACAAGGGCAAGCGCGGTGTCGTTCAACAGCGTGTAGACGCTGAACACGTCATCGTCGAAGGCGTCAACGTCGCTAAAAAAGCGACCAAGCCTAACCCGATGACCGGTGTTACTGGTGGTATCGTCGACAAGACAATGCCGATTCACGTGTCGAATGTCGCGCTGTTCAACGCAGCGACCGGCAAGGCAGATCGCGTTGGCTTCAAAGACCAGGACGGCAAAAAAGTCCGCGTCTTCAAGTCGAGCGGCGAAGTAGTGAAGGGGTAAGAATAAATGGCCCGTCTCCAAGCAATTTACAAAGAAAAAGTCGTCGCCGAGCTGACCGAGAAATTCGGTTACAAGTCGGTGATGGAAGTGCCACGTCTGACCAAGATCACCCTGAACATGGGTCTGTCGGAAGCAGTCGCTGACAAGAAGATCATCGAGCACGCCACTGGCGACCTGACGAAGATCGCCGGCCAGAAGCCAGTGATCACCAAGGCACGCAAGGCAATCGCTGGTTTCAAAATCCGCGAAGGCTACCCGATCGGCACGATGGTGACCCTGCGCGGCGCCCGCATGTACGAATTCCTGGACCGCTTCATCACCGTGGCTCTGCCGCGCGTGCGTGACTTCCGCGGTGTCAATGGTAAATCGTTCGATGGTCGCGGCAACTACAACATCGGTGTCAAGGAACAGATCATCTTCCCAGAGATCGACTACGACAAGATCGATGCACTGCGTGGCATGAACATCTCGATCACCACGACTGCTAAGACCGACGAAGAAGCCAAAGCGCTGCTCGCCGCCTTCAAATTCCCGTTCAGGAACTAAGAGCAATGGCAAAACTTTCACTGATTAACCGCGAAAAGAAGCGTGCAGACCTGGTGGAGAAATTCGCCCCGAAGCGTGCCGCTCTTAAAGCGATCATCGACGACCAGTCGAAGACGGAAGAAGAACGCTACGAAGCGCGTCTGAAGCTGCAGGCTCTGCCGCGCAATTCGGCACCGACCCGTCAGCGTAACCGCTGCGCCATCACTGGCCGTCCACGTGGCACTTTCCGTAAATTCGGTCTGGCACGTACTAAACTCCGCGAATTCGCCATGAAGGGCGAAATTCCTGGTATGACCAAAGCAAGCTGGTAATAGGAGAATATGCAATGAGTATGAGCGATCCTATCGCCGATATGCTGACCCGCATTCGCAACGCACAAGTTGTTCAGAAAACCACGGTCGCAATGCCGTCGTCAAAAGTCAAGGTTGCTATTGCCAACGTCCTGAAGGACGAGGGTTACATTGAGGATTTCGCTGTCACCTCCGAAGGTGGTAAAGCGGAACTGAAAATCGGTTTGAAGTATTACACTGGCCGTCCGGTCATCGAGCGCCTTGAGCGTGTTTCCCGTCCTGGCCTGCGTATCTACAAAGGTAAAGACGAGATCCCAACCGTCATGAACGGCCTGGGCGTGGCAATCGTGTCGACCCCGCAAGGCGTCATGACTGATCGCAAAGCGCGCGCTACCGGTGTCGGTGGCGAAGTGATTTGCTACGTGGCTTAAGGAGTAGACGATGTCTCGAGTAGCTAAGATGCCTATCGCCGTCCCTGCCGGTGCCGAAGTCGCGATCAACGCGTCGTCGATCACCGTCAAGGGCCCGCTGGGCTCCCTGACCCAGGCCCTGAACGGCCTGGTCAAAGTGGAAAACAACAATGGCACGCTGACCTTCGACGTAGTCGATGATTCGCGTGAATCGAACGCCATGTCCGGCACCCTGCGTGCTCTGGTCAACAACATGGTAACCGGCGTGACCAAGGGCTTCGAGAAGAAGCTGAACCTGGTCGGCGTGGGCTACAAGGCAGCAGTGCAGGGCAACGCCCTGAACCTGTCGCTGGGCTTCTCGCACCCGGTGCTGCATGCAATGCCGGAAGGCGTTACTGCAGCAACTCCGACCCCGACCGAGATCCTGATCAAGGGTATCGATCGTCAAAAGGTCGGCCAGGTTGCCGCTGAAGTTCGCGCTTACCGCTCGCCTGAGCCTTACAAAGGCAAGGGTGTCCGTTATTCGGACGAAGTGGTGAAGCTTAAAGAAACCAAGAAGAAATAATCGGAGCTGACATGGACAAGAAAGAATCACGTCTGCGTCGTGGACGTCAGACCCGCATCAAGATCTCGCAGCTGGGCGTGAACCGTTTGTCGGTTCACCGCACCAACCTGCATATCTATGCGAACCTGATCAGCCCGGACGCAAAAGTACTGGTGTCGGCTTCGACTCTGGAAGCTGAAGTGCGCGCCGAGCTGGCAGGTCAGACTGGCGCCGGCGGCAACGCTGCAGCAGCCGCTCTGGTCGGCAAGCGCGTCGCAGAAAAAGCACTGAAAGCAGGAATCACCGAAGTCGCGTTCGATCGCTCCGGTTTCCGTTACCACGGTCGGGTGAAGGCGCTGGCGGAAGCCGCGCGTGAAGCCGGTCTGAAGTTCTAAGGAAGAATCGTCATGGCAAAAATGCAAGCGAAAATGGCAAGCGACAAGCCGGATGATGGCATGCGCGAGAAAATGATCGCGATCAACCGCGTGACCAAAGTGGTCAAGGGTGGTCGTATCATGGGTTTTGCAGCGCTGACCGTTGTCGGTGACGGCGATGGCCGCATCGGCATGGGCAAAGGCAAGTCGAAGGAAGTTCCAGTCGGCGTGCAAAAAGCGATGGAAGAAGCCCGCCGCAACCTGATCAAGGTGCCACTCAAGAACGGTACCCTGCATCACACCGTGTCCGGTCGTCACGGCGCCTCGCGCGTCATGATGATGCCAGCTAAGCCTGGTACCGGCGTGATCGCTGGTGGCGCAATGCGCGCTATCTTCGAAGTGATGGGCGTGACGGACGTGGTCGCTAAATCGACCGGCTCGTCGAATCCATACAACCTGGTGCGCGCAACTCTCGACGGTCTGTCGAAAATGAGCACTGCTTCCGACATCGCCGCCAAGCGTGGCAAGTCGGTCGAAGACATCCTGGGTTAAGGGGAAATCACATGGCTAACACCGTTAAAGTTCAGCTCGTCAAGGGCCTGATCGGTACCCGTCAGGATCACCGTGCCACCGTGCGCGGTCTGGGTCTGCGTCGCGTTAACTCGGTCTCCGAGTTGCAAGACACCCCGTCCGTGCGTGGCATGATCAACAAAGTATCGTACCTCGTGAAAGTGGTTTCGTAAGCCCTCGGGCTTGCGAACGGAGAAATCAATGGAACTCAATACCATTCAACCAGCTGACGGCGCCAAGCACTACAAGCGTCGCGTCGGCCGCGGTATCGGCTCCGGCATCGGCAAAACTGCCGGCCGTGGTCACAAGGGTCAAAAGTCGCGTTCGGGCGGCTTCCACAAAGTCGGCTTCGAAGGCGGTCAAATGCCTCTGCAGCGTCGTCTGCCAAAGCGCGGTTTCAAATCGCTGAACGCAACGTTCAAGGCTGAAGTGCGTCTGTCCGATCTGAACAACCTGGCCGTCGGCGAAGTCGACATCCTGGTGCTCAAAGCGGCTGGCGTTCTGTCGGTTCTGGCACGTGACGTGCGCGTCATCCTGTCCGGCGAGATCACCAAAGCGGTGAACCTCAAAGGCCTGAAAGTGAGCGCCGGCGCTAAAGCGGCAATCGAAGCAGCTGGCGGCTCGGTCGCGTAAAGCGATCGCTGCCTGATCGGAGCAAAAATTGGCGACTAATTCACAACTTGGTAAAAGCGCCGCTTCCGGATTCCCATGGGCCCGGCTGTGGTTTTTGCTTGGCGCGTTGGTCGTGTACCGCATCGGTGCTCATATTCCGGTCCCCGGAATTGACCCGGTGCAGCTCGCTGCGCTGTTCAAGCAGAACGAAGGCGGCATCCTGGGCATGTTCAACATGTTCTCGGGTGGCGCCTTGTCCCGCTTTACCGTGTTCGCGCTCGGCATCATGCCTTATATTTCGGCTTCGATCATCATGCAGCTCGCATCGATCGTTTCGCCGCAACTCGAGGCGTTGAAGAAAGAGGGCGAGTCCGGCCGCCGCAAGATTACCCAGTACACCCGTTACTTCACGGTTGCGCTGGCACTCTTCCAGGCGTTCGGTATCGCTGTCGCGCTCGAAGCGCAGCCTGGCCTGGTCATTGACCCTGGTCTCGGCTTCCGTTTCGTCACCATCGTGACCCTCTTGACCGGCACCATGTTCCTGATGTGGCTGGGCGAGCAAATTACCGAGCGTGGTCTTGGCAATGGCATTTCGATCATCATCTTTGCCGGCATCGCAGCAGGTTTGCCGTCGGCGCTGGGTGGCTTGTTCACCCTGGTGTCGAACGGTTCGATCGGCAGCTTCTCGGCCATCCTGATCGTTCTGCTGATCGCTGCGGTGACGTATGCGGTGGTGTTCGTGGAACGCGGACAGCGCAAGATTCTGGTTAATTACGCGAAACGTCAGGTCGGCAACAAGATCTACGGTGGCCAAACCAGCCACCTGCCCTTGAAGCTGAACATGGCAGGCGTGATCCCGCCGATCTTCGCGTCGTCGATCATTCTGTTCCCGGCGACGATTGTCGACTGGTTCACCCGTGGCAAGGATTCCAGCGGCCCGGTGATCGGGTTCCTGAAGGATCTGGCGGCGTCGATGGCGCCGGGCGAACCAATCCACGCGTTGCTGTATGCGGTGGCGATCGTGTTCTTCTGCTTCTTCTATACCGCGCTGGTATTTAACAGCAAGGAAACGGCGGACAACTTGAAGAAAAGTGGCGCGTTTGTACCGGGCATCCGTCCGGGTGATCAGACCGCTCGCTATATCGACAAGATCCTGATGCGCCTGACCCTGGCTGGTGCTGTCTACATCACCCTGGTGTGCCTGGTGCCGGAGTTCATGACCGCCCAGTGGAAGGTTCCCTTCTACTTCGGTGGCACGTCGCTCCTGATCATCGTTGTGGTGACGATGGACTTCATGGCACAAGTACAGAACTACGTCATGTCGCAGCAATATGATTCACTGCTGCGCAAGGCGAACTTCAAGGGTGGCGTCCCGACGCGATAAGTAGTCGGGTGCATGGCGCGAATGGCAGAAGACGATGTCATCCGAATGCAAGGGGAGGGTCGAAAGACTCTCCCAAACGCGACGTTCCGCGTGAAGCTGGAAAACGAAATGTGAGCCTGGGGTCGATCTCGGGTAGAATGCGTGTTCGCTTCTGCCCGCGTGACCCGGTAATGGTGAAGTTGACCCCGTTATCGAGGTCCCGGGCCCGCATCGTATTCGGCACCAAGTAAAAACACATCATCAAGTAAACGAACCGAAGAGAGTGCAAAATGAAAGTTAACGCTTCAGTCAAGCGGATCTGCCGCAACTGCAAGATCATCAAGCGCAAGGGCGTGGTCCGTGTGATCTGCGTCGAGCCGCGTCACAAGCAGCGTCAAGGTTAATTTCGAGGAATAACGAATGGCACGTATTGCAGGGGTTAACATCCCAAATCATCAGCACACTGTTATCGGCCTGACGGCGATCTACGGTGTTGGCCGTCCGCGTTCGCAGAAAATCTGCGACGCAACCGGTATCGCGACCACCAAAAAAGTCAAGGACCTGGACGATAACGAACTCGAGAAGCTGCGTGACGAAGTCGCGAAGTTTGTCGTGGAAGGCGATCTTCGCCGCGAACTGTCCATGAACATCAAGCGTCTGATGGACTTGGGCTGCTACCGCGGCATGCGTCACCGTAAGGGCCTGCCGGTCCGCGGTCAGCGTACCCGCACCAACGCGCGTACCCGTAAGGGCCCGCGTAAGGCAGCTCAATCGCTCAAGAAATAATCTAGGAACCGACTATGGCCAAGCAACAAAGCAGCGCGGCAGCAGCGCGCGTCCGCAAGAAAGTCAAGAAGAACGTTGCCGAGGGCATCGCCCACGTGCACGCGTCCTTCAACAACACGATCATCACGATCACCGATCGTCAGGGCAATGCTCTGTCGTGGGCAACTTCCGGCGGCGCCGGCTTCAAGGGTTCGCGCAAATCGACCCCGTTCGCAGCGCAGGTTGCTGCCGAAGCTGCTGGCAAGGTCGCTCAGGAATCGGGCGTGAAGAATCTGGAAGTGCGTATCAAGGGCCCAGGCCCAGGCCGTGAATCGGCTGTGCGCGCACTGAACAACCTCGGCATCAAGATCACCGAGATCCAGGACGTCACCCCAGTTCCACACAACGGTTGCCGTCCACCAAAGCGTCGCCGTATCTAAGTTGCAGGGGAGGGCGGTTCGCCGCCAGCCCATGTACTTGGTAATCGATGCTCGGGGCGCATAGCCCCGTTGTGTTTTCAAGAAAAGCCGGTGCAGTTGCCCGTAAATGGGATATACTGCCCGGCTCTTGTCGCCTGCTGCTCTAGCGGTGGGTGATGCAAGCCACGTCCGGCCTGACTTTCCAGAGCTGGACTAGCGCCTGGGTGCTTCTGCACTCTGGGGCGTGATCAATTATTAAAGGAATCTAACGTGGCACGTTATATCGGACCAAAAGCAAAACTGTCGCGCCGTGAAGGCACTGACCTGTTCCTCAAGAGCGCACGTCGCTCGCTCGACTCGAAGTGCAAACTGGACATCAAGCCAGGCCAGCACGGTGTCAAGTCGGGTGCCCGCACCTCGGACTACGGCAACCAACTGCGCGAAAAGCAAAAAGTCAAGCGCATGTACGGCATCCTGGAACGCCAGTTCCGTCGCTACTTCGCAGAAGCTTCGCGTCGCAAGGGTAACACCGGCGAAACGCTGCTGAAGCTGCTGGAAGCGCGTCTGGACAACGTGACGTACCGCATGGGTTTCGGTTCGACCCGCGCTGAAGCACGTCAGCTGGTCAGCCACAAAGCCTTCACCGTCAACGGTCAGGTCGTGAACATCGCTTCGTACCAAGTCAAGACCGGCGACGTCGTCGCTGTTCGTGAAAAGGCCAAGAAGCAAGTACGTATCGCTGAAGCCCTGTCGCTGGCTGAGCAAATCGGTTTCCCAAGCTGGGTGTCGGTCGATGCCAAGAAGCTGGAAGGCACCTTCCGTTCGTTCCCAGAGCGTAACGAAATCGCTGCTGACGTCAACGAAGCGCTGATCGTCGAACTGTACTCGCGTTAATCGACCGTGTCAGAGCCGGCTTTGCCGGCTCCCAGCGGTCGACCCCGCGCAGGCGGGGATCCAAGTTTGCCGGCTAGATCGAGCAGCTTGGGTTCCCGCCTACGCGGAAACGACGGAGTGGTTGTGCAAGCGCAGCGATCCCGGATCGGCACTTGCAAAGAGCAGCGAATTCTCTGGAATCAAAGTTTCCTCCTCACCGTCGTAACCCAATTCGTTTTACCGCCTGCTCCGGCAGGCGTTTTCCATCAAGCCATCAGCCTTATCGGTGTAACGAGCCGAGGGTATTGAAAAGGACTACGTTCATGCAAAATAGTTTGTTGAAGCCACGTATCATCGACGTCGAAGCACTGGGCGCCGGCCACGCGAAAGTCGTGATGGAGCCGTTCGAGCGTGGCTATGGCCACACCCTCGGCAACGCACTGCGTCGCGTGCTGCTGTCGTCGATGGTTGGCTACGCGCCGACCGAAGTGACGATCGCTGGTGTCGTGCATGAATACTCGTCGCTCGATGGCGTTCAGGAAGATGTCGTCGACCTGCTGCTGAACCTGAAGGGCGTGGTCTTCAAAGTCCACAACCGTGACTCGGTCAACCTGACCCTGAAAAAGGAAGGCGAAGGCCCAGTCCTGGCATCGGACATCGACCTGCCGCACGACGTCGAGCTGGTCAACCCGGATCACGTGATCGCTCACCTGACCGCCGGTGGCAAGCTGGACATGCAGATCAAGGTCGAAAAAGGCCGTGGCTATGTGCCAGGTAACGTCCGTCGTCTGTCGGAAGACACCAACAAGACCATCGGCCGCATCATCCTGGACGCTTCGTTCTCGCCAGTACGCCGCGTGTCGTACGCTGTTGAATCGGCCCGTGTCGAACAGCGTACCGACCTGGACAAGCTGATCATCAACATCGAAACGAACGGCGTCATCACGCCAGAAGAAGCGATCCGCCAGTCGGCCCGCGTCCTGGTCGATCAGCTGAACGTGTTCGCTGCTCTGGAAGGCACCGAAGCCGCCGCGGAAGCGCCATCGCGCGCACCGCTGGTCGATCCGATCCTGCTGCGTCCAGTCGACGACCTGGAACTGACCGTCCGTTCGGCCAACTGCCTGAAAGCAGAAAACATCTACTACATCGGCGATCTGATCCAGCGTTCGGAAAACGAACTGCTCAAGACGCCAAACCTGGGCCGCAAGTCGCTCAACGAAATCAAGGAAGTCCTTGCTTCGCGTGGCTTGACCCTGGGCATGAAACTCGAAAACTGGCCACCAGCCGGCCTCGAGAAGTAATCAGAGTTTTTTGTCGCACCCCGCCCGGACGCGTTGTCCAGGCGGATTTAACCCGAACCGGTCCGCGGACGTGCCCTTGTAGAAGGGCACGAACGATCGAAGAACTGGCATTGAAAACACCCGAAAGGAATTACCATGCGTCACCGTCACGGCCTTCGTAAGCTGAATCGTACCTCGTCCCACCGTCTGGCAATGCTGCGCAACATGACTGTTTCGCTGCTGCGTCATGAAGCCATCAAGACCACCGTCCCAAAAGCCAAGGAACTGCGTCGCGTCATCGAACCGATCCTGACCCTGGGCAAGACCGACACCCTGGCAAACAAGCGCCTGGCCTTCGCTCGCCTGCGCGACCGCGAAATGGTCCTGAAGCTGTTCGCTGAGCTGGGTCCACGCTACGCAAACCGCAACGGCGGCTACCTGCGTATCCTGAAGATGGGTTTCCGCGTTGGCGACAATGCACCAATGGCTTACGTTGAACTGCTGGATCGTCCAGAAGTGACTTCGGAAGAAGAAGCACCGACCGCCGAGTAATCGACTGTCGTTGAAAAGACCAGGCTTCGGCCTGGTTTTTTTTCGCCTGTCGATCGAGCCTCCTCTGCGCACCTTTGGCAGCCGGTGTACCATGCCCGTGCCTTATTACAACTGACTCGACCTCCATGCCCCGATTCCCTGCACGGCACTGGCTTGCTGCCTGCCTGACGCTGTTTGCCTTTTTCACGCTGTTTGCCGCCGCGCCTGGCCGCGCAGCCGAGGAATTTCTCGATCCTGCCATCGCCTTCAAGTTCGAAGCACGCATGGCCGATCCGCAGACTGCCGAAGTCACGTACACGATCGCGCCGAAGTACTACATGTACCGCGAACGCTTCGCCTTCAAGTCGAGCAATCCTGCTGTCAAGCTGGGCGCGCCATCCATTCCGCCGGGCACCGTGAAGTACGACCAGACGTTCGAGAAGGACGTGGAAACCTACAAGGGAACATTGACGATCCGCATTCCGGTCGAGGGTGACGGCGCGTTCACGTTGACTGCCACCGGCCAGGGCTGCGCCGATGCCGGCCTGTGCTACCCGCCGCAGGATCATACCGCCAGCCTGAGCGCGGGCAAGGGCGGCGCAGCCCCACCGGCGCTGCCGATCGGCGCCGCAGCGCCGCAGGGCGGCATATCGACACCGCTGTCGTCCACGCCAATGGCAGAGAGCGCCCCGACCGCGCCAGCCGCCGCCGCCGCCATCGCCACTTCGCCAGTCCCGGCAGGACCACCAGCACAATCCGACCTCTCGAACATCGCCGGCATCCTCGGCGGCGGCAGCCTGCTGGCCATCATCCCCGCGTTCATCCTGCTGGGCCTGGGCCTAGCGTTCACGCCATGCGTGCTGCCGATGGTGCCAATCCTGTCGTCGATCATCGTGGGCGAAGGCAAGAACGTCAGCCGTGCGCGCGGCTTCCTGCTGTCGGTAACGTATTCGCTGGGCATGGCGATCGTCTACACGCTGCTGGGCGTGGCCGCAGGCCTGGCTGGCGAGGGCCTGGCCGCAGCCCTGCAGAATCCGTGGGTGCTGGGCACCTTCGCGCTGCTGATCGTGGCGATGTCGCTGTCGATGTTCGGTTTCTATCAGTTACAACTTCCAGGCGCATTGCAGACCAGTCTGAGCAATGTGTCGAACCGCCAGCAGTCCGGCAAGCTGGCCGGCGTGTTTGCAATGGGCGCCATTTCGGCGCTGATCGTCGGCCCCTGCGTGGCCGCGCCACTGGCCGGCGCGCTGGTCTACATCAGCCAGACGCGCGATGTGTTCCTGGGCGGCGCGGCGCTGTTCTCGATGGCGGTGGGTATGAGTATTCCGCTGCTGCTGGTGGGCGTATCGGCCGGCTCGCTGCTGCCGCGCGTGGGTGCGTGGATGGAGTCGGTCAAGCGCCTGTTCGGTGTGCTGATGCTGGCCATGGCGATCTGGCTCGTTTCGCCCGTGATCCCGCCGGTCGCGCAGATGTTGCTGTGGGCCGCGCTGCTCTTGGGCTACGGCTTTTATCTGCTGCGTCACACGCGCCACTGGGCGTCGATGGCCTTTGGCGCCGCGTTCGCGCTGATGGGCGGCATGCAACTGGTGGGCGTGGCCAGCGGCGGGCGCGATGCGTTCGCACCCCTGGCGCACCTGAACGGTACGCCGCAGCATCACGGGCTGGTGTTCACCCGCATCAAGACGGTCGATCAGCTCGACGCGGCCCTGGCCGCCAATGCCGGCAAGACCGTCATGCTCGACTTCTATGCGGACTGGTGCGTGTCGTGCAAGGAGATGGAGAAGTTCACCTTCGTCGATCCGAAGGTGCAGGCCAAGCTGGCCAATACTGCGCTGCTGCAGGTTGATGTGACCGCCAACGATGCGGCCGACAAGGCAATGCTCAAGCGCTTCGGCCTGTTCGGACCGCCGGGCATCATCCTGTTTGACGATCAAGGCAAGGAGATTGCCGATAGCCGGGTGATCGGCTACCAGAATGCAGAGAAGTTTTCGACGTCGCTGGAACGTCTGGACAAATGAACGCCGGCGGCGTGGGCCGCCGGCTTCAGGTGAGGCAAGCGCTTATGCGTTGGCGCGATGCTGCTGATGATGACGCCCGCCCTTGCGGTGCTGGGCCTGTGCATCGAACGTCTTGCGCTGCTCTGGCGTGAGTACCGCGTAGAAGCTGTTCAGGGCGGTGAGGCGCGATTCCATCTTCGCGGTGCGCGCTTTCTGCATCGCGATCTGCTTTTCCATGCGTTGCGGCGCGCTCAGGCTGGCCCAGGCGGCGCGGTCGCCGCGCCCGGCGCGCTCACCGTGCTTTACAGGCGCGCGGCTGGCGACGAATGCATCCCAGGCCGGCTTCTGTTGTGCCGTCAGGTTCAGCGATGCCTGCAGCTTGGCCTGATGCTCGGCGCGCTTCTGCGCCATCTTTGCGTGACGCTCGCCTGCCTTGGCTTGCCACTCGGCCTTCTTGGCCAGGCGTTGTTCCGCCGTCAATGTCGATGCCTGGCGGCCCTCGGCCGGGGCGGCGCTCTGGGCCTGGGCACCGACGGTGGCGCCGAACAGGCCGGCAGCGGTGAAAGCGATCACGAGGTGTTTGCGAAGGGTGTTCATGGTAGGTCCTTTGTGTGAGAGTCTGGTGAAGTGCATCCGAAACGCTCGCTGCACAGGACCCATCCTGGGTCAAAACTGTAACCATGGGATTTCCCCTGCCGGGCACTTTGTATCCATATGTTTCGCGCCTGTCGGCATATACACAGCGATACAAATACTTCCGCCGGTCTTGTCATAAATTCGGATAATTGCGGTTATGGATAATCCCTCTACGATTCTGATCGTCGACGACGACCGCGACATCCGCACGCTGCTGGCCGACTACCTCGAGTCCAACAGCTACCGGACGCTCGGCGCCGCCGACGGCACCGCGATGTGGAAGACGCTCGACGAAACGCGTCCCGACCTCATCGTGCTCGACCTGAACATGCCTGGCGACGATGGCCTGACGCTGTGCCGCAAGCTGCGCGCCACGTCGAGCCTGCCCGTCATCATGCTCACCGCCCGCAACGAACCGCTCGACCGCATCCTGGGTCTGGAAATGGGCGCCGACGACTACCTGCCGAAACCGTTCGAGCCGCGCGAGCTGCTGGCGCGCATCCGCAGCGTGCTGCGCCGCTCGCACGCGATGCCATCGAACACGCCATCCGAAAACGTGCAGCAGATGCGCTTCTCGGGCTGGACGCTCGACCTGACTGCGCGCCACCTGCTCAACCCGGACGGCATCGTCATCATGCTCTCGGGCGCCGAGTTCCGCCTGCTGCGCGTATTCCTCGAGCACCCGAACCGCGTGCTCAATCGCGACCAGCTGCTCAACCTCACGCAGGGCCGCGACGCCGATCCGTTCGACCGCTCGATCGACATCCAGATCAGCCGCCTGCGCCAGAAGCTCGGCGAAGACGCGCGCATGCCGCAGATTATAAAGACCGTGCGCAACGGCGGCTACGTGCTGGCCGGCCAGGTCACCGTGGAGCCGGTGGCGTGAAAGCCTTCTTCGGGTCGATGACCGGGCGCGTGTTCCTCACGCTGCTGCTGGGCATTCTGACCTCGGCCGCGCTGACGCAACTGGCGGCCGACTACCAGCGCCTGCGCGACTTCGAGAACCAGCGCGATGCGCACGTGCTCGAACGCGCCGAGCAACTGATCATGGCCACCGAGATCGTCCCGGCGTCGGCCCGCTCGATCTACCTCGACGTCGCCAACCGCCCGGGCCTGCAGCTCCAGGTGGGCGACATGCCGCCGGACGCGGCGCCCCTGACGCCGTTTGCCGCATCGCTGGCCAAGCGTCTGGGCAAGGGCTATCTGGTGGCCTCACGCGCCACGCGCCCGACTGCCTGCGGCGTCGTCCAAACGCAGCCCGTGATGTACGGCTTGCTGAGCATGAAGTGGGAGGGCGCCTGCGAGTCGATCGATGTGCGGCTGCGCGATGGCGCCGAACTGCAACTGTCGGTGTTGCCACCGCGGCTGGTCGGTGAGGATGTCGACACGAGCATCATCCTCGGGATGTTCCTGGTCAGCATCGCGGTGCTGGCCTACTTCGTGGCACGCATGACCGCGCGCCCGTTCAAGCAGCTTGCGCAAGCCGCGCAGGATCTGGGGCAAGACATCAACCGCGCGCCGCTCGACCTGGTCGGCGCGATCGAGATCCGCCAGGCCAGCGCTGCCTTCAATGCGATGCAGGCACGCATCCGCCAGTACATCTTCCAGCGCACGCAGATGCTGGCTGCGATCACGCACGACCTGCAAACGCCGCTCACGCGCATGCGCCTGCGACTCGAGAAGGTCAGCGACACCGAACTGCAGGACCGCCTGATCGGCGACCTGTCGGCGATGCAGGAAATGGTGCGCGAAGGCCTGGTGCTGGCGCGCAGCATGGACACGACCGAGACGATGCAGATGCTCGATCTCGATTCGCTGCTCGAAGCCGTGTGCGCCGATGCGACCGATGCCGGCCAGACCGTGACGCTGGCCGGCAAGGCCTCGATCGCGGTGCTGGGCCGGCCGATCGACATGCGCCGCTGCCTGGTCAACCTGATCGACAACGCGGTCAAGTACGGGCGCGATGCACGCGTCTGCGTCGACCGCACCAATGGCACCGCGCGTATCCGTATCCGCGATAGCGGACCGGGCATTCCGCGCAGCGAGCTGGTGCGCGTGTTCGACCCGTTCTACCGCGTAGAGACATCGCGCTCGCGCGAATCGGGCGGCACCGGCCTGGGCCTGACGATCGCACGCAATATCACGGAGCAGCACGGCGGCAGCATCAGCCTGGCCAACCATTCGGAAGGCGGACTGGAAGTGACGCTGATGCTGCCCACGTATTACCCGAACAAATAGCAAAAAAAACCAACAAGCAAAATAAAGCCGTAACGACAGTGTGGGACAATGCGCGCGCGCAATGACCACATCAACAAGCAGGATCACCAGGCAGCATTACTGAGAGAGCCGTCGGCACTGGCGGCAAGGGACAAGCATGAACAAGAAGAATGTCGGCGTCATCGCCGTCGTGGCGGCGCTGGTCGTCGCTGGCGGCTGGTACTTCAATCAGGGCCATGAGGCCAAGGCACAGGCGCCGGGCGCCAAAGGCCCCGGCGGCGGCCAGCCACCGGTCACCGTCAATGTGGTCAAGCCCGAGCGGCGCGACGTCGGCGTCGAGCTGTTCGCCAACGGCACCGTCACGCCGGTGCGCACCGTGAACCTGCATCCGCAGACCGTCACCACCATCCGCAAGGTCCATATCCGCGAAGGCCAGTTCGTCAAGGAAGGCGAATTGATGTTCTCGCTCGACGACCGCGCCGACCAGGCCAATGTCGCGCGCGCCGAAGCGCAGGTGGCGCGCGACCGCGCCACGCTGGCCGACCTCGATCGCCAGTACAAGCGCAGCCAGGAGCTGGTGGCGCAGAACTTCCTGGCGCAAAGTGCGCTCGACTCCCTGCTGAGCCAGGTGGAAGCCCAGCGCGCGCTGGTGCAGTCGAACCAGGCCGCGATGCGCGCCACCCAGGTCAGTGCCAGCTACACGTCGATCCGCGCGCCGATGTCGGGCCGCGTGGGCGCCATCGACGTCCATCCGGGCGCGCTGGTGCAGATGACGACGTCGCTGACCACCGTCACCCAGCTCGACCCGATCAATGTCTCGTTCACGCTGCCGGAATCGACGCTCGGCGCGCTGCTCGGCGCCCAGAGAGCCGGCAACGTCGACGTCCATGTGACGAGCGGCGCCGATGCGAAACCGGTCGCCGGGCGCCTGAGCTTCATCGACAACGCCGTCGATGCGCAGGCCGGCACCATCCGCGTCAAGGGTGAGTTCTCCAACAACAACACCAGCCTGTGGCCCGGCCAGTACGTGACCGCGCGCGTGGTCGTGCAAACGCTCAAGGACGCCCTCGTGATCCCGCAGACGGCGATCATCACGTCGACCAACGGCACCTTCGTCTACGTGCTGGCCGAAGGCAACTCGGCGCGCCAGGTGCCGGTCAAGCGCGTGTATGCGTTTGGCGACCACGCCGCCGTCACGGGCCTGAGCGGCGCCGAGCAGGTGATCACCGAAGGCAAGCAGAACCTGCGGCCGGGCGGCAAGGTGCGCCTGGCGCAGGCGGCCAAGCCTGCCACCGACAAGCCGGCTTCCACCGCGCAACCCAAGCAGGGTGAGCAGGCATGAACCTGTCCGAACTGTGTATCCGCCGTCCCGTGATGGTGGTGTTGCTGTCGCTCAGCCTGGTGCTGGTGGGCATCCTGTCGTACATGAAGATCCCGGTCGCCGCGTTGCCGAGCTATAACACGCCGGTCATCAACGTGTCGGCCAACTTGCCGGGCGCAAGTCCCGAGACGATGGCGTCATCGGTCGCGCTGCCTCTGGAGAAACAGTTCTCGACCATTGCCGGCATCAAGCTGATCACGTCGAGCAGCACCCAGGGCGACACCAATATCACCCTTGAATTCGACACCGCGATCGATGTCGACAAGGCTGCGGTCGACGTCCAGGCCGCGCTGCTGGTGGCGCAGCGCCGGTTGCCGCTCGAGATGACGGAACTGCCGGCTTACCGCAAGGTCAACCCGGCCGACGCCCCGATCCTGTTCATGCACCTGACCTCGCCGTCGATGGACCTGTCGGAGCTGAACGATTACGCAGAGAATCTGATCTCGCCGGCGATCTCGACCGTGCAGGGCGTGTCGCAAGTCTCGATCAACGGCGGCAAGCGCTTCGCCGTGCGCGTGCGCGCCAAGTCCGACCTGATGAACGCGCGCAATATCTCGATGGACGAGCTCGCAGCAGCACTGCGCGCGGCCAACTCGAACACCCCGCTGGGCATCCTCGATGGCCCAACGCAGGCGCTGACGATCCAGGGCGGCGGCCAGCTGATGAAGGCGGCCGACTTCGCCAACCTGATCGTTGCCACGCGCGAAGGCCTGCCCGTGCGCCTGCGCGACATCGCCGACGTCCAGGACAGCTACCAGTCGGTCAAGGCCATGGGTAGCCTGAATGGCGAGCGCTCGATCTCGCTGATGGTGCAGCGCCAGCCGAATGCCAACACGGTCGAAGTGGTCGACGCCGTGCGCGCGCTGATTCCCCGCTTCGAAGGGCAATTGCCGGCCTCGATCAAGATCGAGCTCGTCAACGACCGCTCGCTGTCGATCCGCGAAGCGATCCACGACGTCAACCTGACGCTGCTCGGCACGGTGATGCTGGTGATCCTGGTGATCTTCCTGTTCCTGCACCGCGCGGCGGCCACGTTCATCCCGGCGGTGACGGTGCCGATCTCGTTGCTGGGCGCGCTTTCGCTGCTGTATTGGCTCGGCTATAGCCTCGACAATATCTCGCTGCTGGGCATCACGCTGGCTGTCGGCCTGGTGGTCGACGATGCGATCGTGGTGCTGGAAAATATCGTGCGCCATATGGAGATGGGCAAGAAGCCGATGCACGCGTCGCTCGTTGGCGCGCGTGAAATGGGCTTTACCATCATCTCGATCTCGATTTCGCTGGTGGCCGTGTTCATCCCGATCTTCTTCATGCCCGGCGTGATCGGCCTGCTGTTCCGCGAATTTGCCGTGATCGTCGGCCTGGCCGTGATGGTCTCGGCCATCGTCTCGCTCACGCTGGTGCCGATGCTGTGCTCGCGCCTGCTCAAGGATGGCGGCCACGTCGATCCAAAAGACATGTCGTGGATCGGTCGCCGTTTCGAAGCCATGTTCACCAATGTGCGCAACGGCTACGGCCGCACGCTCGACATGGCGCTGCGCCACCGCTTTTTGGTCCTGATGCTGGCGCTGGGCACCTTCGTGCTGACCGCCGTGCTGTATATGACGATGCCGAAGGGCTTCTTCCCCGAAGAAGACATCGGCCAGATCCGCGTGAACGTCGAAGCGTCCGAAGACACGTCGTCGGTCGCGCTGGCCGAACTGCAGGGCAAGGTGGTCGACATCGTCCGCGCCAATCCGTACGTGCAGGACACGACTTCGTTCAGCGGCGGCGGCAACACGGGCCGCATGTTCCTGGTACTGAAACCCCGCGGCGAGCGGCCACCGATGGACCTGGTGATCGACGACCTGCGCAAGGCCACGCGCGCCGTGCCGGGCGTGCAGGTGTTCATGTCGCCCCAGCAGAATCTGCAACTGGGCGGACGCCAGAGCAAGGCGCGCTACCAGTACACGCTGCAAAGCGTGTCGGGCGGCGAGATCGGCGGCTGGGCCGAGCGGTTCCTGGAAGGCATGCGGCAGGATGCGCGCTTCCGCGACGTCAACAGCGACTCGCAGAACAAGGCGCTGCAAGCGACCGTGGACATCGACCGCGACAAGGCTGCGCTGCTGGGCCTCGAAATGGACGATATCCGTACCGTGATGTACGCGTCGTTCGGCGAGCGCCAGGTCTCGACCATCTACTCGACGGCCGCCAGCTACTACGTGATCCTGGAAGCGGCCGCCAGCGACCGCTACTACGACGAAGCGCTGTCGCGCGTGTCGGTGCGCAGCAAGTCGGGCGACTTGGTCAAGCTGTCGAGCATCGCCACGGTGCGCCGCACGGTCGGTCCGCTGCAAGTGAATCACCAGGGGCAATTGCAGGCGATCACGCTGTCGTTCAACCTGGCGCCCGGCGTGCCGCTGGGCGACGCCACTGCCGCCATCGAACAGATGGGTACGGCGATGAAGTTGCCGGCCTCGGTGATTGCCACGTATGGCGGCGACGCGGCCGTGTTCCAGGATACGCAGTCGAGCCAGCTGATCCTGATCCTGACGGCCATCGGCGTCATCTACGTGCTGCTGGGCGTCTTGTACGAAAGCTATATCCACCCACTGACCATCCTGGCCGGCCTGCCGTCGGCAGCGGTTGGCGCGCTGCTGACGCTGTGGATCTTCGACAAGGACCTGACGCTGATCGCGATGATCGGCATCCTGATGCTGATCGGTATCGTCAAGAAGAACGCCATCATGATGATCGACTTCGCGCTCGATGCGCAGCGCACGCTCGGCATGAGCCCGCAAGAGGCGATCCGCGAAGCGTGCATCCTGCGCTTCCGGCCGATCCTGATGACGACGCTGGCCGCGCTGATGGGTGCGCTGCCGATCGCGCTCGGTATCGGCGCTGGCGCCGAGCTGCGCCAGCCGCTGGGCCTGGCGGTGTGCGGCGGCTTGATCTTCTCGCAAGTCATCACGCTGTACATCACGCCGGTCATCTATCTGTACCTGGACCGTTTCAGCGGCACTGGGCCGATGACGGACGAACAGCTTGCGAAGGCCGACGATGTCGCGATTGCCCAGCATGCTTAACCTTGGAAACATTTGGTAACAACCATCAACGCCAGCAGCGGGGCAGTCCGCTCGCTGGCGTGATGCGTTGGTACTCTAAAACGGTTAGACTGCGCCTCTCTGCTGTTTTTTTAGACGTCGCTTCCAGGATACCGATCTACCTTGCGTGACCATCCCCACTCCTACGATCAGGACAGCGAAGTTTGCTCCCACTGCGGGCAGCCACTGGTACGCCCGGGGCCGCATTACGAGCGCGAGGGCTCCAAGCGCGGCGGCCTGATCGGCACGATCGTGCTGCACTTGCTGCTGCTCGCGATCTTCATCTTCAAGCCGCCCGAAAAAGAGCAAAAGACAGCGCGTCCGGCGTCGGACCGCGAAACCGACGTCTTTTTTGTCCAGCCGCTGCAGCAGCCGACCAAGGCGCAGCGCGAGCAAAAGCCCAAGCCGGCGCCGAAGCCAACGCCCCGGCAAGAAACGCCGCGGCCAACGCCGCCGGAGCGCGTCATCGTCAAGCGCCTGCCCGACACGATCACGATTCCCGACGAAAAGCCGGTTGAGCGCAGGCCACCGCCACCACAGCCGCCGCAGCCAAAGACCGAAGTCCCGCCCGACATGGACATGGCTGCCTACGTCAAAGCGCAGCGCGAGCGCCGGGGCGCGCCGACGGGCAGCGAAGTGGAAACGCCGGAAAGCGACGCCGTCCGCGGCAACCGCAACGCGCTGGCGAACATCGCCGCGATCAACGGCCGCGGCCGCGACGACAGCAACGAGTCCGGCGGCATTTTCTCGGTGTCGAACAAGACGTTCAACACGATGGACCTGAAGTTCCGCGGCTGGAACCCGAGCTTCAAGCGGCGCTGGCTGACGGCGGTAACGGTGGAGCAGGGCAGCGCACGCGACATCGAAACAGCCGTCATCAAGAAAATGATCGAGCTGATCCGCAAGGAAAAGACCGGCGACTTCGAATGGGATTCGCACCGCCTGGGCCGCGTGGTCAAGCTCAGCGCCCGACCAGCAGACGAAGCGCGACTGACCGAGTTCCTGTACAAAGAAATGTTCCCGGAATACCGCCCGCCACCGGGAGGCTAATGAATGTGGCAAATAAAAGCCGGGGTCAGGTCTGACATTCGGGCAAATAAAAGCCGGGGTCAGGTCTGACATTCGGACACGACCTCGACAGTAGAGCAGTCGGAGTTCGAAAAAAGCGGGGCCAGGTCTGACATTCGGACACGGCCTCGACAGTCTGGCAGTCAGGACTAGCTTGCACCGGGCCATGCCGATACGGGGCAAGACACCGTTAGATGTGGAAAAGGCTGAGCTCGTGTCCGAATGTCAGACCTGACCCCAGCTTTGTCGTAAAAAAACCGTGCCATGGCACGGTTTTTTGTTGGGTGCGCGGGTGTTTAACCTGCTTTCAATTTCCGGGCAATATCCAGCGCGAAGTATGTCAGCACGCCATCGGCGCCGGCGCGCTTGAACGCCATCATCGATTCCATCATGACCTTGTCATGGTCCAGCCAGCCGTTGAGCGCGGCCGCCTTCAGCATCGCGTACTCGCCGCTGACCTGGTAGGCAAACGTCGGCACCCTGAACTCATCTTTCACGCGGCGCACGATGTCCAGATACGGCATGCCTGGTTTCACCATCACCATGTCGGCGCCCTCGGCCAGGTCCAGCGCCACTTCGCGCAGCGCTTCGTCGCTGTTGGCCGGGTCCATCTGATACGTGTTCTTGTCGGCCTTGCCGAGATTGGCCGACGAGCCGACGGCATCGCGGAACGGGCCGTAGAACGCGGACGCATACTTGGCCGAATACGCCATGATGCGCGTATGGATATGGCCCTGCGCCTCGAACGCGGTGCGGATCGCGCCGATGCGCCCGTCCATCATGTCCGACGGCGCCACGATGTCCACGCCGGCGTCGGCGTGGGTGAGCGCTTGCTTGACCAGCATCTCGATCGTCTTTTCATTGACGATATAGCCGTTCTCGTCCGGCAGGCCGTCCTGGCCGTGGGTCGTGTACGGGTCGAGCGCGATGTCGGTGATGATGCCCAGCTCGGGGAAGTTGCGCTTGAGTTCGCGGACCACGCGCGGCACCAGCCCGTCCGGGTTCGTTGCTTCGACACCATCATAAGTCTTCACTGACTGGTCGACCAGCGGGAACAGCGCCAGCGCAGGAATCCCGAGCGCGACGCATTCTTCGGCCATTTTCAGCAGCAGGTCGAGCGAAACGCGGGCCACGCCCGGCATCGAGCCGACTTCCTGGCGCACGTTCTGGCCTTCCAGCACGAACACGGGATAGATCAGGTCGGACGCGGTAATCGTGTTCTCGCGCATCATGGCGCGGGAGAACGGGTCGCGGCGCATGCGGCGCGGCCGGGCCGCCGGATAGGCGGAAGTGATGATGCTCATCGAGTGGCTCCTTGCAGGATCAGGCGGAGGTTTGATCGTCGTCCGCCGACGGCGCGCCAGATTCGTCGTGCTCTTCTTCTTCCTCACCTTCGTACTCACCGGCAACGCCATCCAGCCCGGCCAGCTCGAGAATCTTGGCATCGGCTTCTTCGATGCCGATGCGCTTGAGCGCCGAGAACAGCTGCACCGTGAACGGGAAGCCAACGCCATCTTCATCGACATAGCTTTCGAGCACGCCGCGCGCTTCGCGCAGGGCATTGGTCGATTCGTTGCGGTTGAGCTTATCGGCCTTGGTCAGGATGCAGTGGATCGGCTTGCCGGTGGGGGCGAACCATTCGAGCATCTGGACGTCGAGGTCGGTGAACGGACGGCGCGAGTCCATGATCAGGATGAGCGCAGCGAGCTGGTCGCGGCGCTGGACATAGTCGCCCAGCAGCTTTTGCCAGTGCAGCTTGGCCGTGCCCGACACTTCGGCGTAGCCATAGCCCGGCAAGTCGACCAGCAGCGCTTCGATTTCATCAACGCGAACCGCATCCTTGCGGTGCTGGCCCACGTGGGCGCCGCCGATCGAGAAGTAATTGATGTGCTGGGTACGACCCGGCGTCTTGGACGCGAACGCCAGACCCTTCTGGTTCGTGAGGATATTGATGGCTGTGGATTTGCCGGCGTTGGAGCGCCCGGCGAAGGCGATTTCCGGCACATTGGTGTCGGGGAGGTCGCGCAACTGATTCACGGTCGTAAAGAACCGGGCTTGCCATAATCTGGACATGGGGGGGGAAGAGGGTAAGAGGACTACGAAATGGCGTTTGAGAAACAAAGCTATTGTACAATAAGGGGTTGATTGCTGCCTGCCAGCCCCATGGCCCAAGCAATCAGGGCGCTGCACTGAACCTTCAATTATTGACTTTTTCAAGGTGCTAGTATGAACCGCTTGTCGTCCCCCCTGCTCAAAACATTGTTGGTCACACTAACTGTTTTCGGGGGACTCCCGGCGGCAACAGCAGCGGCGCCCACTGCAGCGCCCGCAGTCAAGGCTGATCCGGCCCGGGGCGGCGCGCTGTACGATGCGGGCGATCCCGCGCGCGGCCTGCCGGCATGCGTCTCGTGCCATGGTGCGGCGGGCAATTCGTCCATCGTTGCCAACCCCAAGCTGTCGGGCCAGTTCGCCAGCTACACGCACAAGCAACTGGTCGATTTCACGACCCCGAACCGCCAGCAGCCGATCATGACGACCTACGCCAAGATGCTCACCGACGCCGAGAAGAAGGACATCGCGGCGTGGCTGGCGGCGCAGGTGCACAAGCCGGGCGCGGCCAAGAACAAGGATACCGTTGAACTGGGTCGCAAGATCTATCGCGGTGGCATCGCCGAGCGTGGCGTGGCGGCCTGTGCTAGCTGTCATGGCGCCAACGCCAGCGGCATCCCCGCCCAATATCCGCGCCTTGCAGGCCAGCATCAGGATTACACTACTGCCCAGCTCGAAGCATTCAAGAGCGGCACCCGCGCCAACAGCCCGCAAATGACCACGCTCTCTCAGCGCATGTCGACGGCTGAAATGCGCGCGGTGGCCGACTATATCGCCGGCTTGCGCTAAGAGACTCCACGATCTCGCATGAGCAATATTGAACGCAGGAAGGGCGGCAGCAACGGGCTGACCCCCTTCCTGCAAGCGGCTACCTGCCGCGCAGGAAGAAAGTTGTAAAGCATGAGCACCACCGGAATTGAACTGAACACTCGCCGCCGTGGTCTGGCCGAGGCGGTCGAACTGATCTCATCGATGCGGTTTGCGATCAGTCTTCTCACCATCATCTCCATCTCGTCGATCATCGGCACCGTGCTCAAGCAGGCTGAGCCGATGTCGAATTACGTCAATCAGTTCGGTCCATTCTGGTTCGAGATTTTCAACAAGTTCGGTCTGTACAGCGTGTATTCCAGCTGGTGGTTCCTGGTGATCCTGGTGGTGCTGGTCATGTCCACCGGCCTGTGCCTGATCCGCAACGCGCCGAAAATGATGCGCGACATGCGCAGCTGGCGCGAAAACGTGCGCTTCGATTCGCTGCGCAACTTCCACCACAAGCTCGAATGGCAGGCGCCGCTGGCCAAAAGCGCGCTGGCCGAGCAGAGCGCGCTGCGCCTGCGCCACGCCGGCTACGCCACGAAAATCGTCGAGAAGGACGGCGGCACGCTGGTTACGGCCAAGAAAGGCGCGGGCAACAAATTCGGCTACATCTTCGCGCACTCGTCGATCATCGTGATCCTGGTGGGCGGCACGCTCGATTCGGACTTGCCGGTGCGCATCCAGCAGTGGCTGTTCAACAAGACGCCGTTCACCGGCAGCGGCGTGATCGCCGATATTCCGGCCCAGCACCGCCTGGGCACGGGCAACCCGACCTTCCGTGGCAATACCGCCATTGCCGAAGGGCAGGCCAGCCGCACTGCGATCCTGAACCAGCCGACAGGCGTCCTGGTGCAGGAGCTCCCGTTCTCGCTGCAGCTCAAGAAATTCCATATCGAGTTCTATTCGACCGGCATGCCGAAACTGTTTGCCAGCGATGTGGTCGTGCGCGATCTGGAAAACGGCCACACGTTCGAATCGACCATCAAGGTCAATCACCCGCTGATCTACAAGGGCATCGCCGTCTACCAGTCGAGCTTTGACGATGGCGGCAGCAAGCTCCGGCTCACGGGGTACCCGATGAACGGCGCCGCCAGCGCCAGTTTTCCGATCGAAGGCGAAGTCAACAGCGCCACCGAACTGAAAATCGGCGGCGAGACCTATGCGGTCGAGTGGTCGGGCTTCCGTCCGTTCAACGTCGAAAACATCAGCCAGGGCAATGACGTGCGCGCGGTGAGCAAGGGCAAAACGTTCAACGAACAGTTCGCCGCTACGCTGGGCAAGGCCTCGGGTTCGGCTGCCAATCCGGACGCCACGAAAGACCTCAAGAACGTCGGCCCCAGCGTCCAATACAAGCTGCGCGACGCCAGCGGCCAGGCGCGCGAATTCATGAACTACATGCAGCCGATGACGCTCGATGGGTCGCAGGTCTATCTGGCCGGCGTGCGCGCGAACCCGTCTGAAAGCTTCAGCTTCCTGCGTATTCCCGTGGACGAGCGCTATGGCGTTGGCGACTGGATGCGCCTGCGCGCGGCGCTGGCCGATCCCGAAGCACGCGCCGTGGCGGCACGCCGCTATGCCGCGCGGGCGCTGGGCGGCAACCAGGGCAGCGCGCTGGCTGGCCAGTTGCAGGAGTCGGCGGCGCGCACGCTCGGCATCTTTGCCGGCGGCGACGGTCGCGGCGGCTTCGTTGGCGTGGCCCAGTTCCTGGAAAAGATTCCGCAGGCCGAGCAGGAGAAAGCAGCCGGCATTTTCATGAAGATGCTTAACGGCACCCTGTGGGAGCTGTGGCAAGTGGCGCGCGAAAAACACGGCGACGCCGCGGCCGCGCCAACGGACGCCAATGGCCGCTTCCTGCAACTGGCCACCAATGCGTTGTCGGACAGTTATCTGTACGGCGCGCCGGTCTACCTGCAGCTCGACGATTTCACCGAAGTGAAGGCCTCGGTGCTGCAATTGACGCGCTCGCCGGGCAAGAACGTGGTCTACTTCGGCTGTGTCCTGCTTGTCTTGGGCGTGTTCGCGATGTTCTACATCCGCGAGCGGCGTGTCTGGATCTGGGTGCGCGACGTGCCCGGTAATCCTGAGGCTGGCGCCGAGGCGCTGATGGCCATGAGCACGCAGCGCAAGACGCTCGATTTCGAGCGCGAGTACGAAGACTTGTCAGTAAAGCTGCCACAACCGGCGTAAGCTGCGCGGGCCTGGAGAAAACAATGGAACTGTCACAACCAAAGACTGGCGCCCCGGCGCGCTCGACCGACCAATATCAGGAAGCGCCCGGCTATTTCCGCCGCCTGGGTGCGCTCGACTGGCTGTACGCGCTTGCCCTGTGCGCCGCAGCACTGTTCGCGCTGAACCGGTACGGCCATTTCATGGACATCTATGAAGAGGTGATCCTGGTGTGCACGGCGCCCGTGTTTGCCGTGCTGGGCTGGTACTGGAAGCCGATGCGCTGGCTGCTGCTGCTGGTCGCCGTGCTGTCGCTGGGCGCCATCGCGCTGTACGACGGCAACCTTGCCGCTGCCGAGCAGAAATTCTTCCTCAAATACATGCTGTCGAGCCAGTCGGCCATCCTGTGGATGAGCGCGCTGTTCGTGTTCTCGACCGTGTTCTACTGGGTTGGCCTGGTAAGCCGCGGCAAGTTCGGCGGCGGCGTGGGTGCTGCGCTGTGCTGGGCCGCGGTCGTGATCGGCGCGGTCGGCATGATGGTGCGCTGGTACGAGTCGTACCTGATCGGCCCGGATGTCGGCCACATTCCGGTGTCGAACCTGTACGAAGTGTTCATCCTGTTTGCCATCATCACCGCGCTGTTCCACCTGTATTACGAAGAACACTACGCCACGCGCCAGCTGGGCCCGTTCGTGATGCTGATCATCGGCGCCGCCGTTGGCTTCCTGCTGTGGTACACGGTCTCGCGCGACGCTGCCCAGATCCAGCCGCTCGTGCCGGCGCTGCAGAGCTGGTGGATGAAAATCCACGTGCCGGCCAACTTCATCGGCTATGGCACCTTTGCGCTGGCCGCGATGGTCGCGTCGGCCTATCTGCTCAAATCGCACGGCATGCTGGTCGACCGCCTGCCTTCGCTCGAGGTGCTCGACGACGTGATGTACAAGTCGATCTCGGTCGGTTTCGCGTTCTTCACCGTCGCCACCATTCTCGGCGCGCTGTGGGCCGCTGAAGCGTGGGGTGGCTACTGGTCGTGGGATCCGAAAGAGACGTGGGCGCTGATCGTGTGGCTGAACTACGCGGCGTGGCTGCACATGCGCCTGATGACGGGCCTGCGCGGCCGTGTCGCGGCCTGGTGGGCGGTGGTTGGCTTGCTGGTGACCACGTTTGCGTTCCTGGGCGTGAACATGTTCCTGTCGGGTCTGCACTCGTACGGCGAGCTGTAAAGACGGGCGGGCGCTGACCCGATAGTGTTGGCCGCCTAACGCAAGCTTAAGGGAACTTCGTGTAATGTGAAGCTTCCCAAGCTCGCGAGGCCAGCCATGCTCTTCAAACGCAATCCCAACGGACTCGATCTTCCGTACCCTTCCGAAATCACGCCGCAAGAGATCTATACCGGCCGGCGTGAATTCATTACGCGCATGGCCGCCACGGCCGCCGTCGGCAGCGGCGTCTGGGAGATGGCCAACCGCGAAGCCTTCGCCCAGACCGCTGGCCAGAAGCTCGCGGCGCGCGCCAATGTGGCGCTGTCGACCGACGAAAAGCAGACGCCATTCAAGGACGCTGCCGGCTACAACAATTTCTATGAGTTTGGCCTCGACAAGGGCGATCCGGCCGAGAACGCGCACACGCTGCGTACGCGGCCCTGGACCGTGCGCATCGAGGGTGAGGTCAAGAAGCCCCTGACGCTCGACATCGACAGCCTGCTGAAACTCGCGCCGTTAGAGGAACGCGTGTACCGCCTGCGCTGCGTCGAAGGCTGGTCGATGGTCATTCCATGGGTCGGCTATTCGTTGTCGAACCTGCTCAAGCAGGTGGAACCGACTGGCAACGCCAAGTTCGTCGAATTCACGACGCTGGCCGACGCCAAGCAGATGCCGGGTCTGCGTAGTGGCGTGCTCGACTGGCCGTACGTCGAGGGTTTGCGCATCGACGAAGCCATGCACCCGCTGACGATGCTCACGATGGGCATGTATGGCCAGGTGCTGCCGAACCAGAACGGCGCGCCGGTGCGCCTCGTCGTGCCATGGAAGTACGGTTTCAAGTCGGCCAAGTCGCTGGTGCGCATCCGCCTGCTCTCACGCCAGCCCAAGACCGCCTGGAACGACATGGCGCCGCGCGAATACGGCTTTTTCTCGAACGTGAATCCGAACGTGGACCACCCGCGCTGGTCGCAGGCCAGCGAGCGCCGCATTGGTGAATCGGGCCTGTTTGCACCAAAGCGCAAGACCCTGATGTTCAATGGCTATGACCAGGTGTCGTCGCTGTATACCGGCCTGGATCTGAAGCGTTATTTCTGATGGCAGGGTTGAACAGCAAACAGGTCGGGTGGGTCAAGGCGCTGGTGTTCGTGTTGGCGTTGATCCCCTTCGCGCGCCTGGTGTGGGGCACTGCCAGCGGCAGCTTTTCGGATCCACTGGCGGCAATCACCAAGGGCAGCGGCGAATGGGCGCTGTACTTCCTGTGCATCACGCTGGCGGTGACGCCGCTGCGGCACCTGACCGGCTGGAACTGGCTCGTCAAGCTGCGCCGCATGATCGGCCTGTTCATGTTTTTCTACGCATTCGTGCACTTCACCGCGTTCCTGTGGTTCGACCACTTCTTCGACGTGCCGGCAATGCTGGCCGACGTCATCAAGCGCCCGTTCATCCTGGTGGGCTTCATTGCCTTCGTGCTGCTCATTCCGCTGGCGGCAACCTCGACCAACGCGATGATCAAGCGCCTGGGTGGCAAGCGCTGGCAGTGGCTGCACCGCCTGATCTACGTGATCGCACCGCTGTCGATCCTGCATTTCTGGTGGATGAAAGAGGGCAAGAACGATTTCGCCAGACCGATCATCTTCGGATCGATCATTGCGCTGCTGCTGGGGTTGCGGGTGTTCTGGCACTTCAGGCGCAAGCAGCAAGCCGTGCGCGCCTGAACAGCGGGGGGCAGAACAGCGGGGGTCAGGTCTGACATTCGGACACGACCTCGACAGTCTCTTGGTCGGAACTAGCTGGCACCGCGCGATGCTACTGCTGGCAGGAAAGATTGGAACTGGCTAAAGCTGAGGTCGTGTCCGAATGTCAGACCTGACCCCGGCTTTTTTTTATTTGATGAGCGTTTCGAGCGCGAAGGTCTCGGCGGGTGTTTCGCGGCGGCGTACCAGGTGGATGGTGTCGCCGTCGACGATCACTTCGGCTGCGCGGCCGCGCGTGTTGTAGTTCGACGCCATTGTCATGCCGTAGGCGCCGGCCGTCATCATGGCCAGCAGGTCGCCCGGTTCCAATGCCAGCTCGCGCTCGCGTGCCAGCCAGTCGCCCGATTCGCAGATTGGTCCCACGACATCCCACATCAGTGCTTCGCTCTCGCGCTGCGTTACTGCCTGCAGGCCCATCCAGGCCCCGTACAGCGTCGGACGCATCATGTCGTTCATCGCAGCGTCAACGATGCAGAAGTTCTTCTCGGCGCCAGGTTTGAGGTATTCCACGCGCGTGAGCAGCACGCCGGCCTCGGCAACGATCGAGCGGCCCGGCTCGAAGATCACCTTGAGTGGCTGGCCGTCGTACTTTGCTGCGCGCCAGGCGTCGATGCGCGCGAACAGGCGGCCGAGGTAGTCGCCCACCGGCACTGGCGGCGCGTCGCCGGCCACGCCGTAGTCGACGCCGATGCCGCCGCCGATGTCCAGGTGGTGCAGGTGGATGCCTTCGGCGTGCAGCGTGTCGATCAGGTCGATCAGCTTGTCGAGCGCCTCGAGCAACGGTGCGTCGTCCAGCAGCTGCGAGCCGATATGGCAGTCGATGCCGACCACGTCCAGGTGTGGCAGCGCAGCGGCTGCGCGGTAGGTGTCGAGGGCTTCATCGAACGCGACGCCGAATTTATTGGCCTTCAGGCCGGTGGCGATGTACGGGTGGGTCTTGGCGTCCACGTTCGGGTTCACGCGCAGCGAGACCGGCGCGCGCATGCCGAGTTTGCCGGCCACGGCGTTCAGGCGGTGCAGTTCGGGGATCGATTCCACGTTGAAGCACAGGATCCCTTTTTCGAGCGCCAGCGTCATCTCGGCCTCGGTCTTGCCCACGCCCGAGAAAATGGTCTTGCCCGGATCGCCGCCGGCAGCGATCACGCGCAGCAGTTCGCCGCCCGAGACGATGTCGAAGCCCGCGCCCTGGCGCGCCAGCAGGTCGAGTACGGCGAGGTTCGAGTTGGCCTTCATCGCATAGCAGACCAGCGCGTCGCGGCCGGCGCAGGCGTCCTGGTAGGCGTTGAAGTTCTCGAGCAGCGTGGCCTTGGAATAGACATAGGTCGGCGTGCCGAATTCATCGGCGATGGCGGACAGGGAAACGCCTTCGGCGTGCAGCACGCCGTCCTGGTACAAGAAATGGGGCATAGGGTAGGAACGAAGGTGGAAGCGGACGGTTAGCGGTACGGCGCCGGGGTGGACGCATTGTTCGACGGGACGGGCTGGGCGGGCTGGTCGACGACGACCGGCACGGGCCTGGCAGGTGGGTTGGGCATGTACAGCGGGCCGGTCTGGCCGCAGCCGGCGAGGGCCGAGGCGAGCAGCGCAGCGCCGAAAGGAAGCGCGAGGGAGGACTTCACGATTAGAATCAAGGTTTGATTAGCAGATTTGGAGTGTAGCATGACCGAAACCGAATTTTTGGACCTGGCCGACCTGACCCTGAAACGGATCGAAACCGCCTTCGATCGCCTGAACGACGAAGACATCGTCGACGTCGAGTGCAAGCGCAGCGGCAACGTGCTCGAAATCGAGTTCATCGACAACGGCACCAAGATCATCATCAACAGCCAGGCGCCGCTGCAAGAGATGTGGCTGGCCGCACGTTCGGGTGGCTACCACTACAAGCGCGTGGGCGACGAATGGCGCAACACGCGCGACGACAGCGAGTTCTTCGCGGCGCTCGGGCGCTATGCGAGCGAGCAGGGCGGGGCGCCGGTCAACCTGGTGTAACGCGATCTCGCACTAAAAACAAAGGCGGCCTTTGGCCGCCTTTGTCGTTTCATGCCCGGGTGATCAGAACAACTCGTTCCTCACCGCGTCACGTTCCTGCTGTTGCTGCGCCGGCGGCGGCTGGCCGACGTCGAGCGCTTCGACACCGCTGCCCGGCGGCGTCTCGGCGTAGTAGTACTCGGACCCGTACTGCACCAGGCCCGCGGGCACCTCGCGTTCGACCATCGGCTGGTCTTTCAGCGCCTTTTGCATGTAGCCGATCCAGATCGGCAGGGCCAGGCCGCCGCCGGTCTCGCGCGCACCCAGGTTGCGCGGCTTGTCGTAGCCCATCCAGGCAATGCCCACCAGCTTTGGCTGGTAGCCGGCAAACCAGGCGTCGATCGAGTCGTTGGTGGTACCGGTCTTGCCGGCCAGGTCGGTGCGCTTCAGGGCCATCGCCTTGTTCGCGGTGCCGTGGCGGACCACGTCCTTGAGCATGCTGTCCATCAGGAAGGCGTTGCGCGCATCGATCACGCGGTTCGCTTCATCGCCCGCACGCGCCGGCCGCGCTTCGGACAGCACCTTGCCATCGCTGTCGGTGACCTTAGAGATCAGGTACGGGCTGACGCGGTAGCCGCCGTTGGCAAACACCGCGTAGGCGCCGGCCATCTGCAGCGGATTGGTCGCGCCGGCGCCCAGTGCCAGCGTCAGGTAGGCCGGATTGCGCTCTGGCTCGAAGCCAAAGCGGGCCGCGTATTCCTGGCCGTAGCGCGCGCCGATCTTGTTCAGGATGCGGATCGAGATCATGTTCTTCGACTGCTGCAGACCGCGGCGCATCGTCATCGGGCCATCGTACTTGCTGTCGTAGTTCTTCGGTTCCCACGCCTGGCCCCCCGTCTGGCCGGCATCGAAACTGATCGGCGCATCGTTGATGATGGTGGCTGGCGACAGCCCGCGCTCGAGCGAGGCCGAATAGATGAACGGCTTGAACGACGAGCCGGGCTGGCGCCACGCTTGCGTCACGTGGTTGAACTTGTTGCGGTTGAAGTCGAAGCCGCCCACCAGCGCGCGGATTGCACCGTCTTCGGTATTGGCCGCCACAAAGGCCGATTCCACTTCGGGCATCTGCGTGATCAGCCACTTCGATTCGTCATCCTGCATCACGCGGATCACGGCGCCGCGGCGCACGCGCCGGTTCGGCGCAGCTTTGTCGGACAGCCAGGCTTTCGCGAACGCCAGACCCGAACCCGACAGCGTGATCGTCTCGCCCGAGGCGATCGCTGCCTGGACCTGCGTGCTCGACGCTTGCAGCACGACGGCCGCGATGATGTTGTCGCTGTCCGGATGCTCGGCCAGCTCGGCTTCGATCGCTTCGTCGGCCGCCGCTTTACCCGATGGCAGGTCGATGAACGATTCCGGGCCACGATAGGCACGGCGGCGTTCATAGTCCATCACGCCGCGGCGCAGCGCCAGGTAGGCAGCGTCCTGGTCAGCCTTGGTAATGGTGGTAAATACGTTCAGGCCGCGCGTGTAGGTGTCTTCCTTGAACTGTTCATAGACCAGCTGGCGCGCCATTTCAGCCACGTACTCGGCGTGCACGCCGAAGGCGGCGCTGTCGGTCTTGATCTTGAGTGGCTCGACCTTGGCCTGGGCAAACTGCGCGTCGCTGATATAGCCCAGCTGGTGCATGCGCACCAGGATGTACTGCTGGCGCGTCTTGGCGCGGGTCGGATTGACCACGGGGTTATAGGCCGACGGCGCTTTCGGCAGGCCGGCCAGCATGGCCGCTTCGGCCACGGTGATGTCGCGCAGGTCCTTGCCGAAGTAGATCTGGGCCGCCGACTGGAAGCCGAAGGCGCGCTGGCCCAGGTAGATCTGGTTCATGTACAGCTCGAGGATCTGGTCCTTGGACAGGTTCTTCTCGATCTTCCAGGCCAGCATCGCTTCATACGCCTTGCGCTTGAAGGTCTGTTCCGACGACAGGAAGAAGTTGCGCGCTACCTGCTGGGTGATGGTCGATGCGCCCTGGCGCGCGCCGCCGGTGGCGTTGCGGAAGGCCGCGCGCATGATGCCCAGGTAATCGATGCCGCTGTGTTCATAGAAGCGGTCGTCTTCGATCGACAGCACGGCCTTCTTCATGACATCGGGGATGTCCTTGAAATGAACCAGCGTGCGGCGCTCTTCGCCGAATTCGCCGATCAGGACGTTATCGGCCGTAAAGATCCGCAGTGGCATCTTGGGCCGGTAATCGGTGATCGTGTCCAGCGCCGGCAGGTTCGGGTACGCCATGGCCAGAGCGAACACGAGCACGAGTACGCCAATCGCACCCAGACCGAACAGGCTGGCGAATGCGATGAGGATCAGGCGCTTGGGGCTGAACTTCGAGGAGGAAGAAGGTGCTGCCTGTTTCTCTTTCATGCTGACTTTCGCTTTGTTGATCCGCCTCATTATAAGACAGCAGTTTGGCACCCGATACTGGCCCGAGCTTAATCGAACCACAGAGCAATATTTAGCTGGCAACGAATCGGCAAAGTGTGGTGCGCATGCCCCGCATTCTGATGTTCCCGAGTAGAAATATCTTGTCCCGCATCATCCTTTATTGCTACGATCCGAGACGGTGCTTTCACGTAAGTATCGGATTTTTATAAGAAAATAACAGGTGTTTGGTTAACGACAACGACCCTTGCAAGGGCGTCTACAGCCAGATTCTGCCCCAATCGGTGTCAAGGAGTGTTTGGTGATCAATCTGGGTTCCTTGTTTGGAAAGTCGAGTCCGCCAATGATCGGGCTCGATATCAGCACGTCCGGCGTTCGTCTGGTCGAGCTGGCCGACGCCGGCAAGGGACTCGTGCGTCTCGAGCGCTATGCGACCGAATCGCTGCCGCGCGGTGCCGTGGTCGATGGCAATATCGAAAACATGGACCAGGTGGCCGACGCCGTGCGCCGGGTCTGGAAAAAGAGCGGCACGCGCGCCAAACACGTCGCGCTGGGCATGCCGCCGGCCGCCGTGATCACCAAGAAAATCATCCTGCCGGCCGGTTTGTCGGAAGACCAGCTCGAAGTGCAGGTCGAATCCGAAGCCAGCCAGTACATCCCGTTCGCCCTCGATGAAGTCAGCCTCGACTTCGACGTGATCGGCCCGGCGCTCAACTCGGCGGACGACATGGAAGTGATGCTGGCTGCCGCGCGCCGCGAAAAAGTCGAGGACCGCATCGCCATCGCCGAAGGTGCCGGCCTGCTGGCCACCGTGATGGACATCGAATCGTACGCCGCGCGCAGTGCGCTGGAAAACGCCGCCGGCCTGATGCGCGACCAGATCGTCGCGCTGTTCCAGATCGGCGCCCAGGCCACCCACGTGTCGGTGCTGTTCAATGGCGAAGCAGTCTACGAGCGCGAGCAGCCGTTCGGCGGCAACACGCTCACGCAGGACATCGTGCGCGCCTACGGCATGGCGTTCGAAGAAGCCGAAACGCGCAAGAAGGCAGGCGACCTGCCGGAAAACTACCGCGCCGACCTGCTCGCGCCGTTTCTGGAAAACGCGGCGCTGGAAGTCACGCGCGCGATCCAGTTCTTCTACACGTCGACGCCGTACACCCGGATCGACCGCATCTACCTGGCCGGCGGCTGCGCGCTGCTGCCGGGCATCATGGACATCGTGACCGGCCGCACCCGCATCGCCACCAGCCTGGCTTCGCCGTTCGACAATATGGCGTTCGGCCCCGGCGTGCGTGAGCACCAGCTGCGCCAGGAAGCGCCGGCCTACCTGGTCGCGTGTGGCCTGGCGCTGCGGAGGTTTGGCTGATGATCCGCATTAACCTGTTGCCTCACCGCGAGGCAAAACGCAAGCAGAAGCAATCGGCGTTCGTGGCGCTGATGGCGCTTGGCGGCCTGGTCGGCGCCGGCATCGTGCTGCTGGTGGGCGGCTACAACGCCAGCCAGATTTCGGTCCAGAACGAGCGCAACGAGGTGCTCAAGCAGGCCAGCGCCGAGCTCGACAAGAAAATCGGCGAGATCACGACGCTCAAGGAAGAAATCGCCGCCCTGCAGGCACGCCAGCAGGCGGTCGAAGATCTGCAGGGCGACCGCAACCAGCCGGTCTACCTGCTCGACGAACTGGTGCGCCAGACGCCCGACGGCGTGCACCTCAAGACCGTCAAGCAGGATGGCCAGCGCGTGATCCTGACCGGCGCCGCCCAGTCGCAGGAGCGCGTCGCCGAATTGCTGCGCAACCTGTCGAGCCAGTCGGCATGGCTGGAAAAACCCGACCTGACCGAAGTGCGCGCCGCGACCATCACCCAGAGCAAGAGCGCGCGCAAGGTGGTCGAATTCACGCTGGCCGTGTCGATCAAGCGCGCCCGCAACAGCGATGCGCTTGACGACGGCGCCGCGACCAAGCCTGGCGCGCCGGGGAAATCATGAACATCGATATCAAGGCGCTGTTCGCCCAGTTCGCGGCGCAATTCGAAGACCTTCAAGGCCGTCAGCCTGGCCAGTGGCCGCTCGCGCCGCGTCTGTTGTGCGCGGCAGGCGTGGTGGCGCTGGTGGTCGGCCTGGGTTACTACTTCTACTGGAGCGACCAGTTCGCCCAGCAGGAAACGCTCGCGCAGGAAGAAGTGCGGCTGCGCGGCGAGTACGAAACCAAGATGGCGCAGGCGATCAACCTCGAGGCGCTCAAGGCGCAGAAGGCGCAGGTCGACCAGTACGTGGTGCGCCTGGAGAAGCAGTTGCCGAGCAAGTCGGAAATGGCCGCGCTGCTGTCGGACATCAACCAGGCCGGCGTGGGCCGCGGCCTGCAGTTCGAGCTGTTCAAGCCGGGCCAGGAAGTGGTGCGCGACTACTACGCCGAGCTGCCGATCAGCATCAAGGTGAGCGGGCAATACCACGACATGGGCGCGTTTGCCGCCGACATGGCGAACCTGCCCCGCATCGTCACGCTCAACAACCTGTCGCTGGCGAGCGTCAAGGAAGGCAACCTCGAGATGGAGGCGATCGCCAAGACCTTCCGCTATCTCGACCAGGAAGAATTGATCGCCCAGCGCGCCGCGCGCGCGGCCGAGAAGAAAGCTGCCAAAGGCAAAGGCAAGGGTAAAGGCAAAGGCAAGTGATGATACGAGCTCACGTGATTGCGCTGCTCGCCACGGCAGCCTTGCTGGCCGGTTGCGGCGATGGCGGCGTCGGTGAAACCCGCGCCTGGATGAAACAGGTCGAGGGCCGCACCGTCTCGAAGGTCAAGCCGCTGCCGGAGCCAAAGACGTTCCAGCCGCATGGCTACGTGCCGGGCGAAGCGCTCGACCCGTTCGATCAGACCAAGCTGCTGGGTGAACTGGCGCGCATGGCGCAGTCCAGCCCCAACGCCAACCAGCCTGACCTGAACCGCCCGAAAGAGCCGCTCGAGCACTTCCCGCTCGACACGATGCGTATGGTCGGCACGATGAAAAAAGGCGGCGTGAGCTACGCGCTGGTGCAGATCGACCGGGCGCTGTACCGCGTCCGGCCCGGCCAGCGGATGGGACAGAACTATGGCCGCGTCACCCGCGTGAGTGACGAGGCGATCGAAATCAGGGAATCGGTGCAGGACGCCACCGGCGATTGGGTGGAACGACTAGCCAACATCGAGCTGCAGCACAACCAGGAGAGCAGTAAATGACCCCCAATGTCCAGATTCGCTTCGCCATGCCGGCCTGGCTGGCGCGCGCTGCTACCGCACTCGTGCTGTTGACGTGCGCCGGCGCCGCACTGGCCCAGGGCAATGCGATCGAATCGATCACGGCCAACCAGCAAGGCAGCAACGTGGTCATCAACGTGACCATGCGCGATGCGCCAAGCCGCGCGCCGATCGGTTTTGCGATCACCAATCCGGCGCGCATCGCGCTCGACTTCGGCGCGACCGCGAACGCCACCGGCAAGAACATGCAAGAGCTGAACCTCGGCGACGTGCGCAGCCTGAACCTGGTGCAGGCCGGCGAGCGCACCCGCATGGTGGTCAACCTGGCGCGCGCGCTGAACTACGCGACCGCGATCGACGGCAAGTCGATCATCGTGACCGTCGAAGGCACGGGCGGCGTGGCGCGCGCGGTCAACGCCAGCGGCCTGCCGGTCGCCACCAGCGCCGCACCAGTTGCTGCGGCGCCCGCAGCGCGGCCGCAACTGCGCGACCTCGATTTCAAGCGCGGCGCCAACGGCGCTGGTCGCGTCGTGGTTGACCTGCCAAACAACCAGGTCGCCGTCGATGTGCGCCAGACCGGCACCGGCGTGACGGTCGACTTCATCGGCGCGCGCCTGCCCGAATCGCTGCGCCGTCGCCTGGACGTGACCGACTTCGGCACGCCGGTCACGCGCGTGGCCACCAGCGCCCAGGGCGACAACGTGCGCATGACGATCGAGGCGCAGGGCGCCTGGGAGCAGTCGGTGTTCCAGAGCGACTCGCAGCTGGTGGTCGAAGTGCGCCCGGTCGTGGAAGACCCGAACCGCAACAGCCCCGGCTCGAGCAACAACCCGCAGGGCTACCGCGGCGAAAAACTCTCGTTCGATTTCCAGAACGTCGAAGTGCGCGCCGCGCTGCAGGCCGTGGCCGACATCTCGGGCCTGAACATCATCGCCAGCGATTCGGTGGCGGGCTTTCTGACGCTGCGCCTGAAGGACGTGCCATGGGACCAGGCGCTGGACGTGATCCTGACCGCCAAGGGCCTGGACATGCGCAAGAACGGCACCGTGCTGTGGATCGCGCCGAAGGAAGAACTGCTGACCAAGGAAAAGCTCGAACTCGAGCAGCGCGCCCAGATCGCCGAACTGGAGCCGCTGCGCTCCGAGATCTTCCAGCTCAATTACCAGAAAGCCGAATCGTTCCGTAATGTGTTCGGCCTGGACCAGAATGGCGTCGGCGCCGGCGCTGCCGGCGATGCGGGCCGCAACCGCGTGCTGTCCCGGCGCGGCAGCGCGATCATCGATCCGCGCACCAATCAGCTGTTCGTGACCGATATCGCAGCGAAGATCGAAGACATCCGCAAGCTGATCCAGAAAACCGACGTCGCCTCGAAGCAGGTCCTGATCGAAGCGCGCCTGGTGGAAGCCAATGACGGCTTCTCGCGCAACCTCGGCGCCAAGCTGGGCTTTGCCGACATGCGCACGATGCGCGGCGGCGATTCGGGCTGGCAGGTCAATGGCAACGAACGCATCGCCATCGGCGGCAACCTGGTCGGCGTGGGCCAGACCACCGGCCAGGTGGCCAACAGCGCCGACAGCTTCAACAACACGACGATGGTCAACCTGCCGGCGGCCGGCATCGGCGGCATTCCGGCGTCGTCGCTGGCGTTCTCGCTGTTCTCGTCGGCGGCCAACCGCTTCCTGAACCTGGAACTGTCGGCGCTGGAAGCGGACGGCAAGGGCAAGATCATCTCGAGCCCGCGCGTGGTCACCGAAGACAAGCAGGTCGCACTGATCGAGCAGGGCGTCGAGCTGCCTTACGAAAACAGCACCAGCAGCGGCGCCACCGCGATCGAATTCAAGAAGGCCAATCTGCGCCTGGAAGTCACGCCGCAGATCACGCCGGACGGCAACGTGGTACTGGAAGTGGACGTGAGCAAGGATTCGAAGGGCGAAGACACCCGCGCGGGCTTTGCCATCAATACCCAGCACGTCAAGACCAAGGTGATGGTCGAAAACGGCGGCACCGTGGTACTGGGCGGAATTTACCAGCAGACCGAGCGCACCAACGAGAGCAAGGTGCCGTTCCTGGGCGACGTGCCGCTGCTGGGCTATCTGTTCAAGACCACCGCACGCGAAAGCAGCAAGACCGAACTGCTGGTCTTCATTACCCCGAAGATCGTGAACGACAACGTGGCGGGCGCACGCTAATTCTTGTTTCATCAACGACCGATAACAACAACGAACCGATATGAAAAATCAGAAAATCACCTACGGCAGTCTGGCACTGCTCCTGGCTGCAGCCCTCAGTGCGTGCGGTGGCGGCGGCGGCAGCCCGGGCACCGTTGGCGGCGGCACCGCGCCGACCACACCGACCACACCGACCACGCCTGCCAGCCCGACCGTCGGTGTCAGCCTCGTCAATGCCAGTGGTCAGGCCAGCAATGCCTTGAGCGGCGCCACGCCATTGACGGTGCGCGCTGTGGTGCGCGATGCGGCCAACCAGCCGGTGCCGAATGCGCTGGTGACGTTCACTACCGATGCCGACCTGGCCGTATTTGCGCCGGGCGCGGGCACTGCACTGGCCGATGCGAGCGGCACGGCCACCATCACGCTGCGCAGCGCCAGCCTGGCTGCCGGTGGCGCCGGTCGCGTGACTGCGAGCGCGAGCGTGGCCGGTGTTACCGTAACGGGTGATGCCGCGTACTCGGTCAACGCCACTTCGCTGGCGTTCAGCGCCCTGACCCTGGCCCCGACCAGCATCGATGCCTATGGTTCGACGGTGATCTCGGTCGATCTGCTGGCCAATGGCATCAAGTACACCAGCCAGCAGGTCAATGTCCGCTTCAGCTCGGCGTGCGTCACATCCGGCAAGGCGACCCTGGCGGCGACCGTCGCCACCAACAATGGTACTGCCCAGACCGTCTACCGCGACCAGGGTTGCGGCAATAACGACATCATTACTGCGACCGCCGACGGTGTCGCCACGGCGGCCTCGGCAGCACTGGCCATCGCGCCGCCGAGCGCTGCTTCGGTCCAGTTCGTTGAAGCGCTGCCGACCGACAAATCGATCGTGATCCGTGGCCAGGGTGGCATCAATCGCACCGAGACCGCCACGCTGCGCTTCCGCGTGTTCGACGTGTTCGATCGGCCGCTGGCCGGTCGTCGCGTCGATTTCAGCATCGTGCCAAGCGGCGCCGTGGCCCTGAACAAGGCCACCGACAGCACTGACCAGAATGGCGAAGTGATCACCACGGTCAATTCGCTGGACGTGCCGACCACCTTCCGCGTCCAGGCCGTGTTGCCAGGCACTGCGAACGCCAGCCGCCCGGATATTTCGACGACCTCCGATTCGATCGTCGTGACCACAGGCCTGCCGGTGCAGCGCGCCTTCTCGCTCAGCGTCAGCCAGGGCAATGTGGACGGCTGGTCGTTTGACAGCGGTCCGACTACCCCGGCTGCCACTGTCAATGTGCTGTTGGCCGATAACTTTGGCAATCCTGTCGCGGATGGCACGCCGATCGTGTTCCAGACCAACCTCGGCGCCATCGGGTCGTCGAGCAAAGGCGGCTGCAATACGGTCAATGGCGGCTGCTCGGTTGCTTTCCGTACCCAGAATCCCCGCGTCGCCGCGCCCGGCACGCCGGTCACGCCGTGCAATTCCGGAGCCGGTTCGACCGCCGACACCACGCGGGCTGGTGTTGCCACGATCTGCGCCAGCACGACCGACGGTCTGAACACCCAGTTTGCCAAGACCACGATCACGTTCAGCGATGAATCGGTGGCTGCTGTGTACGTCAACGGCGCCGCCAGCCCCAGCACCGTGTTCCCGATCAGCCTTGGCAATGCCAGCGCAAACGAATCGAAGGTGTTCTCGGTCCAGCTGGTTGATCGGAATGGCAACGCGCTGCCTGCTGGCACCACCATCGCAGTCAGTGGTGCAGTCAACGCGAGCAGCGTCGAAGTGGCGCCCGAAACCGTGCCGAGCATCTTTGCTGCGCCTGGCAACGGTCCACAGGGATCGAATCACCGCATCACGGTGGCCGCCACCGGTGCCAAGCCGTGTACCGCCGCCAGTGTGGCCAACTTCAGCGTGCGTGCAACCACACCGCGCGGTGCAGTCACCTCGATCCCGTTCACACTCAACTTCACCTGCCCGTAAAATTGGCGGAATGAGAGGCGGCCAGTCTATACTGGCCGTCTTTTTCATCTCAACGGGTCTGGTTGTGCCACATCCCAAGAACAACAATATCTTCCTTGTTGGCCTGATGGGGGCAGGGAAGACCACGATCGGTCGATTGCTTGCTCGCAAGCTCAATCGCCGCTTCGTCGACGCCGATCATGAGATCGAAGCGCGCACCGGCGCCACCATTCCATGGATCTTCGAGATCGAGGGCGAAGCCTGCTTTCGCCGGCGCGAAGCCGACGTGATCCGCGACCTGTCGGCGCAGCAGGGCCTGGTGCTGGCCACCGGCGGGGGCGCCGTGCTCAATCCGGTCAGCCGCGCCTTGCTGGCCGAGCGCGGCACCGTGATCTACCTGCGCGCGTCGATCGGCAGCATCCTGCAGCGCACCGCGCACGACAAGAACCGCCCGCTGCTGCAGACCGCCGACCCGCGCGGCAAACTCGAGCAACTCTGGACCGAACGCGATCCGCTGTACCGCGAGATCGCCGACCTCGTCATCGATACCGGCAGGCCTAACGTACAATCGATGGTTCAAACCATATTGGACCAGCTGGCCGCGCAGGAGAACGCCCGCGCGCGCAAGCATGCAAGGACAGCAATGAACGAACAGGCACACATCACCCTCAACGTCGAACTTGGCGAGCGCAGCTACCCGATCGAGATCGGCGCCGGCCTGCTGGACGACGCCGCGCTGCTGGCGCGCCACATCGGCGGCCACAAGGTCGCGATCGTCACCAACACCACGGTTGCCCCACTGTACCTCGACAAGGTCGCGGGCCACCTGCGCGCGGCGGGCCGCGACGTGCTCGAGATTATTTTGCCGGACGGCGAAGAGCACAAGAACTGGCAGTCGCTGAACCTCGTCTACGACGCGCTGCTGCAGAACAAATGCGACCGCAAGACCACGCTGGTGGCGCTGGGCGGCGGCGTGATCGGCGACCTGACCGGCTTTGCCGCATCGAGCTACATGCGCGGCGTGCCGTTCGTGCAGATCCCGACCACGCTCCTGGCTCAGGTTGATTCATCGGTGGGCGGCAAGACCGGCATCAATCACCCGCTCGGCAAGAACATGATCGGCGCGTTCTACCAGCCGCGCGCCGTGATTGCCGACACCGCCACGCTCGACACGCTGCCGGCGCGCGAGCTGTCGGCGGGCCTGGCCGAAGTGATCAAGCATGGCGCGATCCTCGACGCCGATTTCTTCGACTGGATCGAAGCGAACATCGAGCCACTGATCGCGCGCGATCGCCAGGCCATCGGCTACGCGATCGCCCGCTCGTGCGAAATCAAATCCGACGTCGTGCGCAAGGACGAGCGCGAAGGCGGCCTGCGCGCGGTGCTCAACTTCGGCCATACCTTCGGCCACGCGATCGAGAATGGCCTCGGCTACGGCGCCTGGCTGCACGGCGAAGCGGTCGGCTGCGGCATGGTGATGGCGGCCGACATGTCGGCGCGCCTGGGCCTGATCGAGCCGGCCGCCGTGGAGCGCGTGCGCGCGCTGGTGCGCGCCGCCGGCCTGCCGGCCGTGGCGCCGGATCTCGGCGAAGCGCGCTGGATCGAGCTGATGGAAGTCGACAAGAAGAACGAGGGCGGCGAAATCCGCTTCATTCTGCTCAAACCGCTGGGCAGCCCGTCGATCACGACCGCGCCGCTGGACGTACTGCGCTCGACGCTCGCGGCCTGCAGCGCATGAGTAGCCTGATGCGCGACTTCGACGCGGGCCTGGCCCCGTACGCGGCGCATTCGGCCCAGTCGCGCGGGCGCACGCACGCCGAGCCGGGCCCCGGTTCGCGCAGCGAGTACCAGCGCGATCGCGACCGCATCATCCACTCGACCGCGTTTCGCCGCCTTGAGTACAAGACGCAGGTCTTTATCAACCACGAAGGCGACCTGTTTCGCACGCGCCTGACCCACAGCATCGAAGTGGCCCAGATCGGCCGCACGCTGGCGCGCAGCCTGCGCCTGAACGAAGACCTGGTCGAGGCCACGGCGCTGGCGCACGATCTTGGCCACACGCCGTTCGGCCACGTGGGCCAGGATGTGCTCAACGAATGCATGAAGGACTTTGGCGGCTTCGAGCACAACCTGCAAAGCCTGCGCGTGGTCGACCATCTCGAAGAACACTACGGCGCCTTCGATGGCCTGAACCTGACGTTCGAGACGCGCGAGGGCATCCTCAAGCACTGCTCGCTGAACAATGCGCGCCAGCTGGGCGACCTGGGCCAGCGCTTCATCGAGCGCAGCCAGCCCAGCCTCGAAGCGCAACTGACCAATCTGGCCGACGAGATCGCGTACAACAACCACGATATCGACGACGGCCTGCGTTCGGGCCTGCTCACGATGGCGCAGATGGAAGAAGTCGAACTGTTCGCGCGCCTGCATCGCGAGGTCGAGGCGCGCTATCCGGGCTTGCCCGGCCGGCGCGCCCTGTACGAGACGATCCGCCTGATGATCACGGCGATGACGGCCGACCTGGTCGACACGTCAGCGCGCCTGATTGCCGAAGCGGCGCCAGCGACCATCGACGACGTGCGCGCGGCGCCGCCGCTGATCCGCTTCTCGGACGCGATGCGCGCCGAGACCGTGGCGCTGAAACGCTTCTTGTACGCGAACCTGTACCGCCATTTCCAGGTCAACCGAATGCGCGTGAAGGCCAGCCGCATCGTGCGCGAGCTGTTTGAGGCTTTCCTTGCTGATCCCGTGCTGCTGCCGGGCGACTACCAGGTGCAGGGCGATCCGCACAAGCAGGCGCGCAAGATCGCCGATTACATCGCGGGCATGACCGATCGCTATGCGATCCGTGAGCACCGGCGCATTTTCTCGCTCGATCACTTCTAGGGCTGCGCGGCGCCGATGATCAATCGAACAGATTCGGCGTCGCCAGATCCAGCAACAACTTCTTGACCGGCGCTGGCAACGGCGCATCACCAATCGCGTCGAGCTTCCACCACACATGCCCGGCGCCATGCTGGCCACGCGCAGCCAGCGTCACGGCGAACGGCGCGATGTGCAGCTTGTAGTGCGTAAACCCGTGCATTAACGGCGTGAGCGCGCGCACTTCGTCAATCGTGCCGAAGGCGCTGCTGGCGGCGGCGATGTCCGCCGTGCAGACCGGATCGGCATCGCCATCCATCGCGACATGGCCGCCCACTTCCGGCAGCGACAAGAGGCCGCCCCAGATGCCCGTTTGCGGGCGCTGTTCGAGCAGCACTTCACCGCGGTCGATCAGCACCAGCATCGCGGTGCGTTTTTCGGGCGTCGTCTTCTTCGGTTTGCGCACCGGCAGTTCGGCCGTGCGGCCGGTGGCGAAGGCCACACAGCGCGCCTGCAGCGGGCAGCGGCCGCAGTCGGGGCGCGAGCGCGTGCACAGCGTGGCGCCCAGGTCCATCAGGCCCTGCGTGTACGACTCGATGCCGCCATCTTCCGGCAGCAGCGCTTCGGCGCGGCGCCACAGTGCGTCCTCGACCGGCTTGATGCCGGGGTAGGCATCGATCCCGAACACGCGCGCGAAGACGCGCTTGACGTTGCCATCCATGATCGCGGCGCGCACGCCGCCCGAGAAGGCGGCGATGGCAGCAGCAGTGGAACGGCCGATGCCGGGCAGGTCGGCCAGCAGCGCCGGGTCGCTCGGGAACACGCCGTCGTAGTCCGCCACGACGCGCTTGGCGCAGGCGTGCAGATTGCGCGCGCGGGTGTAGTAACCCAGGCCGCTCCAGTGGGCCATCACGTCTTCCGCCGGGGCTTCGGCCAGCGCGTGCACGGTCGGGAAGCGTTCCAGGAAGCGCTCGTAGTAACCCAGCACCGCGGCGACCTGCGTCTGCTGCAGCATGATTTCGGAGAGCCACACGCGATACGCGTCGGTGGTGTTTTGCCATGGCAGGGTGTGGCGGCCATGGCTGCGCTGCCAGTCGATCACGGCCCGGGAAAAGGTCGGATCGGCCAGTTGGTCGAACTCGGTCAGTCGCTTCATGCAGTCGTGTAGTGGGCGTCGGCGCTGATGGCCGTCGCGGAGTTGGGTAGGTTGTCGGACAAGGTGGCGGTCACGCCGGCGGCCAGCGAACCAAGGCGCGTGCGCGTGACGTCGAGTTCGGCCTGGCCGCTCTCGAAGGCACCGATTTTCTGTTCCAGGCTGTCGCTGGCTTCGTGGATGCGTTTTACCGTTGCCTGGCGCTGGCGCAGGTTGTCGCGGTGCTGGCGGATCTGCGCTTCGAGCGGCGCGTTGGCCACTTTCAGCCATGCTTCGATGTCGGCGTTCGCAGCGCGGTACACGCGGCGCACGCGCGAAGCGATCGAATCGAAGAAGCGCTCGAGCAGCGTGGCGCGGCTGTTCATCCACAAGGTGGCGGTGCCAAACTGGCGCGAAAAGAGTTCTTCGATGGCGTCGATCTCGTCGCGGTGGCGCGCCAGCGACAGGGTCGGCGGCAGGCCCAGGCTCATGCCATGCTCGGCGGCGAACTTGCGGTGCATTGCGTCCATCATCGACGTGATTTCGGTGAGCTTGGCGTCGGCGTCGGCCAGGCCGGCGCGGGCGCCGTCGAAGTAGTTGCGCACCGGCGCGCGCATGCCGGTGGCAAAGCGCACCGCGCTCATCGCCACGCGCACGGTCTCGGTCCGGTCCTGCAGCACGTCCATGCCCAGCAGCGTGTACAGCTCGGTCGACAGGCGCGTGAACACGGCGCGCGTGCCCTGCAGCTTGAACAGGCCGGCGTCGAATTCCTTCTTCTCGGCCTCGACCCGGCGCACCATGTGCGCGATCACTCCCTGGTTCTTGCCGCGCAGGCTGCGCAGTTCCTGCAACTGCTCGACCAGCTCGCGCAGGCGCGTGGCCACCAGCATCTGCTGGCTGGCCACCAGCGCATCGAGATCGGCGTGCAGCTGGCGCTCGACGATCGCGCGTCGTGCCGGAATCAGTTCATGGAACAGCGCTGCTTCGAGCGCGCCCAGGCGGCTGCGCTCGAACAGGGCCATGTCGCCGCCGATACGACCGACCAGCGCCTTGTGCGCCGATACCGGATACACCTGGCTGGCCGACAAACCCAGCTGGCGCGCCACGTCGTGCTGCTGGCGCGCGATGTCAGCATCGACGGCCTCTGGCGACTTGAGCTCGTCCCACATGGCGTCGATCTTGTTGAGCACGGCCAGGCGCCCCGGGCCGGCACCGATATGCGTGCGCCAGACTTCGATGTCGCTCTTGGTCACGCCCGTCTCGGCGGCCAGCACGAACAGCACCGCGTGGGCGTTCGGGATCAGGTTCAGCGTCAGTTCGGGCTCGGTGCCGATGGCGTTCAGGCCCGGCGTATCGAGAATCACCAGGCCCTGCTTGAGCAGCGGGTGCGGCAGGTTGATGATCGCGTGACGCCAGCGCGGAATCTCGATCGTGCCGTCCGGGTCGAGACTGGCCGCCAGGTCGGGATCGTCGGCATCGTACAGGCCGTAGCGCTGCGCTTCGACGGTCGAGACGCGCCGGGTCTGGCTGACCTGGCGCAGCGTGTCGTGCATGGCCGCCGGCGAATCGAGATCGAGCGGAAACACGGTCCAGGCGGCAGGATCGTCGCGGTAGTCGCCGGTGGACAGGTGGCCGGCGCGGGTGTCGATCGGCAGCAGGCGCAGGCAGGGCGGCAGGCTCGCATCCCACAGCAGTTCGGTAGGGCACATGGTGGTGCGGCCGGCGCTGGATGGCAGGATGCGCTGGCCGTAGTCGGCGAAGAACAGTGCGTTGATCAGCTCGGTTTTACCGCGCGAGAATTCAGCCACGAAGGCGACCGACAGGCGGTCGTCACGCAGACGCCCCAGCGCGCGCGCCAGCAACTGCTCGCCGGCCGCATCGATCAGCCCGGCGTCGCGCAGTGCGCTGCCGTAGCCGGTGAGGGAGGCGGCGACCCGGGCGCGCCAGGCGCCGTACTGTTGTAAATCCTGCATCGTGTTTGCTCGTAGGGATGACTAGCGCTGGCACTGGGCGCAGTAGAACGTCGAACGTTGCCCTTGCTTGATCTGGCGTACCGGCAGCGCGCATTGGCGACAGGGCACGCCAGCACGATCATAGACGAAATATGTCTGCTGGAAATATCCAGATTGGCCATTTACGGCAATAAAGTCACGCAGCGTGCTGCCGCCCTGGACGATCGCTTCAGCCAGGATGACGCGGATCGCTTCGGCCAGCCGGTCGTAGCGCGCACGGCTGATGCGCGAGGCCGCCGTCTTCGGGTTGATGCCGGCGCGGAACAGGCTTTCGCACGCGTAGATATTGCCCACGCCAACAACGATGTCGCCAGCCAGCAGCACCTGCTTGATCGGGGCGCTGCGGCGGCGGGTTTCGCGAAACAGCAGGGCGCCGTCGAAACCCTCGTCGAGCGGCTCCACACCCAGGCCGCGCAGCAGCACATACTCGGCCAGCGGCCCGTCTTCGTTGGCGTGCCACAGCACGGCGCCGAAGCGGCGCGGGTCGTTCAGGCGCAGCACTTGCCGGCCCTCGGGGCCGTTCACGACCAGATCGAAGTGATCGTGCGTGCGCGGCTCGATACCCGGAGGCAGCACGCGCAGGTGACCCGACATGCCAAGGTGGATGATCAGGGTGCCGTGCTCAAAATTGATTAAAAGATATTTGCCGCGCCGGCCGATATGCAGGATGCGGCGGCCTTCCAGCAACGCGGACAGGCCGGGCGGGAAGGGCCAGCGCAACCCTTCGCGACGGCAAATGACGTGCTCGACGATGCGGCCTTCGAGATGGGGCGCGACGCCGCGCCGGGTAACTTCGACTTCTGGGAGTTCAGGCATGCCTAAGGGGATTCGTGTAGAGTCAGTTGACGGCGCAGCGCATGCGCGGCAGGTCTGCGCATGAGCGTAGAATCAAACTCACTTTGGACTTCTGGACTTGCTTTGAAAAACGCTTTCGCCATTGTAACCCTCTCCGGTCTGTTGACGGCATGTGCTGCCGCGCCGCAACAGCAATCCGTCGCTGCCGATGTTCAGGCCTCGTCCACGCCCGCCGCCGAGCCCTTGCTCGATGACGAAGCGCAGGCCGCCAGGCAAAAAGCCGAGGAAGAAGCCCGCCTGCCGAAGGTCGAAATGACCCCGGTCATGCTCGACCAGTTACTTAAGGCCGAATTTGCGTTTCGCAATGGCGACTGGCAAGGCCCGTACCTTACGGTGCTGAGCCTGGCCCAGCAGACGCGCGATCCGCGCCTGGCCCGCCGCGCTGCCGAGATGGCGGTCGCTGCCAAGCAGGCCGACGACACGCTCGCCGCGGTGCGTCTGTGGTACCGGCTCGATCCCGAGTCGGATGAAGCGACCCAGTATTTCGTCGGCATGGTGGTCACGTCCGAAAAGATCGCCGAGCTCGAGCCCGTATTCGAAGAGCGCCTGCGCGAAGCGCCGGTGGCCCGGCGCGGCATCCTGATGTTCCAGGTCCAGCAGTTGCTGGGCCGGGCCAAGGACAAGGACGCCGCGCTCGCCATGCTCGAGCGCCTGATCGAGCCGTACGACAAGATGATGGAAGCGCGCATCGTGCGCTCCCAGATCGCGCTGGTGCGCGGTGACAAGGCACTGGCGCGCACTTACGCGCAGTCGGCGCTGACCGCCAAGCCCGACGCCGAGATCGCCCTCTTGATGCTGGCGCAGGTCACCGACGACGAAGCGCAGGTGGTGGCCATGATGGAGAAATTCCTCAAGAGCTATCCAAAGGCCAACGACGTGCGCGCCGCCTATGCGCGCGTACTGGTCAACCGCAAGGATTATCCGGCGGCGCGGCGCGAGTTCGAGTCGTTGCTCAAGGTGCAGCCCGACAATGCCGCGACGCTGTACGCGCTGGGCATCCTGGCCACGCAAACGGACGATGCCCGTGGCGCTGAAACCTATTTCACGCGCTTCGTGGACGTGCTCGGCCGCAATCCGAACGACGAACGCGATCCGTCGCGCGCACTCCTGATCCTGTCGCAACTGGCCGAAGAACGGGGCGACCTGGCCGGCGCGCTGCTGTGGCTGAACAAGGTGCCCGACAACACCGACGAACAAACCCGTTTCAACGCGCAATTGCGCCGTGCGCATTTGACGAACAAGGGCGGCGACCTGACTGCTGCGCGTGCGCTGCTGGCCGAGGTCAAGCCGACCGAGCCGGCGCGCCAGGCCCAGTTGATGGCGGCCGACGCGCAACTGCTGCGTCAGGCGAATCAGTTGCCGGAAGCGTATGCGGTGATGGAAGCAGCGGCGCAGCGTTTCCCGAAGAATCCCGATCTGCTGTACGACTTCGCGCTGCTGGCCGAAAAAATGGGCAAGGTCGATGTGATGGAGGCGCAACTGCGCGAAGTGATGGCGCAGGCGCCCGATAATCACCACGCCTACAATGCGCTCGGCTACTCGCTGGCCGAACGCAATGTGCGCCTGCAGGAAGCCTACGGGCTGATCGCGAAGGCGCTCGAGATGGCGCCGGACGATCCGTTCATCATGGACAGCATGGGCTGGATTCACTACCGCATGGGCAATTTGAACGAAGCCGAAAAGTTCCTGCGCCGCGCGTATGGTGTGCGCAAGGATGCTGAAATCGGTATTCACCTGGGTGAAGTGCTGTGGCAAAAGGGCGATAAGTCGGCTGCCCAGGCACTCTGGCGCGACGCCCGCGCCAAGGACCCGCAGAACGAGGCCCTGCGCGAGACGCTGGCCCGCCTTGGCCTGTCCTTGTGAAATAATCCACTTCCGTTCAATTGATTTGCTGCGATTTTTTGCTGCCCCATGATGCTGCTTACCCGACGCCTTGCCATTCTCGCCCTTGCCGCCACGGTCCTGACCGGTTGCGCGACAAGCACCGCCAACCTGTCCACCGCCACGGTCGGCGCGTACCGCGAAACCATTGATCTGGCAGGGCGCCTGTCGGTGAACTATCAAAAGGATGGCCGGCCTGAATCCATCAGTGGCAGTTTCAATTGGGAACAGCGCCCGGGCACGATCGACGTCACCCTGATGTCGCCGCTGGGCCAGACAGTTGCTGCGATCAATGTCACGCCAGGCTCGGCCACGCTCACGCAGGCCGGCCAGGCGCCGCGCACGGCCGCCGACATCGATAGCCTGACCCAGCAGACGCTGGGCTGGCCACTGCCCGTGTCGGGCTTGCGCGACTGGCTGCAGGGGTACGCGGTCGATGCACAGGGGCAGCGTTTTCGCGCTTCGCCGGCCAGCAACAGCGTGACAACGAAGGATGGCTGGCGCCTGCGCTTCATCGACTGGCAAGCGGCCGGGGCTGGTGACGCAGCGGCTGGTGCTGCTGCGGCTGCTCCGGTGCCGCGCCTGATTCAGGCCGAGCGCGCCGCGTCGGGCGACATCCAGGATCTGGCGATCCGCATCGTCGTCAATCCGGCGGCCTGATTCCATGCGTTCCCTGCACGATTGCCCGGCCCCGGCCAAGCTCAACCTGTTTTTGCACGTCATCGGCCGGCGCGCCGATGGCTACCACCTGCTGCAAAGCGTATTCCAGCTGATCGACCGCGCCGACCGTCTGCACTTCGACCTGCGCGACGACGAGCGCATCGTGCGCACGACCGACGTGCCCGGCGTGCCGCATGACCAGGACCTGATCGTGCGCGCGCTGCGCCTGTTGCAGGCAGAATACGCACGCCGCCATGGACGTCTGCCGCCGGGCATCGATGTGGCGGTTGAGAAGATCCTGCCGATGGGGGGCGGGCTGGGTGGTGGTTCGTCCGATGCCGCCACGGCGCTGATGGCCGCGAACCACCTGTGGCAGGCGGGCCTCACACGTGAAGAATTGATGGCGCTGGGCTTGCCACTGGGCGCCGATATCCCGTTCTTCCTGTTTGGCGAGACGGCGTTTGCCGAAGGGGTGGGGGAGACCTTGCAGGCCGTAGAGGGCCCCGATTGCTGGTACGTCGTGCTCGAGCCCGGTGTCGCCGTGCCAACACCTGCCATTTTTTCTGCGGCAGATTTGACAAGAGACGCAAAGCCGGTCAGAATAGCGGACTTTTCCAGCCACACCAATTCAGGCAGCATGGTGGGGTTTGGTAAAAATGATTTGCAGAACGTGGCGATGCGCCTGTTCCCGCCGGTAGCCGAAGCGGTTGAATGGTTGAGCAGCTACGGTGATGCCAGGATGACTGGCTCAGGGGCATGCGTGTTTTGCGCAGTCTCCAGCGAAGACGCTGCCGACCAGGTGTTGGCGCAGGTGCCGCAGAAGTATGCGGCATGGAAAGCGAAGTCGTTGAAGACACACCCGCTGAAAAAATCGCTCTTGCAAATCAGTGAGTTGTAGAATAAAATTTTGCCTGTCGCGACGCTGAGCAGCACAGAAAGATGTGCAGCACAATGTGAAGCGGCAAGCACTACAGGTCGTGTAGGGGAATCGCCAAGTTGGTTAAGGCACCGGATTTTGATTCCGGCATTCCAAGGTTCGAATCCTTGTTCCCCTGCCAAAGTTTTCTTGTTCTGTCGATGCCGATGCGTCCAGCAAGAGAATCGCGATGCGGTGCCAAGCACCACATCAGCATGTTAATCAGCCGGTATAGCCGGCTGATTGTTTTTCTACTGTATTAACGCTTCTTACCTTTTGGGACTCCCATGGCTTACGAAAACCTGATGGTTTTTACCGGCAATGCCAATCCGGCGCTAGCAGAAGGGGTCGCAAAAAGCCTCGGTATTCCACTCGGCAAGGCTGTCGTCTCGAAGTTTTCTGACGGCGAAGTCATGGTCGAAATCAATGAGAACGTGCGCGGCAAGGATGTCTTCGTCCTGCAGTCGACCTGCGCACCGACCAACGACAGCCTGATGGAAATCATCCTGATGGTCGACGCTCTCAAGCGCGCCTCGGCTGGCCGTATCACTGCAGCGATTCCTTACTTCGGTTATGCCCGTCAAGATCGTCGCCCGCGTTCGGCGCGCGTTGCGATCTCGGCCAAGGTCGTGGCAAACATGCTGGAAAAAGCCGGCGTCGAGCGCGTCCTGATCATGGACCTGCACGCTGACCAGATCCAGGGTTTCTTCGATATCCCGGTTGACAATATCTACGCATCGCCAATCCTGCTGAGCGATCTGCAAAAGCGCAACTACGACGACCTGCTGGTCGTCTCGCCGGACGTCGGCGGTGTGGTCCGCGCCCGTGCCCTGGCCAAGCGCCTGGGCTGCGACCTGGCGATCATCGACAAGCGTCGCCCGAAGGCGAACGTGTCCGAAGTGATGAACATCATCGGTGAAGTCGAAGGCCGCAACTGCGTGATCATGGATGACATGGTCGACACCGCAGGCACGCTGTGCAAGGCTGCCGAAGTGCTCAAGGAGCGCGGCGCCAAGAAGGTGGTTGCTTACTGTACGCACCCGGTGCTGTCCGGCCCGGCGATCGAACGCATCGCGAACTCGCCGCTGGACGAACTGGTCGTCACCGACACGATCCCGCTCAGCGCCGCCGGCGCCGCTTGCGGCAAGATCCGCCAGCTGACCTGCGCACCGCTGCTGGCCGAGACCTTCAAGCGGATCGTCAAGGGTGACTCGGTGATTTCGCTGTTCGTCGACTAAGCTTCATCGACGTTGTATTCCACGGCGCGCCTGGCTGATTAGCCGGCGCGCCGTTGTAGCATCCAGGATTTCCGTATCTTTTGAGCGCGTAACAATGCGCTCTTTCCTGACTGCCCCTGGTCGCGGGGGGGGTCGCCACTTGGCTACCGGGCTGTTGATCGTTTTCTTCGGCATTCGGGCCTGTTTTATTTTTGGAGTATCACATGAAAGTAGTCGCATTCAACCGCACTCTGCAGGGGACCGGAGCGAGCCGCCGCCTGCGTAAAGCTGGTCAAACGCCAGGCATCATCTACGGTGGCGCAGGTACGCCTGAGCTGATCGCCCTGGACGGCAACGCCCTGTGGCACGCGCTGAAAAAAGAAGCGTTCCACGGTTCGGTTCTGGACCTGGAAATCGACGGCAAGACCCAGCAAGTCCTGCTGCGTGACTTCCAGATGCACGCGTTCAAGCAACTGGTCCTGCACGCTGACTTCCAGCGCGTCGATTCGTCGAAGCCAGTGCACACCAAAGTCGCTTTCCACTTCGTCAACGCCGAGAACTCGCCAGCCGTCAAGCTGAACAGCGCTGTCATCTCGCACGTCCTGAACGAGCTGGAAGTGTCGTGCCTGCCAGGCAAACTGCCAGAGTTCATCGAAGTCGACCTGGCAAACCTGGAAGCCGGTAACTCGATCCACACCGACGACCTGGTCCTGCCAGAAGGCGTCACCGCACTGACCCATGGCCAGAACCTGACCATCGTCACCGCAACCATCCCACGCGGCGCAGTCACCGCTGAAGAGACCCCAGCTGCCGAGTAATCGCAGCTGACGCGTCGCTCCGGCGACGCATCGCACAGAAACCCGCCGCGGCTTGCCCGGCGGGTTTTTATTTTTTGATTTGCACGTTTCGGCGATAATCGCCTTTTCTCGACAGAATCTCACGCATGTCCATTCGACTGATCGTTGGCCTCGGCAATCCCGGCCCCGAGTACGAACAAACCCGCCACAATGCCGGCTTCTGGCTCGTGGACAACCTGGCCAATGGCTTGCCCGGCTGCCGTCTGCAGCGCGAATCGCGTTTTAATGCGCTGGTCGCCAAGACATCCATTGCCGGCAACGACGTCTGGCTGCTCGAGCCGCAGACCTATATGAACCGCTCCGGCCAGTCGGTCGGCGGCCTGGCGCGGTTTTATAAAATCAATCCGGACGAAGTGCTGGTCGTGCACGACGAACTCGACCTGCCACCGGGCGTCGCCAAGCTCAAGAAGGGCGGTTCGTCTGGCGGGCACAACGGCCTGAAGGACATCACGGCGGCGCTGGGTACCCAGGATTACTGGCGCCTGCGCCTGGGCATCGGCCACCCGCGCACGATGAACCTGCAGCAGGTGGTGGCTGACTTCGTCCTGCACCGCCCGCGCCGCGAAGAGCAGAGCCTGATCGAAGAATCGATCGACAAGAGCCTGCACATCATTCCACTCGTCTGCGAAGGCAAGTTCGACACGGCCACGATGCGGTTGCACACCGCCTGACAGGCGGTGCTTCGCCGTTTTCAGCCGCGCTTGAACACGACCTGTGAGCGCAGGTCGCGCACCATGCGCTCGAGCGCGGGTCGCATGCGCCGGTAGTCGTCGGGCGTGCAGGTTGCCGCCGTGTGGCGAAACTTGAGCTGGCGCTGCACCGTTACCAGCGCGCCGCGCCGCGCATAGCGCGAGTGGTAGGCAAAGTTGGCGTCGTCCACGTGCACGGCGCGGGGCAAGGCCTTCACACGCGAGCGCGTCGGCAGATGAAAGCGCAATTCGTCCTCGGCATCGATCGCAGGGCACACGAAGTCCTGGTGCCGCTCGGGTACCTGCGCGAACGCGAACACGGCCTCGCCCAGGCTACCCTTCAGATCGTAGCTAGTGGCCAGCCGCGCCGAGCCCGGTGGTTGCGTGAAACCGTTGCTGGCGCCGCGCGACGATATTGCGGCATCGCCGCCCGGGACGTTTCGGTACGGTTCTGCCAGAGCGCCGCTGCCGGTGCGCGTGACCGTAAAGCGGCTGCTGCCATCGGACTGGATGGTGAACTGCGTGAGCGTGTGGCTACGCGCCTGCTGGAAGAAGGGGAGCATCGCGAACTCGCCCGAGCGCGTCAGCACTGCCGGTTTGCCGAGTAAAGCCGCCGGCAAGAAGCCGCCCGCCACGCTGTCGGCCGTCGAATCGAGATACAGCTGCAGCGACGGCACGTAGACGATCGCGTGATTGAGCACGCCCAGCGTCGGCGCGGCCGGCAACCGGTAGGCGTTGCCGTTGTTGACGAGGGCAACGGTGCTGTCGATGCCGGCGCTGGCCAGCAGTGCGACTAGCAGTATCGCGTGATCCTTGGCGTCGCCGTAGCGGTTCGCCAGCACCGTGGCCGCCGCATGCGGCATGACGCCGCCGGGGCCGAGGTGCATGTCCACGTAGCGCACGTTGCGGCGCACCCAGTCGGATAACGCGATCGCACGCGCACGGGGCTCGACCACATCACCGGTCACGCGTGCTGCGAGCGCCATCACCGTGTCGTCGGGCAGTGCGCTTGCGGCCGTGCGGTCCTGGTAGGCGCGGGCAAGTGCGGCGTAATCGGCGAAAGTGGAGACGGCGAGCCGCTTGCCGTAATCAAGATAACTGACCGAGTCGGTCTCTGGCCGCGCACCGTCGCCATCGAGATAGCGCCACGCGTAGCGGCGCTTGCCGGCTGCCGGCGCAGGCAGGTTGGTAACCGTCATGGGCAAAAAACCGATGGCGTCGGCCTGCAGAACCATCGCGGCCGGCATGTCATAGACCAGCCGGAAGTCGCGCTGGCGCTGGAGGCGGGCACTGGACAGGTCTTCGAAGTGGCCGGGAAACAGCGGCGTGTGGCGCCGCACGACGTAGCGCACGGCCACCCGGTCGCCGACGTTAACGTCAGGAAACATGACAATCTTCAGGCGTGTGTCCCGGAACATCGGAGCGTCGACCGACGCGGCTTGTTGCTGGTCGCGAATCTGGTGCGGCTGCACGGCGAGCCGGCGCCCGTCGGCCTTTTCGGTATATGCCTCGACGGCGATGATGTCCTCGAGCGCCTGGTTGTAGCCGATCTCGTACCGGGCGTGCTCAGGCAGGGCAATGCGCTCAGCAATAGTCTGGGTTTGCTCGACCGTGAGCAGGTAAGCGCCACTGGGTTCGACGACAAAGTGTCGTACGTGGCGCTCGACGCCCGTATCACGCGCGCATGCCGGCTGCAGCCCCAGTAATGGCCACAGAAGCAGACACAGCATGACGACAAAGCGCAGCATCATCTCGATCTCCCGACGCACGACCTACCCATGGTACGGGGTGGCACCGGTGCAGGATTGATGTCGCGCAAGCGGCTGCTGTCGGCCGGACTTCTGCGATAATTTCACGATGAGAGCGCTTACCTTCCAGGCCGGCCCCCTTGCCATGGCCCAGATCGCCGCGCATGGCTTGCGCGCGCAGGACATTGCCATCGTGCCTGCCGCGGCGGGCGGCCCCAAGGGCCTGATCTTCGCCTCGCTCGATGCGTGGCTGTTCGGCGAGTGGTTGCCGACGGCGCCGCGCGAACGAACCCTGATCGGCGCCTCCATCGGCGCCTGGCGCATGGCGGCCGCGTGCCAGAAGGATCCGGCAAAGGCGTTTGCCCGCCTGGCCGACCTCTACACCGGCCAGCGTTACACGCGCCTGAAACCCAGTGCGCAAGAGATCGACGAGGTCGTGCAAGCCCTGCTGGCCGAGCTGGTGAGCGGGCACGAAGACGACATCATCGGACATCCCCATCACCGCCTGCACATCCTGGCTGACCGTGGCCTGCGTTCGCTGGCCGCGCCGGTCGGCCGCCACGCCGAACTGCGCGGCTTCGCCTCGGCAGCGCTGCACAATGCCGGCTCACGGGCGTGGCTGGGGCGCTTGATGGAGAGGGTGGTCATCCATGATGCGCGCAGCCAGGCGCCATGGTTGCGCGAGCCGTTCGACCGTTTCACGACGCATTTTTCGGCATTGACGCGCGCGAATCTGGCCTCTGGCCTGCTGGCCTCGGGCACGCTGCCGTTGATCATGAAGGCGGTGACGGACATCGCCGAGACGCCTCCCGGCAGCTACTGGGATGGCGGCATCATCGACTACCACCTGGCCTTGCCGTATGCGCGCGCGGCTGGCGCGGACAAAAGCGAACTGGTGCTGTATCCGCATTTCACCGATCACATCGTGCCAGGCTGGCTCGACAAGAGCATGCCATGGCGACGCGCCGCGCGCGGCCCCAACCGCAGCTGGCTGGAGAATGTGCTGCTGGTGACGCCTTCCGCAGAATTCCTGCGCTCACTGCCGCGCGGCAAATTGCCGGACCGGACCGACTTTACGTCATTCGGCCTCGACCACGACGAGCGCATCCGCGTCTGGCGCCGCGCGATCGGGGAGGGCGAGCGCCTGCGCGATGAGCTGGCCGAATTCGCGCTGCGGCCCGACCTGGCGCGCATCCAGCCAATCTAGCTTGTCTTTGAGGCAATCGGCGCGTTGCAGCAGGGGCGCGGTGCGCCTTTTTTTTCAGCAGAAAAGCCGGTCCGGGTTACAATGCAGGGTTTAGGGCGGTTCATTGATCGCTCGCTTTTTACCGAATCTGAAAGATTTCTCATGACTCTCAAATGCGGCATCGTCGGCTTGCCAAACGTCGGCAAGTCCACCCTGTTCAACGCGCTGACCAAGGCCGGTATCCCGGCTGAAAATTATCCGTTCTGCACCATCGAACCGAACGTCGGCGTCGTCGAAGTGCCGGATCCACGTATGGATGCGCTGTCGGCCATCGTCAAGCCTGAGCGCATGGTCAATGCCATCGTCGAATTCGTCGACATCGCCGGCCTGGTTGCCGGTGCGTCGAAGGGCGAGGGCCTGGGCAACCAGTTCCTGTCGCACATCCGCGAAACCGACGCCATCATCAACGTCGTGCGCTGCTTCCAGGACGATAACGTGATCCACGTGGCCGGCAAGGTCAGCCCGCTGGACGACATCGAAGTCATCCAGACCGAGCTGGCGCTGGCCGACATGACCGCCGTCGAAAAAGCGATCCACCGCGAAGGCAAGAAAGCGCGCTCGGGTGACAAGGATGCCGCCAAGCTGGTCGCCGTCTGCGAACGCCTGATGCCGCACCTGGACCAGGGCAAACCAGTGCGCACCATGGGCCTGGACGCCGACGAAATGGAAATGATCAAGACGCTGCACCTGATCACGGCCAAGCCGGCGATGTTCGTGGCCAACGTGTCCGACACAGGCTTCACCAACAACCCGCTGCTGGACCTGCTGACCGCGTACGCGAAAGAGCAGAATGCCCCGATCGTCGCCATCAGCGCCGCGATTGAGTCCGAAATCGCCGAGATGGACGATGCCGACAAGGCCGACTTCCTGTCCGACATGGGCATGGAAGAGCCGGGCCTGGACCGCCTGATCCGCGCCGCCTACAAGCTGCTCGGCCTGCAGACGTACTTCACCGCGGGCGTGAAGGAAGTGCGCGCCTGGACCATCCACGTGGGCGACACCGCGCCACAGGCGGCCGGCGTGATCCACACCGACTTCGAACGTGGCTTCATCCGCGCGCAGACGATCGCGTATGACGACTTTTTGGCGTACAAGGGCGAGGCCGGTGCGAAAGAAGCGGGCAAGATGCGCGCTGAAGGCAAGGAATATGTGGTCAAGGATGGCGATGTGTTGAACTTCCTGTTCAACGTCTGATCTGATTATCGCGAAAGGGCCCTCCGGGGCCCTTTTTTGACGCCGTCCTATTTCGACCACATGGCCACCGTTACCGAACTCGTTATCTACCCGATCAAATCCTGCGCCGGCCTGTCTGTCCCCGAGGCCCGTCTTGCTCTCGACGGCCTCTTCGCAAACGGCGTGCACGACCGCGAATGGATGCTCGTCATGCCCGACGGCCTGTTCCTGACCCAGCGCGAAGTGCCGCGCATGGCCACGGTCACGCCGCGCATCGACGCCACAGCGTTGATCGTCAACGCCCCCGGTATGCCGCCCCTGCACCTGCCGCTGGCACATGACGCCGCCGCGCCCACCATCGAGGTCCTGCTGTGGGAAGACCGCCTCCCCGCCGCCGATTGCGGTGACGCGGCCGCCAATTGGTTCACCACCGCCCTCAACGCCCCATGCCGCCTGGTGCGCTTTCGCCCCGACGTGCACCGCCCGACCAGCACCAAATGGACAAACGGTGTCCCGGCCGCCACCCGGTTTTCGGACGGCTACCCGATCCTGCTGATCGGCCAGGCGTCGCTCGACGACATCAACACAAAACTCGTGCAGGCCGGTCGCGACAAGCTGCCGATGAACCGCTTCCGCCCGAACGTCGTCGTCGATGGCATCGCCGCGTTCGAGGAAGATTTCGTCGCGGCCTTCCACGGCGACGGAATGACGCTGCGCCCCGTCAAGCCCTGCGCGCGCTGCCCAATCCCGGCCGTCGACCAGGCCACCGGCATTCCCGGCCCTGATCCGCTCGACATCCTGCAAGCCTGGCGCGCCAACCCGCGCATGGATGGCGCCGTCACGGTGGGCATGAACGTGATCGTGCAGGATGGGATTGGCCAGACGCTGCGCGTCGGCCAGCCACTGAACGCCGAACTGGCTTTCTAAACAGACCACGCCACTGTCGCAAAATCGCCTAACGGCCTGCGTGATCAGGCGGTTTTTCGTATCCAAGCCCAGGAGGATGGCGTAATGTTACGGTTATTGCTGAAAGGAATTCTTCATGCACGAGCCGAGCGTGTCGTCGCGGGAACTGATGGCGGAAAACGAGACCTTGCGCGCACGCATGGCGTATCTGCTCGAACAGGCCGAGCGTAATCACGCGATCATGTGCCGCCACCAGGCATTCGACCTGCAGATCGTCGGTGCCAGCAGTTTCCCTGACCTGGTCGGCACGATTTTTACCACGCTGCCGGTGATCTCGGACCTCGATATCGTCACGCTGTCGCTGATCGACCAGAACGCCGATATCTACACGGTCATGCATCGCCTGGGCGTCGATTTCGAAACGCTGCCCAACCTGATCTTCTGCGAGCATGCGGTCGAACTTGGCTTTGACATGGCACCGGAATCTCCGCTGCGGCCCATCCTGGGCGCCTATGCGCCGGGCCAGCACCGTGCGATGTTCCCGCAGCCGCCAGCCAACCTGCGCAGCGTGGCGCTGGTGCCTTTGATGCGCAACAAGCGCCTGATCGGCAGCCTGAACCTGGGCAGCGCCGACGCAAGCCGGTTCACGCCGGCGCTGGGCACCGATTTCGTCGAGCACATGGGCTCGATCATCGCGATCTGCCTCGAGAACGTGATCAGCAACGAGATGCTCAAGTACATCGGCCTGACCGATTCGCTCACCGGCGCCTACAACCGGCGCTACATGGACCGGCGCCTGGCCGAAGAAATCGCGCGTGCGCGGCGCCAGGGCTACCGCCTGTCCTGCATGTACATCGACATCGACCACTTCAAGCGCGTCAACGATACGGTCGGCCATCAGGGCGGGGACGACGTGCTGCGCGAGGTGTGCACCCGCATCAAGGCCGAACTGCGGATGTCCGATACGCTGTGCCGCTTCGGCGGCGAGGAATTTGTCGTGGTGCTGATCGACGCCGACCTGGAAAACGCCAGCATCGTCGCCAACCGCATCCGTACTAGCGTGGCCGGCTTGCCGGTGGACCTGAGCACGGGCGAGCAGGTGAGCGTGACGGTGTCGATCGGCGTGGCGGCGCTGACTGATTTCGAGCGCGATCATGCCATCGAAGGCGTCGCGCAAGAGCTGATCGCGTCGGCCGACGCGGCGCTGTACCAGGCCAAGGCCGCGGGCCGCAACCAGGTCGTCACGGCTGCCTGATGGCTACAGCAGCCGCTCCTCGGCGCGGCTGACCGCTTCGCTGTCCCCGCGCAGCACCACAACATCGCCCGCCGCCAGCAGCACGGCCGGGCCGGGCGCGATATTCTGGCCGCCGCGTCGCAAGGCGGTTACCTCCACCGCCACGTCGGCCAGCTGCAACGCGTCCAGCGACAGGCCGATTGCACCCGCCTGCGCATGCAGGCGCACAGAATGCAGCTTCACCTGACCATGTTCGAGATCCGCACCGCTGTCGTCCGCGCCGTGGAAGTAGCCGCGCAGCGTGGCGTAGCGGCCCTTGCGCGCGGCCTGCACGCGGTGCACCACGCGGCGCAGTGGTACGCCGAGCGTCACCAGCGCGTGCGAGGCGAGCATCAGGCTGCTCTCAAGGGCTTCCGGCACCACCTCGGTCGCACCGGCCGCCTTGAGCACATCCATGTCGCCGTCGTCGTGGCTGCGCACGATCACGGGCAGGGCGGGCGCCAGTTCGTGCACCAGGTGCAGCACCTTGAGCGCCTGGCGCGTGTCGGCGAACGTGATCACCAGCGCGCTGGCGCGGTGTACGCCGGCCGCGATCAGGCTTTCGCGGCGCGCCGCATCGCCGTACGAGACCGAGGCGCCGGCCGCCTGCGCCTTCTGCACGCGCTCCGGATCCAGGTCGAGCGCGTACCACGGCAAGGCCTCTTCTTTCAGCAGCGTGGCCAGGCTCTGGCCACTGCGCCCGAAGCCGGCGATGATCACGTGCTTCTGGGTAGTCATGGTGCGCGTGGCCAGCTGCGTCAGCTGCAGCGATTGCATCATCCACTCGTTGGCCGCGACCTTCATCACGATCCGGTCCATGTAGCCGATGATGAAGGGTGCCAGCAGCATCGACAGCACCATCGAGGCCAGCACCAGCTGCATCACGAACGGATCGATCAGCTTCGAGCCCGATGCATGGCTGAGCAGCACGAAGCTGAATTCGCCGGCCTGCGCCAGCGCGAGACCCGTGCGCAGCGCGGTGCCCAGCGGCGCGCCGAATGCGCGCGCCATCAGCACAATGAGGCCGGCCTTGAGCAGCACCACGAGCGCCAGCAGCAGCGTGACCTGCCACCAGTACTGGCTCACCAGGCGCAGGTCGAGCAGCATGCCGATCGTGATGAAGAACAGGCCAAGCAGCACGTCGCGAAACGGCTTGATGTCTTCTTCCACCTGGTGCTTGTAGGGCGTCTCGGAAATGAGCATGCCGGCGACGAACGCGCCGAGCGCCAGCGACAGGCCGGCCTGCTCGGTGATCCAGGCCGAACCCAGTGTCACGAGCAGCAGGTTGAGCATGAACAGCTCCTGCGAACGGCGCTTGGCCACGATCGTGAACCACCGCCCCATCAGCTTCTGGCCAAAGAACAGCAGCAGCGCTAGCACCAGGCCTGCCTTCAGTGCGGCCAGGCCCAGCGTGATGGCCATGTCTTCCGGATCGCGCGCCAGCGCCGGGATCATGATCAGGAGCGGCACCACCGCCAGGTCCTGGAACAGCAGGATGCCGATGATGCGCCGTCCGTGTTCGCTCTCGAGCTCCAGGCGCTCGGTGAGCAGCTTGACGACGATCGCGGTGGACGACATGGCCAGCGCGCCGCCCAGCGCGAATGCGGCCTGCCACGCCAGCGTCAGGTGGGGCATCAGGTAGGCCGCCAGCAGGCCGATGCCCATGGCCGCAGCGACCGTCGTTACGACTTGGCCGAGCCCCAGTCCGAACACGATGCGCCGCATCGAGCGCAGCTGGCCGAGCGAGAATTCGAGCCCGATCGAGAACATCAAAAAGACGATGCCGAATTCGCCCAGCGCGTGGGTGGTGGGGCTGTCTTCGGCCAGGGCCAGGGCATGGGGGCCGATCAGGACACCGACGGCCAAGTAGCCGAGCATCGGCGGCAGCTGCAGGGTGCGAAAGGCCACCACGCCGAGGACGGCGCAGCCAAGCAGCAACAGGGTAAGTTCGAGACCAGAATGCATGGGGTGAAGCGGGCGGTGGTTGTGGTGGCGATGCGCCGCGAGGCGTGCTTGTCATCGAATGTTACGACTGGCAAGTTTTTTGCTTTCGCAATTCGTTTATACTTCTGGAATGAGTGTAACTGATGACCAAATAATGCTGAAAAGTTTTGACGAAACCCTGGCGCAGCGCGTGCTGGAACTGGGTCGCCAGACCCTTGCGATCGAGGCCGATGCCATCGTTGCGTTGCACGCGCGCCTGGGCGACGACAGCAGCTTCGTCGACGCCGCGCAACTGATCTACGCCGGCACCGGCCGCGTGGTCGTTTCGGGGATGGGCAAGTCGGGGCACATCGGCCGCAAGATCGCCGCCACGCTGTCGTCCACCGGTACGCCGGCGTTCTTCATGCACCCGGGCGAAGCGGCGCACGGCGACCTGGGCATGGTTACCGCGAATGACATCCTGATCGCCATTTCCAATTCGGGCGAATCGTCCGAACTGCTCGATATCCTGCCGGCCGTGAAGCGCCTGGGCGCGCGCGTGATCGCCATGACCGGCAAGCCGGCTTCGCGCCTGGCCAGGCTGGCCGATGTCCACCTGAACATCGCGGTAGCCAAAGAAGCCTGCACGCTCAACCTGGCGCCGACCACCAGCACCACCGTCACGCTGGCCATGGGCGATGCGCTGGCCGTGGCGCTGCTCGACGTGCGCGGTTTTCGCGAGCATGATTTCGCGCTGTCGCATCCGGGCGGCGCGCTGGGCCGGCGCCTGCTGACGCACGTGCGCGATGTGATGCGCACCGGTGACGCCATCCCGTCGGTGGGCCTGGATGTCCCGCTGGTCAAGGCGCTGCTCGAGATCAGCCAGAAGGGCATGGGTATGACCGCCGTGGTCGATGCTGCTGGCCGGCCGCTGGGCGTGTTCACCGACGGCGACTTGCGCCGCGTGATCGAGCGCATGCACGATTTTTCGAATGTGCTGATTCGCGACGTCATGCACGCCAATCCGCGCAGCGTGCGCCCCGAGCAACTGGCGGTCGACGCGGTCGCCGTGATGGAAGAATTCCGCATCAACCAGATGCTCGTGATCGATGAGGCGGGCCAGCTGGTCGGCGCGCTGCACATCCACGACCTGACCCGCGCAAAGGTAATCTGATGAACACTCCTGTATTGGCCCACATCGAGCGCGCCGCGCGCATCAAGGTCATGATCTTCGACGTCGACGGTGTGCTCACCGACGGCAGCCTGACCTACGGCCCCGATGGCGAAGTCACCAAGACCTTCAATGTGCTCGACGGCCTGGGCATCCAGATGCTCAATAAATCCGGTGTGCAGACCGCGATCATCAGTGCGCGCCTGTCGCCGATCGTCGTCCGGCGCGCCGCCGACCTGGGCATCTCGCATGTCTACCAGGGCAACCACGACAAGCGCATCGGCTTTGCCAATCTGCTCGAGGCCACCGGCTTTACCGCCGACCAATGCGGCTACATCGGCGACGACGTGATCGACCTGCCGCTGTTCGCACGCGTCGGCTTTGCCGTTGCCGTGCCGTCCGGCCATCCGGACGTGCAGCACCGCGCGCATTACGTGACCAAGAACGGTGGCGGACGTGGCGCGGTGCGCGAGATCTGCGACCTCGTCATGCGCGCGCAGGGCACCTATGACCAGGCGCTCGCGCCGTATTTCGCCTGACCGCCATGGCCACGATCGCCTCCAACAAACGCACCGCGCATCGCTGGAATCTGCTGGCGATGATCGTGATTGGCGTGTTCTTCGCCTTCGGCAGCTTCTGGCTGCTGCAGCTGATGCAGGCGACCGACATCGATGCGCAGCTGGGCGGCCCACCCGACGAGCCGGATTACATCGTCGAGAATTTCTCGTTCGTGCGGATGACGCCCAACGGCCAGCCGAGCTACGTGGTGTCGGGCAAGCGCCTGGCGCATATCCCGCTGGGCGACGTGTCGAATGTCGAGCAGCCGCTGATGCGCGGCGTCGAGCCGGGCCGTCCACCGATGACGGTGGTGGCCAAGAACGCGCGCATCTTCCACGAAGAACACCGCGTCGAACTGTTCGGCGACGTCGATCTGCAGCGCCCGAAGACGCCCGCCAGCGAAGCACTGCGCGTGCGCACGCAGGCCATGACCGTGTTGCCCGACGAAGAAATCGTCAAGACCGACCAGCCGATCGACATGGAGCTTGGCGCGTCCAGCCTCAGGGCCACCGGCATGATGGCCAACAACGCGACCATGCAGATGCAATTGTCAGGCCGCGGCCGTATCGTCTATCCGCCACGCCAGCGCTGAAGGCCATCAGCCATGCGCGCGTGCTAACCCAGGACCAGCACCACAATGAAAAAACTCTTTGCTGCCGCTTTCTTGTCACTCCTTTCCTTGACCGCCATGGCCGAAAAGGCCGACTCGCTCAAGCAGGCGGCGCTCGAATACGATAACGGCGACCTCGATGGCGTCGCGGGCGTGCGCACCTTCACCGGCAACGTGATCCTGACCCGTGGCACGCTGCTGGTCAAGGCCGAACGCGCCGTGGTCAGGGAGACGCCCGAAGGCTATATGAGCGTGACGCTCACCGCGGCCAACGGCAAGCCCGCCACGTTCCGCCAGAAGCGCGACGGCGGCCCGAACCTGTGGGTCGAAGGCCAGGCCGAACGCATCGAATACGACGAACGTTCGGAGCTGGTGCGCCTGTACTCGAACGCCATCGTCAAGGAACTCGAAAACGACCGGATGACCAACCAGATGACCGGCCCGTTCATCTCGTACGACAACCGCAAGGAAGTCGTCGCCGTGCGCAATGACGTCAGCGGCGAGAGCAAGGTTGGCGGCGGGCGCGGCACGCTGATCCTGGCGCCCAAGCGTGCGCCGGCCGGAGGCACGCAATGACGGAACTGAACGATCGCAGCACGCTGGTCGTCAAGGGCCTGCAGAAAAGCTATGGCAAGCGCCTGGTCGTGCGCGACGTGTCGCTGGATGTCGAATGCGGCGAAGTGGTGGGGTTGCTGGGCCCGAACGGCGCCGGCAAGACTACTTCGTTCTACATGATCGTCGGCCTGGTGCCGTCGGACGCCGGCTCGATCAGCATCAACGGCACCGACATCACCAGCCTGCCGATCCATCGCCGCGCGGTGCTTGGCCTATCGTACCTGCCGCAGGAAGCCTCGGTGTTTCGCAAGCTGACGGTGGAAGAGAACATCCGCGCCGTGCTCGAACTGCAGAAGGTCAACGGCAAGTCCCTGACCAAAACCGAGATCAGCGACCGCCTCGATACCCTGCTGGCCGACCTGCAGATCGAGAAGCTGCGCGAGAATCCGGCACTGTCGCTGTCGGGCGGCGAGCGGCGCCGCGTGGAGATCGCGCGCGCTCTGGCGACCAACCCGCGCTTCGTCCTGCTCGACGAACCGTTTGCCGGCGTCGATCCGATCGCCGTGATCGAGATCCAGCGCATCGTGCGCTTCCTCAAGGAGCGCAAGATCGGCGTCCTGATCACCGACCACAACGTCCGCGAGACGCTCGGCATCTGCGACCGCGCCTACATCATCAATCAGGGCGCCGTGCTCGCATCCGGCCGTCCCGACGATATCATCGCCGACGAGTCGGTGCGCCGCGTGTACCTTGGTGAACATTTCCGCATGTAAGCCATACTCAATTGATGAAACAGTCCCTTCAGCTCCGCACTTCGCAGCACCTGGCGCTCACGCCACAGCTGCAGCAATCGATCCGGTTGCTGCAGCTGTCGACGCTCGAACTGCATCAGGAGATCGAGCAGATACTGGGCGATAACCCGCTGCTCGAAAGGCTCGACGACCCGCTCGATCATTCGGTGCGCCTGCTGGCCGATGGGGCCATCAACAATGCGCCGGCACCTGGCGAGGCGCCGCCGGCGCCAGGCCAGCAGGCCGAAGGCGAGGGCAGCGCGCCGGCCGAGGGCGAGGGCGCTGAAGGCGGTGCGGTCGATGGCGACCGGCCCGACAACGAGTGGAGCGAAGGCAGCGGAACGTCGTCCGGCAGCGCCAGCAGCGACGACGAAGACGGCCGCCCGCAGCTGGAGGCGTGCGCGATCACGCTGCGCGAACACCTGATGGAACAGGTGCGCGAAACGCTGCTGTCAACGCGCGACCGCGCGCTGGCCGAACTGGTGATCGACGCGCTCGACGACAACGGCTACCTGGAAGAACCGCTCGACGACATCCACGCACGCCTGCCCGAAGAACTCGAGGTCGACCTCGACGAACTGCGCTGCGCGCTGGCGATGGTGCAGAGCATGGACCCGGTGGGCGTGGGCGCGCGCAGCGCGGCCGAATGCCTGGCGCTGCAGATCCGGCGCATGCCGGGCGTGCCGATGGTCACGCGCCGCATGGCCCTGAAGATCGTCGAAGGGTACCTGACCTGGTTCGCGCAGCGCGAATACAGCAAGCTGAAAAAAGCGCTCGATTGCGACGACGAAGACCTGCGCGAAGTGCAGGCCGTGGTCCGCCAGTGCAATCCGCATCCGGGCGCCGCGTTCGCGTCGAACGTGTCAGATTACGTGGTGCCGGACGTGATCGTGCGGCGCGCCAAGAATGGCTGGGCCGTCACGCTGAACCAGGACGTGATGCCGCGCTTGCGCGTGAACAGCCTGTACGCCACGATGCTCAAGCAGGGCCGCAGCGAGAGCCAGATGGGCGCGCAGATGCAAGAGGCGAAGTGGCTCATCAAGAACATGCGCCAGCGTTTCGACACGATCCTGCGTGTGGCCGAGGCCATTGTCGAACGCCAGCGCAACTTTTTCAGCCATGGCGCGGTTGCCATGCGGCCCCTTGTTTTGCGTGAGATAGCTGATACACTAGGTCTGCATGAGAGCACCATCTCTCGTGTCACAACCCAGAAATACATGCTGACCCCGCACGGCATGTTCGAGTTGAAGTATTTCTTCGGTAGCCACGTTGCCACCGAAGCGGGAGGCGAAGCATCCTCAACGGCAATCCGTGCGCTCATCGCGCAATTGACAGGAGCAGAAGACCCTAAGAATCCATTATCCGACAGCAAGATCGCGGAAATGCTCGGGGAACAAGGCATGGTCATTGCGCGCAGGACGGTCGCAAAATACCGTGAAGCGCTCAAGATCCCCCCCGTCAGTCTCCGCAAAGCCTTGTAACAACGCCGCTCATACAGTCTGTGCCTTCAGCTCCTGTGTGGTGCAAGCGACGTGACATCTTCAAAGGAGTGTGTATGAACCTCACCATCAGTGGTCACCATCTCGAAGTAACCCCTGCCATCCGTGAATACGTTCAGAATAAGCTGGAACGCATTATTCGCCATTTCGATCAAGTCATAGATACCCACGTCTTCCTGGCCGTCGATAACCTCACTGAAAAAGAAAAAAGGCAAAAAGCTGAAATCAATGTCCAGGTGTCGGGCAAGACCCTGCACGTGGCGAGCGTCGCGCAAGACCTGTATGCCGCGATCGACATGTTGATGGATAAACTGGATCGACAAATCCTGAAGCACAAGCAGATGCTCAAAGACCATAACCGCACAGCGATCAAACGCCTGGACGTCGACGAAGCAGACGTCGCTGCCGCCTGATCGAGCGCAGGTCACCACCGCCAGGGGCGTCTTTTCGGGGCGCCCTTTTTGCATCCCGCTGCCAGTAAAATACGTGTTTCCTTTCGATGGATCACGCCATGTCCGAACACGTCCTGACCCGCATTGCCAACCGCACCGGCATCATCACCCTCGACCGGCCCAAGGCGCTCAATTCGCTGTCGCTGGACATGGTGCGCGCACTGACCGCGATCCTGCTCGACTGGCAGCTTGACGCCGCGGTCGATGCGGTCGTGATCACCAGCAGCAGCGAAAAAGCACTGTGCGCAGGCGGCGATATCCGCTTCTTTTACGAGGTCGGCAACGCCTCGCCGCAAGGCGGCAGCGCACTGCTCGAGGATTTCTTCACCGAAGAATACGCGCTGAATCACCTGATCCATTTTTATCCGAAACCGTATATCGCGCTGATGGACGGCGTGGTCATGGGCGGCGGCATGGGCATCGCGCAGGGCGGGCCCGATTGTGGCCTGCGCATCGTGACTGAGCGCACGAAAATGGCGATGCCCGAGGTGAATATCGGCCTGTTCCCCGATGTCGGCGGCAGCCACTTTTTGTCGCACGCGCCGGGGCAACTAGGGATGTTCCTGGGCCTGACCGGCTTGACGATCGGCGCGGCCGACGCGCTGTACGTGGGCCTGGCCGACGTGTTCGTGCCGGGCGCCGACCTGCCGGCCTTGCAGGCGCTGATCGAAGCGACGCCGGGCGCGGATCTGCCGGCGGCGATCCGCGCGTTCGCCAGCCAGCATGCCGGCGAGAGTCAATTGCAGGCCAACCGCGCGCGCATCGATGCGCACTTTGGCGCGGACTCGGTGGCGGCGATCATGGCGTCGCTCGAGGGTGACGACACGCAGTTCGCGCAGAAGGCATTGAATGCGATGCGTCAGCGCTCGCCGTTGATGATGTGCGTGACGCGCGAGCTGCTGCTGCGCGGCGCGTCGCTCGATGTCGCCGACTGTCTGCGCCTGGAGCGCTCGCTCGTGCGCCGCAACTTCGAGCATGGCGAGGTGCTCGAAGGCGTGCGCGCGCTCGTCATCGACAAGGACAATGCGCCGCAATGGAATCCGCCGTCGCTCGATCTCGTGACCGATGCGATGGTGGCGCACTTCTTCACGCCGGTGTGGCCGGCGCATGCGCATCCGCTGCGCCATCTCGCGTAAGCGGTTTCATGCATATCCGTTTGCGCGTGACTTTTCGTGCAGGCGGTGCAACCATCGTGGCTTCATGAACTGATGAGGACCCCCGATGCGCATGACCGCCTTGCTGCTGTCGATGACGTTGTGCGGCAGCGCCGCTGCGCAGGCCTGGCAGCCTGATTTCGATGCGAGCGCATTCAAGGGGCCGGCCTCCGGGCCTGCCAACGAGGTGCTGGTGCTGGGCTCGCCCCATCTGTCGCAATTGCCGAAAACCTTCCAGGCCACCAGCCTGACGCTGCTGAACGAGCGTCTGGCGGCGTGGAAGCCGCAGGCGATTGCGATCGAGGCGGTATCCGGGCCGCAGTGCGACTTCATGCGCCGTTATATGGCCCGCTACAAGGACTCGATCGATTCCTATTGCTGGGATCCCGCACCGGCGCGGCTGGCCACCGGGCTGGATGTCGCGGCAGCGACCGAGGCCGCCGAGGCCTTGCTGGCAACCTGGCCCGCTGCGCCCACGCCCGCAGAACGTCGACGCCTTGCTGCGTTGTTCCTCGCTGGCGGCGAGCGCGCATCGGCGCTGGTGCAGTGGTTGCGCCTGCCCGAGGCCGAGCGTCGCGCCGGTGACGGCCTGGACGCCACATTGGTCGGCGTGCTCGCGAAGCTGGAAATCAAACGCGACGAAAGCCTGATGATCGGTGCGCGCCTGGCCGTCCGGCTCGGCCTTGAACGCCTGTACGCGATGGATGACCATACCGCCGACAGCGCGACGGGAGACCAGAAGGCGTTTGGCGATGCGCTGATGACCGCATGGGACAACCCGGCCTCGAAGCAGCGCAGCGCAGCGGACAAGGCGCAGGAGGGCTCGCTGGGCAGTGCCGAAGGCGTGCTGGCCATGTACCAGGCCAGAAATGCACCTGGCCAGGGGGCTCTGGTGTACCGCAGCGACTTCGGCGCGGCGCTCAACGAGCCGTCAGTGCAACGCTTCGGCCGTCAGTACGTGGGTTACTGGGAAACGCGCAACCTGCGCATGGCGGCCAATATCCGGGACGTGCTGGGATTGATGCCGGGCCAGCGCATGCTGGTCATCGTCGGCGCGTCGCACAAGGGGTATCTGGAATCGTATCTGCATCAGATGCATGATGTGCGGATCGTGGATGCGGGGCCGGTACTGAAGTGACGAGGCACCATATTGATGTCGGTGGCCACGAGTGTGCGGGCCGACGGACCACCTGTTATTCAAGGAGTGGCATGGCACTGGAACTGATGAGTTCAGCACCGACTGACTTCGATTTCGTTATTGGGGATTGGGTTGTCAGGCATCGGCGGCTCAAGGAACGCCTGGCAAACTGCAATGAATGGGTTGAGTTTGATGGTGAGATGTCGACCCAAAAAATTCTGGGTGGCTTCGGCAACCTTGAAGACAACGTCTTGCGCCTGAATGACGAGGTCTTTCGCGCTATCGCGTTACGCTCCTACGATCAGAACACGAAGAAATGGTCGATCTGGTGGCTTGACGGTCGTCTTCCGAGTCAGATCGACGTTCCGGTGGTAGGCGAATTCATTGATGGCGTTGGTACGTTCTTCGCCAACGATACTTTCCAGGAAATCCCGATTATCGTCAGATTCATCTGGCGCCAGATCGATCAAAACTTGCTGCAGTGGGACCAGGCTTTTTCTGCCGATGCGGGAAATACATGGGAAACCAACTGGACGATGGAATTTCGTCGTCAGCGTTAAACGTGTGGCAGGGCAGGCAGCAAGCCTACGCCGCCGGATGCTTCGGCTGCTCGCGATGCCTGACAATCACGCGCTCGGTCGTGCCGAAGTGCGCGCCCAGGTGTTCGGCCATGTACACCGAACGATGCTGTCCGCCCGTGCAGCCGATCGCCACCGTCAGGTAGCTGCGGTTGTCGGTCTTGAACGATGGCAGCCACTTGGCGACGAAGCCCTGGATGTCGGACAGCATCTCGAGCGCGCTCGGTTGCGCGTCGAGGAAGGCGATCACGGGTGCATCCTTGCCGGTGAGCGGGCGCAGCGCCACATCGTAGTAAGGATTGGGGATCGCGCGCACGTCGAACACGAAGTCGGCGTCGAGCGGCACGCCGACCTTGAAGGCGAACGACTCGAAGAACAGCGTCAGCGGCGCATGGTCGATCTCGGCGAGTTCCTTGATCCAGCCGCGCAGTTTGTTGGACGAGAGCTCGGACGTGTCGATCACGTGGCCCAGGTTCTCGATCGACGACAGGCGCTCGCGTTCTTCGGCGATGCACTCGATCAGGGTCCGGCGCGATGCCGGGTTTTCGCCCGGACGCAGTTCGTGCGACAGCGGATGGCTGCGGCGCGTCTCGGAAAAACGCGCCACGAGCGAATGGGTGCTCGCTGTCAGGAATATGACCTTGACTGAGTGGCCGTCCTCGCGCAGGCGCCGCACGCTCACTGGCAGTTCGGCCAGCGATTCGGCGCTGCGCGCATCGACTGCGACGGCGATCTTGCCGCCGCCGCTTTCGCTGACGGTATTGACGAGGGCCGTCAGCAGGGCCGGCGGCAGGTTGTCGACGCAGTAGTAACCGGCGTCTTCCAGGACATTCAGGGCCACGGATTTGCCGGAGCCGGAAATTCCGGTGATGAGGACGATGTGCATGGGGCGATGATACCGCAAGCGCCGGTCAGCCGTACACCCGCGGCCGCGGGCACCGGGTCAATCGGCGCTCATGGCCTGGCGCTGGCGCTCCATGAATTCCTGCAGCGTGTCGATGCCGCGCAGTTGCAGGATCGTGTTGCGCACGGCGGCTTCGAGCAGCACGGCGATGTTGCGGCCGGCCGCCACCGGGATGACAACCTTGCGGATCGGCAGGCCCAGCACGTCTTCGGTCGGGAAATGGAAGGGCAGGCGCTCGACTTCTTCATCGGCCGCGCCGCGTTTGACCAGGTGGACGATCAGCTTCAGGCGCATCTTGCGGCGCACCGCCGTCTCGCCGAAGATCGCCTTGATGTCCAGCAGGCCCAGGCCACGCACCTCGAGCAGGTTTTGCAGCAGCGGCGGGCAGCGGCCCTCGATCATGTTCGGTGCGATGCGCGAAAATTCCACCGCATCGTCGGCCACCAGGCCGTGCGAACGCGAAATCAGTTCCAGGCCCAGTTCACTTTTGCCTAAGCCGGATTCACCGGTGATCAAGACGCCCACGCCCAGCACGTCCATGAACACGCCATGCATGATCACGCGCTGGGCCAGTTTTTTGGACAGATACACGCGCAGGAAGTCGATCACCTGCGCTGCCGGCAGCGGCGTCGAAAATAGCGGAATGTTCTGCTCGTCGCAGATCGCGAGGATGTCGGGCGGCGTTTCCAGCCCCTGCGCGATGATCAGCGCCGGCGGCCCGCCGCCGATCAGTTCGCCAATCACGTGGGTGCGCGAATTGGCTTTCAGGCGGTGGTAGTAATTGAGTTCCTGGTGCCCGAAGACCTGGATGCGGCCCGGGTGGATCAGGTTCAGGTGGCCTACCTGGTCGGCGGCCGACGCGGCGTCGCCGGCGATCTGGCGTTCGCCGCCGGGAAAGCCCGCGAACCAGCCGAGCTGCAGGCTGTCGCGGTTATCGTCGTACAGCCGTTGAATGGTCAGCGGGGACTGCAGCATGGGCATCGTCTTCGTCACAAAAAAAGGCGCGCGACATGATTGCCGCGCGTTCGCAGTGACGTGAAGTTTAACCCAGAGCTTGCAGGCTGGGTTGCCAGTTGATAATGCGCTCGTGGACGGCCTTCGGATCGGGGTCGGTCGCCAGCGCAGTGCGGATGGCTTCGTCCGAGAACAGCTCGGCGATTTCGGACAGGATCTCGAGGTGCTGCTGCGTGACGTGGTCCGGAATCAGCAGGAAGAACAACAGGCTCACCGGCTGGCCGTCGGGCGACTCGAACGGAATCGGTTCCTTCAGGCGCACGAACGCGGCCAGAGGCGCCTTCAGGCTCTTGCTGCCCTTGATGCGGCCATGGGGGACGGCCACGCCGTGGCCGAGGCCGGTAGAGCCGAGACGCTCACGTGCGAACAGGTTGTCGGACACAATCGAACGGGCAATACCGCAATTGTTCTCGAAGATCAGGCCGGCTTGCTCGAAGGCGCGCTTTTTGCTCGACACTTCAATGTCGAGTTGGACGTTTTCGAGAGAAAGGATTTTGCTTAAATTGGTCATAACGTGAGGTGCGTGGCACAAGTGCGCAGCACAAGTGGCGTGCTTGCGAGCACGGATTATAGGCCTGTTTTATGGCCGGGACACTCGAAATCGCGAGCGTCAGGCCAGTTGGCGGGACGGTCGCACGATACCCGTCGAAACAGGGCAGCAGCGGCGTTGATTCAGGTTAACGCCACCACGCAATTTTTTTAACAAATCGCAGAACGCAGCCGGTAAATACATGCTTGCGCTGAGATTGGCCGATTTTTGCACGAGTTCTGCTGAAAAAACAAGCAGCTTCAGTACTGCACCACGCCGGGCGTGATGCCAGGCCGGCGCACGGCTGTCGCCAAAAACGTACAGGTGTGCGAGTCGCATCCTGTCAGAAATGCGATATTTACTGGCGCGCGCCACGCAGATTAGGCGGTTTGCCGGTGGAGAAGTTGGCGCGCCACGGGTTGATATCCAGGCCGCCGCGCCGCGTGTAGCGAGCGTACACGGCCAGTTTGGTAGGCTTGCACTGGCGCAGCACGTCCATGAAGATGCGCTCGACACACTGTTCATGAAACTCGTTGTGTTCACGGAAGCCGATCAGGTACTTCAGCAAGCCTTCCTGGTCGATCTGCGGGCCGACATAGCGGATCTGCACGGTGCCCCAGTCCGGCTGGCCGGTGACCAGGCAGTTCGACTTGAGCAGGTGCGACACCAGCGTTTCTTCGACTTGCCCGTTCTCGTGGTCTGCGCTGAGCAGTTCCGGGGATGGCGAATAGCCGTCGATCTCGACATCGAGACGATCCAGCAGCACGCCGTCGAGTTCGCCCATCTTGATGCCACCGAACGCGTCCGGGCTGGTCAGCGTGACGTGGACCGGCGCACCGAAGCCGTCCGACAGATCGTCGCGCAGCAGGGCCAGCAAGGCTTCCGGACCGGCCAGGCGGGTCTGGTTGAACGAATTCAGGTACAGCTTGAACGATTTCGATTCGACGATGTTCGGCGAATCGGCCGGGACCGTGATCGTCGCAATCGCCACCTGCGGCTTGCCGCGCATGTTCAGCCACGACAGTTCGTAGGCGTTCCAGATGTCGACACCGAAGAACGGCATGGTGCCGGCATCCGCAAACAGGCCGAGCTCATCGCGCTTTTGCTGGCGCGCGATCGGGAACAGCAGCTCGGGCGCGTACTGGCTCTGGTAGGCGGAGGATTTGCCGAGGGGCGATTGGTCAGGTGTATTCATGGAGATGGGGCGTCAGGCGCCCAAGAACAATTTATAGACGGGATTGCTGCTTTCGTCCCAGTAACGGTAACCGAGCGATGCCAGGAATTGCCGGAACTCGGCCATTTCGGTCGGCGGCACTTGCAGCCCCACGAGAATGCGGCCCACATCGCCGCCCTGGTTGCGGTAGTGAAACAGCGAGATATTCCAGTTCGGCGCCATGCTGTCCAGGAAGCGCATCAGCGCGCCCGGCCGTTCAGGGAACTCGAAACGATACAGCAATTCATCGTGGGCCAGCGAACTTTTGCCGCCCACCAGATGGCGGATATGCAGCTTGGCCAGCTCGTCGCCGGTCAGGTCAAGCGTCTTGTAGCCATGCTCTTCGAACGTGCGCGCCAGCAGTCCGGATTCGCTGCGGCTGCCCACCTGCACGCCAACGAACACATGGGCTTCGCTGGCATCGCTGATGCGGTAATTGAATTCGGTCACGTTGCGTGGCCCGACCAGGCCGCAGAAGCGGCGGAAGCTCCCGCGCTGCTCGGGCACGGTCACGGCAAACACGGCTTCGCGCGACTCGCCCAGTTCGGCGCGCTCGGCAACGAAGCGCAGGCGGTCGAAGTTCATGTTGGCGCCGCAGGCCACGGCCACCAGCGTTTCACCCTTGACCGGCTCGCGGTCCATCTGCGAGCGCTCGATGTATGCCTTGGCGCCGGCGATGGCCAGCGCGCCGGCCGGCTCGAGAATGCTGCGCGTGTCCTGGAACACGTCCTGGATCGCGGCGCAGATCGCGTCGGTGTCGACCAGGATGATCTCGTCGACCACCATCTGGGCGACGCGGAAGGTTTCTTCGCCCACCAGGCGCACCGCGGTGCCGTCGGAAAACAGGCCGACATCGTTCAGCGTGACACGGTGGCCGGCCTTCAGGCTGCGCGCCATCGCGTCCGAATCGAGCGTCTGCACGCCGATGATCTTGATGTCAGGGCGAATTTCCTTGACGTAGGCGCCGATGCCCGCGATCAGGCCGCCGCCGCCGATGGCGACGAAGATCGCGTGGATCGGGCCGGAATGCTGGCGCAGGATTTCCATGCCGATCGTGCCCTGGCCGGCGATCACGTCCGGATCGTCGAACGGGTGCACGAAGGTCATGCGCTGTTCTTTTTCCAGCAGCAGGGCGTGGTTGTAGGCGTCGGTGTACGAGTCGCCGTGCAGCACGATCTCGACGCTGGCGCCGCCGCGCGCCTTGACGGCGTCGATCTTGACGCCCGGCGTGGTCGTGGGCATCACGATCAGCGCGCGGCAGCCGAGACGACAGGCCGACAGGGCCACGCCCTGGGCATGGTTGCCGGCCGAGGCACAGATCACGCCGCGGGCGCGCTGCTCGGGCGTCAGGTTGGCCATCTTGTTGTAGGCGCCGCGCAGCTTGAAGCTGAACACGCTCTGCATGTCCTCGCGCTTGAAATAGATGCGGTTACCCATGCGAGCGGACAGCGTGGGCGCCAGATCGAGGGGCGTTTGTTCGGCGACGTCATAGACGCGCGCGGTCAGGATTTTTTTGAGATAGTCGGTAGTCATGGTCGAAACACAAGGGTCAGGCCAATGCGGCTGGCGGGACGGACGACGCAAACTGTTCCGCTAGGGTGGGTGACCGTGGCGCGCAGTACGATACGGCGCGCTGGGTGACAGGCGATCGTATCGTGTCGTGACGAAAGTTCCGGACCATTATAATGGACGCCTATTTCCCTCGCCTAAGCTCGCATGATCGAAACCGCTGTCCAATGGCTGCTTGACCTCGTTGCGGCGCCGACGGTTGGGCTGACCTCCGTCTTCATCATCAGTTTTATTTCCGCCACGCTGCTGCCGCTCGGTTCCGAGCCGGCCGTGTTTGCGGTGATCAAGGCCAATCCCGCGCTGTTCTGGCCGGCGATCCTGGTCGCGACCATTGGTAATACGCTGGGCGGCGCGGTCGATTACTTCCTTGGCTACCGCGCCAAGGTGGCGTTTGCCAAAGAGCGCCAGAGCCGCTGGTTCGGCTGGCTCAAGCGTTATGGCGCCAAGACCATGTTGTTGTCGTGGCTGCCGGGGGTGGGCGATCCGCTGTGCACGCTCGCCGGCTGGCTGCACCTGCCATTCTGGCCGAGCCTGATGTATATGGCGATCGGCAAGTTCGCGCGCTACCTGACCATGACGCTGGCGCTGCTGTACGTGCCGGACAGTTTCTGGAAGTCGCTCGGCGACATGCTGACGCGTATTACGGGCTAAGACCCAAGGAGTTTGCCATGCTTGAACTGCGTCCCACCTGCGAACACTGCAATGTCGCGCTGCCACCTTCGTCGGAACAGGCGCGCATCTGCTCGTACGAATGCACGTTTTGCGCCACCTGTGTCGATACCATTTTGCTGAACGTGTGCCCGATCTGCGGCGGCGGCTTCGCACCGCGGCCGATCCGGCCCGCACATGACCACAAGAATGGCAATTACCTGGCCAACGACCCGGCCGGCACGACGGTGAAACACCGCCCCATCGATCCGGCCGCGCACGCCGCGTTCGCCGCGCCGCTCAAGGACATCCCGCCGGCGCAGCGCTGACTGCCTGAGCCGTCAATTCAAGGACTCCGGCATGACCGACCGCGTTCCCGTACCCCTCGCCAAAGCCTACCGCCTGATGAACCATGGGCCGACGGTTTTGGTATCGACGCGCCACGGCGACGCCGTCAATGTGATGGCGGCCGCCTGGTCGATGCCGCTCGACTTCGATCCGCCCAAGGTGGCGGTGGTGATCGACAAGAACACACTCACCCGCAGCATGATCGAGGCATCCGGCGAATTCGCGCTGAACGTGCCATCGCGCGAGCTGGCGCGCCTGACCCTGCAGGTGGGTTCGACGTCGGGCCGCGATCTGGACAAATTCGCGGCGTTCGGCGCCTGCGCCTGGACCGGCGAACGGGTCGGCGCGCCGCTGCTCGACGGCTGCCTGGCCTGGCTCGAGTGCCGCGTACTCCCCGAACCGCACATCCAGGACACGTATGACCTGTTCCTGGGCGAGGTCGTGGCGGCCTGGGCGGATCCGGCGGTGTTTGCCGATGGGCACTGGAATATGGCGGCAGGTGGCAAGAAGAGCATCCATTATGTGGCTGGTGGGCATTTCTTCGAAACCGGTGAGGCGTTCGAGGTGCCGGACATGACGCGATAACGGTGCAAACCAGGCCGGACGACATATGTCATTCGCGGCGTCGTGCTTGATAAATACCGTGTGCCCGCGCCTGTGGGTGAATAATGTTTGCATATCCGACACAGTATGAATATTTTGTTGCGTCGGACGCAACGGCGGATGGGGCCGCCCCAAGCGTGGTGCAACGCAATACGATAGAATGAACGTCCTTCGGGCCTGTCCGACTGTCGACGAGTATTCATGAACGCCCCCGCACACATCCATACCCTGCTAGCCGATAACGCCCCCGCGCGCCTGCGCGAGATTCCGTACAACTACACCTCGTTCTCGGATCGCGAAATCGTGATCCGGCTGCTCGGTGAGTCGTCGTGGGAGTTGCTTGACAGCTTGCGCGGCGCCCGCCAGACCGGCCGCTCGGCGCGCATGCTGTACGAGGTGCTGGGCGACATCTGGGTCGTGCGGCGCAATCCGTACCTGCAGGACGACATGCTGGACAACCCGAAGCGCCGGGCCAACCTGATCGAGGCGCTGCACCACCGCCTGGCTGAAGTCGACAAGCGCCGCACCACGGTCGACGCCCAGGATGACGGCGACCCGGCCGTGGCCGCAACGCGCAGCCGCGCCGTCGAGCAGTTGCTGGCGGCCGCGCGCCGCGCGGTCGACGACTTCGGTCGCGAATTCTCCGAGACGTACGACCTGCGCAAGCGCGCGTTGAAGGTGCTGGGCGCCTACACCGACAAGCGCAATATCCGCTTCGACGGCATGCACCGCATCTCGCACGTGACCGACGCCACCGACTGGCGCGTCGAGTACCCGTTCCTGGTGCTGGTGCCCGACACCGAAGACGAAATGGCCGGCCTGGTCAAGGGCTGCATCGAACTGGGTCTGACGATCATCCCGCGCGGCGGCGGCACCGGCTACACGGGCGGCGCGATTCCGCTCACGCCCATGTCGGCCGTGATCAACACCGAAAAACTGATCGGGATCGGCGAAGTCGAAATGACCGCGATGCCGGGCCTGGACCGCGAGTACGCGACCATCCACACCTATGCAGGCGTGGTCACGCAGCGCGTGTCGCAGGCGGCCGAGAAGGCCGGCTTCGTGTTCGCGGTCGATCCGACGTCGGCGCACGCATCCTGCGTGGGCGGCAATATCGCGATGAACGCGGGCGGCAAGAAGGCCGTGTTGTGGGGCACTGCGCTCGACAACCTGGCCTCGTGGCGCATGGTCGACCCCAACGGCGACTGGCTCGATGTCACGCGCATTGCCCACAACCTGGGCAAGATCCACGATGCGCCGCAGGCTGAATTCTTGCTGGAATGGACGCACCCGTCGGTCAAGGGCGCACCGAAAGGCGCGCCGTTCCGCACCGAGACCTTGATCATCGACGGCAAGCGCTTTCGCAAGGAAGGCCTGGGCAAGGACGTTACCGACAAATTCCTTTCCGGCCTGCCGGGCATCCAGAAAGAGGGCACCGATGGCCTGATCACGTCGGGCCGCTGGATCCTGCACAAGATGCCGAAGTTCACGCGTACCGTGGCCCTCGAATTCTTTGGCCAGGCGCGCGATGCGATTCCGTCGATCGTCGAGATCACGAATTACCTCAACGGCTTGCCGAAGAACGGCGACCCGGCGTTTTCCACGCTGCGCCTGGCCGGCCTGGAACACCTGGACGAGCGCTATCTGCGCGCGGTCGGTTATGCCACCAAGTCCAAACGCGGCGTGCTGCCGAAGATGGCGCTGTTCGGCGACATCGTCGGCGACGACGAAAACGCGGTGGCGCTGGCTGCCTCCGAAGTCGTGCGCATCGCGAATACCCGCGTGGGCGAAGGCTTTGTCGCCGTCAGCCCCGAAGCGCGCAAGAAATTCTGGCTCGACCGCGCCCGCACGGCGGCCATCGCGCGCCACACCAACGCCTTCAAGATCAATGAAGACGTGGTCATTCCGCTGCCGCGCATGGGCGAATACACCGACGGCATCGAGCGCATCAACGTCGAGTTGTCGATCAAGAACAAGCTGCAGCTGGCTGACGGCCTGCGCAACTACCTGGCGAGCGACCATCTGCCGCTGGCCAAGAGCGATGACGCCAGCAGCGGCGAAGGCGTCGAGCGCGACGAAATCATGGGCGACCGCCCGCTGCAGGCGCGCGCGCTGGTCGACCTGGTGACCAAGCGCTGGACCTTCATCCTGGCCAATCTGGACCTGCCGCTGGCGGACGTGCGCGAGGGGCTCGAATCGCTCGGGCTCGACCATCTGTCGGCCGCCTTCGATGCGCGCCTGGCGATCCAGCCCGATGCACGCCTGTTCGACCTGGTGCAGGACCACACGGTGCGCATCTCCTGGAAGCAGGAGCTTCGTTCCCCGCTGCGCCAGATCTTCAACGGCAGCGCCTACACCTGCATCCTCGACGAGAGCACGGCGATCCACAAGCGCATCCTGCGCTCGCGCGTGTTCGTCGCACTGCACATGCACGCCGGCGACGGCAACGTCCACACCAACCTGCCGGTGAACTCGGACGACTACGACATGCTGCAGGATGCGCACAAGGCGGTCGAGCGCATCATGAAGCTGGCACGCTCGCTCGATGGCGTGATCTCGGGCGAACACGGGATCGGCATCACCAAGCTCGAATTCCTGAAGGACGAAGAAATCCAGGAATTCCGCGACTATAAGATCCGCGTCGATCCGGAAGGGCGCTTCAACAAGGGCAAGCTGCTCAATCTGGAAGGCGCCCACGCCGACCTGCGCAACGCCTATACGCCGTCGTTCGGCCTGATGGGCCACGAGTCGCTGATCATGCAGCAAAGCGATATCGGCGAGATCGCCCACAGCATCAAGGACTGCCTGCGCTGCGGCAAGTGCAAGCCCGTCTGCACGACCCACGTGCCGCAGGCGAACCTGCTGTATTCGCCACGCGACAAGATCCTGGCCACGTCGGCGCTGATCGAAGCGTTCCTGTACGAAGAGCAGACCCGCCGCGGTGTCTCGATCCGGCACTGGGAAGAGTTCGAGGACGTCTCGGACCACTGTACCGTGTGCCACAAGTGCGTCACGCCATGCCCGGTGAATATCGACTTCGGCGATGTGTCGATGAATATGCGTAACCTGCTGCGCAAGATGGACAAGCGCAGCTTCAAGCCGGCCAACCGCGCGGCGATGTTCTTCCTGAACGCGACCGATCCGACCACCATCAATGCCACGCGCAAGGTGATGGTCGACTTCGGCTTCAAGGCGCAGCGCTTCGGTAACCGCATGCTCAAGGGCTTTGCCAAGCCGCAGCTGGCTGCGCCCGCGCCGACCACCGGCAAGGCGCCCGTGCGCGAGCAGGTCATCCACTTCATCAACAAGAAGATGCCGGGGAACCTGCCCAAGAAAACGGCGCGCGCGCTGCTGGACATCGAAGACGACAAGATCGTCCCGATCATCCGCAATCCCAAGAAGACCAATGCCGACACCGAGGCCGTGTTCTACTTCCCTGGCTGCGGATCCGAGCGCCTGTTCTCGCAGGTGGGCCTGGCCACCCAGGCGATGCTGTGGGAAGTGGGCGTGCAGACCGTGCTGCCACCGGGTTACCTGTGCTGCGGTTATCCGCAGCGCGGCGCCGGCCAGTTCGACAAGGCCGAGAAGATGGTGACGGACAACCGTGTGCTGTTCCACCGGATGGCCAACACGCTCAACTACCTGGACATCAAGACGGTGCTGGTCTCGTGCGGCACCTGCTACGACCAGTTGGCAACGTACCAGTTCGAGAAGATCTTCCCGGGCTGCCGCATCATGGACATCCATGAATACCTGCTCGAAAAAGGCGTCAAGCTCGAAGGCGTGAACGGCACCCGCTACATGTACCACGAGCCGTGCCACACGCCGATGAAGCTGCAGGATTCGATCAAGACGGTCAACGCGCTGGTGTCGACGGTGGACAACGTGAAGATCGAGAAGAACGATCGCTGCTGCGGCGAGTCGGGCACGTTTGCCGTCTCGCGGCCGGACATCGCGACCCAGGTCCGCTCGCGCAAGGAAGGCGAGATGGTCAAGGGCGCAGACAAGCTGCGTGAAGATGGCTTCAAGGGCGACGTCAAGATCCTGACCAGCTGCCCGTCGTGCCTGCAGGGCCTGAGCCGCTACAACGACGATTCGGGCACCACGGCCGACTACATCGTCGTCGAAATCGCCAAGCACCTGCTGGGCGAGAACTGGCTGCCCGAGTACGTCGCACGCGCCAATGCGGGCGGCATCGAGCGGGTGCTGGTATGACGGCGCTGCGCGAACCGGGGTGCGAGCTGTGCGACCTGTCGCTGCCCGCCGCATGGGCCGGCGAGAAGTTCAGCGTCATCGTCGTCGACGACGCCAATTATCCCGGCTTTTGCCGCGTGATCTGGCACGACCATGTGCGCGAAATGAGTGATCTGTCGGCGGATGACCGCTTCTTGATCAACGACGCCGTGTTCCAGGTGGAGACGGCGGTGCGCGAGGTGATGCAGCCATTGAAGGTCAATGTGGCCAGCCTCGGCAACGTGGTGCCGCACCTGCACTGGCACATCATCCCGCGCTACGCCGACGATGCGCATTTCCCGGCGCCCGTATGGGCGCAGGCGGTGCGCGCGACAGAACCTGCTATCCTCGCGGCGCGTCGTGCGCTGCACGACCAATTGGGCGCTGCCATCGCGCGCCGTTTTTCCTGACATAGAGAGTGTTATGCCCCATCCAACTGAATTGACTGTCCACCAGAAATCGCGCGTGCTCGACGTCGCCTACGACGACGGCAGCGCCTTTTCGCTCCCGTTCGAATATCTGCGCGTGTATTCGCCATCGGCCGAAGTGAAGGGCCACGGCCCGGGCCAGGAAGTGCTGCAACTTGGCAAGCGCGAAGTCGGCATCGCCGACGTCGAGCAGGTCGGCAACTACGCGATCAAGCCAACCTTTTCGGACGGCCACGATACCGGCATCTTCAGCTGGGATTATCTGTATGAGCTGGGCCGCAGCCAGGAATCGCTGTGGAAGCAGTACGTGGCGCGCCTGCAGGCGGCCGGCTACGACGAACAGAGCGGCCGCGCGCCGGTGACGCAGTTCGCAGAAGTGGCGGCGGCGAAGTCGGGCGGCGGTGGCTGCGGCTCGGGTAGCTGCGGCTGCAAGTGATTTAACGCACGGCGTCAGTCGCGGCCGCTGTCGGTGGCCGTCGACATCAGGCAGGCGCCACAGCTGGTGGCATGTCCGTCAAAAGCCACCGGGACGCCGTTGATCGTCACGGCAGCGAACAGCCGGGGTCAGGTCTGACATTCAGACACGACCTCAGCCTTAACTAGGTCAATAGTGTCCGAACAGCCGGGGTCACAGCCGGGGTCACAGCCGGGGTCAGGTCTGACATTCAGACACGACCTCAGCCTTAACCAGGTCGAATAGTGTCTTGCACAGCATTAGCGTGGCCCGGTGCCAGCCAGGTCCAACTGCCCGACTGTCGAGATCGTGTCCGAATGTCAGACCTGACCCCCGCTTTTTTGACCCCAGCTTTTCGGTCGCCACAAAGACAAAGAGCACATCCGAAGATGTGCTCTTTTGCGTTGCTTGCCCGCCGTAGCGGGCCAGCGGACCTTAAGCTTGCGGCTGGATGTTCGAAGCCTGCTTGCCTTTAGGACCGGTGGTGACGTCGAACGTCACGCGCTGGTTTTCTTGCAGCGACTTGAAGCCGTTGGCGTTGATCGCCGAGAAGTGCGCGAACAGATCTTCGCCGCCGCCGTCAGGCGTGATGAAACCGAAACCTTTTGCGTCATTGAACCACTTAACAATGCCAGTCGCCATTTTTATTCCCTCAAAAATTAATTTTACGTTGATGCCCTGTTTGCGTACCTAGGACAAAAACCAGGGTGACGCCTTACATTGCGAATCTGATTATAGGGCAAACTCTTAAATTGGAAGCAAGATTTTTCAATCGTCTCCGTATTTACCACAAGTCATCCCCCCTGCATGACCGATTTCAGGAATAAATTTCTGGTTAGAAAGTCATCGGCAAACGCAGCGTCAGCGTCACATCCGGCGTGTCACGCGTGACGCCGGCACCGACGGCGATGTTGAGTGAACGTTTCGGGCTCAGGCGGTAGGAGTACCCCAGCAGCAGGGTGCCCAGCTGTGTACGCACCGAGCCGATCGAGGTCGCGCCGTTCTGACGCATGCGTCCGATCGTGCTGTGGTCGTAGCCCAGGCTCAGCGACGCCTTGTCGTTGAGCGCCAGGCCCATCCCGAAGTTAAAGCCCAGCACGGCGCCCGGTTGCAGCGAGCCGAGCGGTTCGCGTTCGCCATTGCGCACCAGGCGCGTCACGTCGTCGCGCTTGAAGTTGTGCACGTAGCTCAGGTTGCCGAAGAAGACGGCCGGATCGGATGGATACAGCCACGTCAGCGTGGCTTGCAGCGAGTGGAAGCCCGAGCCGGTGGGCAGGTCCAGCGGCAGGCCGGTGCCGGTGACGTTCTCGCCGATGCAGCGGCGGTCGCAATCGGTGACCACTTCGAACGGATCGCGGCCAGTGCGGCTCTTGTAGCGCAGGCCGGCAATGTAATAGCCCTTGTCGGCGCCGCCGTTATTGAGCTGGTAGCGGCCGGCGACTTCGACGTCGCCCATGCCCTTGCCGGTCGTATCGAACACGCGCTCGACTGCCGTCCCGGTGAAGATTTCCCGGCTGACGGTAGCGTCGGAGCGGTACACGTACGGCACCTTGACCTCGACTTCCATCCGGTTGCTGATGCCGGTGCGGCCGGTGATCGCAGTGGTGAAGGTGTTGCGTTTGATTTCACGCACGTCCACCAGGCCAATCAGCAGCGCGGGAATCACCGTGTAGCCGACCAGCGCCACGCGGTTGCTCGACGAGTAGCCATATTGCATCGATGGCTCGAGCACATAGGTGCCAGGCGCCGTAAGCACGCCCGGCTGGTCGCCGATCGGTGCGACTTCCGGCGGCCGGTTCGGTTGCTGGCGGGTGTTTTGTGCCTGCGCCGGCGCGGCGGGCTGGGCCGGTGCCGGGGCGGGTACGCCGGGCTGGTCAGGGCGCTGCTGGGGTGGCAGCGGCGCCGGTACGCCCGTGACCGCGGGCGGCAACACGGGCGGCTCGGCCACCGGCGCCTGGCCGCTCATCGAGCCGCCCATGCCGCGCTGCTGCGACAGCAGTACGCCATCGGCCGGCGTCCCCATGCGCTGCAATTGCTCGCGCTGCGCCTGCACTTCCAGCAGCAGGCGATTGACCAGCGCGCGTTGCTGCGCCAGTTCGTCCTTCAACTGCGACAGTTCGCTATGGGATGGCTGTGCGCCATTGTTCGACAGTGGGACACCTTGTTGAGCGAGTGCAGGCGGCGCCAGAAGGGCCGCCGCCAGGCCCGCAGCGCCGAGCCGCGCGACGTGTGGATACATCCAGATTCTCCAGAGTTATTGTTGGTGGTGTTGAACATTCATAGTCCGCCCGGCGAACGTATGACGGCGTCACGGATCGTCGACTGGAAATTGATGTCCTTGATCAGCGACATGCTGTTGACGGTCGACGAAATGGTGGTCGCCGTGCGGATATCCTGGCCGCTGAGCGTGTTCTGGACCAGCGTCGCACCGTTGGGCAGGTTGAGGTCGGCAGCGGCATAGTTATTGCCGCCGATCTGGATCATCCGCGCCGCGCCCAGCGCATCCTGGGTCAGGCGCGCCTGCTCGGCCGTCATGGCCGCCAGATCGGGGATCGCGATATTCGTGCGTGCCATGATTTCGCCGTTGACCGACACGACACGCTCGATACCGAGTGACAGCGCCAGGCCGCCGGCCACTTCGAAGCCGCCACGGGCGGCGTCCAGCGTGGCGGCGGCGACCGGCTTGCCAAGCACCGGTACGACCGGCTCGGTGGCCTGGGCGAACGGCAGGGCGCCCATGAACAGGCTCAGCAGGCTCAGCAGGCCCAGCAGGGCAGTGTGCAAAGGGAAGGTTGGAAAGCGCATGGTGTGTCCCTGTTAAAAATCGCCCGGCCCGAACTTGGGCAGGGTCGCGCTGAGCTGGTCCTGATGCATGCCGGTGCCCAACGGCGCACGCGGCGCGCCGCGCCAGTCTTCCGGTGTATTGAAGGCAACCTGATCCTTGTGGCTGTGGATCACGAACAGGATCTTGTTGCGCCAGATTTCCTGGAACCGTTCCATGCTCACGACGCGGTTGCCGGTGGACGGGTCGCCAATCAGGATGCGGCCGTCTTCGGCGCCCTTGATGACCACGAAATGGTTGAAGCCGCGGTCGGTGATCAGGACGATGGCCGGCAGTTTTTCGGCGATCAGTTTTTCAATGGGCAGCTTGAAGCCGTCGGCACGAAAGCCGCGCGTGGCGAGAAAGCGCTGCATGTCGAGCAGCGAAAAACCTTCTTTGTGAATCTTGGTCTTGTCGCCGCTGGCGTACATCTGCTGGAACACGTCCTGTTCGGGCGTGGGCGTCTGGTAGTGGTGTGACAGCAAGGTGGCCAGCGCGGCGGCGCCGCAGCTGTAGTCATATTGCTGGCGCAGCGTGCGCTGGAATTTGATGTCCTTGAGACTGGTCACCGGCACGTTGACGCGCCCGACGCCGGCCAGGTCCAGCGCCTTCGCACTGTGCGGCGCAAGCAGGGCGCCGCACAGTGCGATGAACAGCATCAAGTGAGAGCCTGGCGTCATGCTCATTGCAATTGCAGGTTGATGACGGTCGCGTTCTGGATCAGGACGTTCGCGCCGGAATTCTGGATCACGACTGGCAAGCCCGAGGAATTGGCGAACGAACCGCCGCTGATCACGTTCATGCCGGTGGTCACGTTGGTGGCCGTGTTGTTGCCGACCGTGCCGCCCAGCGTCGCTTCGGTGGTGATGATGTCGGTGCCGCCGCGCAGGTCGCCCAGGACAGCGGCGTCGGTGGTCTTGCCCCAACCGCTCGCGAGATCGTCGCCAGGGGTTGGCGCCACGTTCACTGTCGACAAGAAGCTCACCACCACCGGCAATCTGGCCAGTTCGGTAACCTGGGCTGCCGCTGGCAGAGCAGCGCCTGCCGTCAGCAAGAGAAATCCAATCTGGTGTAGTTGTTTCATGATGCCTCGCTCGAAAGGACCGCCATGCGGGCAAAGCGCCGCATGGCGGGAGTGCAGGGCGCGCAGCGTGACTGCTGCGTGTCCTGCACCCATTGCCTGATTACTGGCCTGCGCCGCCGACGTTCATGTTCGACTGCACGTTGACGCTTTGCTGGATCAGCGAGGAGAAGCCGTTGTTCTGGCTGATGATCGAGATGCCGGCTGCCGACTGGGCGATGTTGTTCATCGAGTTCGACATGTCGAACGAGCCCGAGCTGACGTTGTTGGTGCCGCCATTGCCGCCCATGCCGGCGCCGCCGAAGCCGCCGGTACCTGCACCAGCCGTCATTTCGCCGCCCGAACCGCCTGCGCCGGACGTGGTTGCACCACCAGCGCCGCCGCTGCCGCCAGCGCCCGAGTTTGCGTCACCCGAGGTGGCCGAGCCGCCCGTGGCCGAACCGCCCGTGGCCGCGCCGCCCGCACCGCTGGCGCCGGTCGAGGCGGTCGCTTCTGCGCCCGAACCGCCCATGCCGCCTGCGCCCGCCGTGCCGCCCTGGCCCGCGCCACCAGCGCCACCGGTGCCGGTCGCACCGTTGCCGCCCATGCCAGCCGTGCCTGCTGCGCCCGAGCCGCCGGCGCCTGCCGTGCCGGTGGCGCCTGCGCCGCCCGTGCCGGCCAGTGCCGCGCCGGCGCCGCCGGTGCCGCCGGTCGAAGCGCCACCTGCTGCGCCGCTACCCGAGGTATTGGACGATGCGGCGCCCGAGCCGCCCGCGCCGCCGGCTGAACCGGCACCGCCTGCACCCGCCATCGAGTCGCCTGCGCCATTGGTGCTGGCGCCGCTGGTTGGGCTGCCGGCCGTGCTGGTGCCACCGGTATTGGTCGATGCGCCGCTGGCGCCGCCGGCTGCTGCCGGATCGCTGCCCGGTGTGCCGCCGGCACCCGTCGTTGCCATGGCATCGCCGATGCTGGCGCCGCCGCCGCTGGCGCCGTTCGAGGCCGTCAGGCTCGAACCGGCCGAGGTGCCACCCATGCCGCCTGCGCCGCCCGAGCCGCCTGCACCGCCTGCGCCGCCCCATGCCGAGCCGGTATTGCCACCCGCGCCGCCTGCGCCACCCGTGGCAGCGCCGGTGCCACCGCCATTGCCGCCAGCCAGCGATCCGGTCGAGCCGCCTGCGCCGCCGGTGGCTGCGCCGCCTTCTGCGCCCGAGCCGCCATTGGCCCCGCCGCCCATTGCACCCGCGCCGCCTGTGCCGGCGCCGCCTGCAGCGCCGTTGCCGCCGGCAGCGTAGCCACCCATCGCGCCGGATGCACCGGCGCCGCCTGTGGCGCCTGCAGCGCCCGTCGAGCCGCCGGCGCCGCCGGAAGCATTACCGACGCTCGATGAGCCCGTCGAGGCCGTACCAGCAGCAGCGTAGCCGCCTGCGCCACCTGACGCGCCTGCTGCGCCCGAGGCTGCGCCGCCGGCTGCGCCGGTGCCGTTGGCACCACCGCCATTGCCCACGCCGCCTGCGGCGCCCGAACCGGATGCGCCGTTGGCACCGCCCGTGTTCTGTGCAGTGTTGCCGATGTTGCTGATGGTGTTGCCGCTGACATTGCCGGTCAGCGCGCTGGTCGAGGTTGCCGACGAGGTGTTGAACGAGTTCGCCACCGACGAGCTGGCGCTGCCGCCGTTGTTGGCTGCTGCGGCGCCGGCCACTTCGGCACTGGCGTCACCCGAGCTGTTGTTCTGGCCCGAGCTGTCCTGGCTGCTGTCGCTGTTGCTGGTGGTCGTGGAGGTGGTGGTTGTCGTGTCGTTGCTGTCGATCTGCATGTTGCGCGTGTCGGACTGGTTGCTGGTCTGGCTGTTGCTGTTGTTCGTTGTGTTGTTCGTGACGCGGTTGTCCGAGTTGTCCACCTGGTTGTTGGCAGTGCTCGTGTTGGTGGTGGTGTTGGTGTTCGTGTTCGTGTTGGTGCGCTGGCTGTTGTCGGTCTGCGTGTTGGTGTTGGTGGCCGTGTTGGTATTCGTGTTCGTGCTGTTACTGGTGGCCGTATTGTTGCTGTCGTTCTGGCTGTTGTTGGTGTTCGTGCTGGTGTTCGTGTTCGTGTTGGTATTGGTGTTGGTCGCCGTGTTATTGCTGTCGGCCTGGCTGTTGTTGGTATTGGTCGCGACGTTGTTGCTGTTCGCCTGGCTGTTGTCGGTATTGGTGGTGTTGGTCGTCGCAGTGTTATTGCTGTTACTGGAGTCCGTCAGCGTGCTGCTGTCCGTGTTGGTCGTATTGGTGATCGCCGACGTTTGGGTATTGCCGCCACGGACGTCGTTCACGGTGTTCTCTTGGGCGTGGGCCATGCTGAAAGCCAGGGCGATCGCGGTTGCCAGGATAGTGCGCTTCATTATTGCTCCCCTAATATCACGGTTTAAGTATCCCGAGGTCTCGTGACGCCCGGTCCACTTCGGTATTAGCAGGTCTTGTGCCAGCACAGACCGCTTGAGCAAGTCTTTGATTTTGTAGGACTAATTTGATGAGCTCGCAAGCCCGATCGCAGAACGATGAAGTACACCAATAGCCGAATCGACAAGTGTCTCGATCATGTGACACTGTTGCAGAATTGATCAAGAAACTGTATCAATTTGCAACCGCCAGACCCGGTTTACAGAGTGAACGGGGCACATCAACATGCTGCCTCTTGGCAAGCACGCTGCATAAAAACCCTGTGAATTCAAGGAGAAACGCGGTAGGACGGGACCGACGCGGGGCAAAGCATGCGGCCTACACCGAAATCTCGTGCTTGGCCATCAGGCGATACAGCGTCATGCGCGATACACCCAGTTCGCGCGCCGCCCGGCTGATGTTATTGCCGCTGCGGGCCAGGCTTTCGCCAATGGCAACGCGTTCGGCGCTCAGGCGCGATGTGCCCAGGCCGACGCCGTTCGGGCAGATGGGGCCGACGCCCGGCAAATCGAGGTCTTCCGGCATCACGAGGCGATGCTCGGCCAACACCATGGCGCGGCGCACGCGGTTGATCAGCTCGCGGACATTGCCGGGCCAGTCGTAGTGTGTCATGGCCTGCAAGGCTTCGCGGCTCACGCCCTTGAGTTGCGGGCTGCGTTCGCTGGCAAACTTGTTGAAGATGAGATCGGTCAGCAGCGGCAAGTCTTCCTTGCGTTCCCGCAGCGCCGGAACGCGGATCGGGAACACGCTGAGGCGGTAGTACAAGTCTTCGCGGAAGCGGCCTTCGGCAACGGCCTGGGGCAGGTCGACGTGGGTGGCGGTGATCACGCGTGCATCGACCGCGATGGTGCGCGTGCCGCCAACCCGGTAGATCACGCGCTCTTGCAGGAAACGCAGCAAGCTTGCCTGCAGGTCCAGTGGCAGGTCGCCGATCTCGTCGAGGAAAATGCTGCCGCCCGATGCTGCTTCGAGCAGGCCCTGCTTGTCACGCATGGCGCCGGTGAAGGCGCCCCGTTCATGGCCGAACAGTTCCGAGTGAATCAGCGCCGGCGCCATGGCTGCGCAATTGATGGCAATGAACGGGCCGGTGGCGCGTGGAGAACGCAGGTGAATTTCCTGTGCAGCCAGCTCCTTGCCGCTGCCGCTTTCACCGCAGATCAGGACCGGCGCATCGACGGCGGCGATCTTGTCGATGTGCGAGCGCAGGCGGGCGATTGCGGCCGAGGTGCCATCGATGTGGCTTACGCGCAGTGCGCCCTCGTGCGGCGCCGGCCGCGCAGCCATGCTCGCCATGCCGTGGGCGTGGCCCAGCGAGTGCTGCAGCCGCAGCGTGTCGACGGGCAGCGTATGAAAGTCGACCAGATGCGCCGCAATCAGTTCGCGCAGGGCCGGCTGGACGAGGCGGTGCGCTTCGAAGAGGCCAACCCAGCGCATATGGTGGTGCTGATGCAGGAAACGTTCGAGCTCGGCATCGTCTGCGCCGTCGCTGCTGTCGAGCAGCAGCCCCACGCCGTAGTGTTGCTGGGACAAGACCTTGCGCGCTGCGGTCAGATGCTCGACCACGCAGACATCCCAGCCGGGCAGGGCGCCATGGCAGGCGCGGGCGTGCGCACTGCCTTCACGCGTAATGCAGATAAGACGTTTTACAGGCACCGGTATCCTCATCAGACTGGTTGGCACCCGCTACGCTGTGATGCATCCCGGCACACCATGGGACCATGCAACGTCGATGGGCGCAACGACCGGCACTTGCCGGCTGAAACATCGTGTTAATTAAACCAAAACTGTGGCGAACATGGCGCACAACTGTTGATAAAAATCTAATGAGAAATGCAATATTGAATCAAACGTTTGATTTTTCGCATAACTATTTGAAAATAGAGTTTGTTTGTTGCTAATGATCTTAGTCGCGCTGAGCGGCTTGGAAAAGAGGCACGTGCGATGATTCTGGCCTAATTGCACGCTATCGGGCAGATGCGTTGTGGGTAACCAACAAGCGTAAAAAGTTGAATCCAACCGGACACAAGGCACGTAATCGGCCTTGCGAGCGCCCCCGTGGAACCCATTGGTAACAGCCAGCTCAGCAGCGCGGCCCTCCTGCCGGGTCCTTGTATAATGTGGCAACCCCCAACCTGCATGCCACTATGACAAACACCACCCACTTCGGCTACAAGACCGTCGCCGAGGACCAGAAGGTCCAGGAAGTCGCCAAGGTCTTCCACTCGGTCGCCGCGAAGTACGATGTCATGAACGATCTGATGTCGGCCGGCCTGCACCGCGCCTGGAAGCTGTTCACGATCGCGCAGGCGGGCGTGCGGCCCGGCTTCAAGGTGCTCGATATCGCCGGCGGCACGGGCGACCTGGCCAAGGCCTTCGCAAAGCAGGCCGGCAAGACAGGCGAAGTCTGGCTCACCGACATCAACGAGTCGATGCTGCGCGTTGGCCGTGACCGTCTCTTGAATAAAGGACTTGTCACCCCAACCATGTTGTGTAACGCCGAAAAGTTGCCGTTCCCGGACAATTACTTTGATCGGGTCAGCGTCGCCTTCGGCCTGCGCAACATGACGCACAAGGATCAGGCCCTGGCCGAGATGCGCCGCGTGCTCAAGCCGGGCGGCAAATTGCTGGTGCTTGAGTTCTCGAAAGTGATCGCGCCACTGCAAAAGCCGTATGACGTGTATTCGTTCTCGGTACTGCCGTGGCTGGGCCAGCGGATTGCCGGCGATGCCGAAAGCTATCGCTACCTGGCCGAATCGATCCGCATGCACCCCGATCAGGACACCCTGAAGGGCATGCTGGAAGACGCGGGACTGGAGCGGGTCCAGTATTTCAACCTGACTGCGGGTGTGGCCGCTTTGCACACCGGTATCAAGCTGTAGTTTTAACTGAAGTTCCAATAAAGGACGGAGACAATGAAAAAATTCCTGGTCACGACGCTCCTCGCAGTCACCGCATTCTCGATGGTGGCCGAGGCCTACGCACGCCCGATGGGTGGCAAGCGCTCGGTCGGCCGCCAGTCGCAGGCCGTGCGCCAGATGCCGGCCCCGGCGCCGGCGCCCGCGCAGAACATGCAGCGCCAGACCCCGAACCAGGCCGCGCCAGCTGCGGCCGGCGCTGGCGCCGCGGGCGCGGCAGCTGCCGCCAAGAAACCAAGCATGATGCGCAACATCCTTGGCGGCGCGCTGCTGGGCCTTGGCTTTGGCATGCTGCTGTCGCACCTGGGAATTGGCGGCGCCATGGCCAGCATCATCGCGGGTATCCTGATGTTCGCGCTGTTCGGCCTCGTCATCCTGTTCCTGGTGCGCATGTTCCGCCGCAAGGACACGCCGGCCAATCCATCCGCAGCCGGTTTCAGCGGCGGCTTCAAGCCGCAAGCGGCCGGTGGCGTTGGCACGCCTGAAATCGGTTCGGGCCTGCGTCCACAGCCCACCGCATTCCAGGGCGGCGTTGCGCTGGAAAAGGACCGCGGCGGCCTGAATGCAGCGAATTTCGGCAATGCCGCTACCCCGGCAGCGCACCAGCAATGGGGCGTGCCGACCGACTTCGACAGCGAGAGCTTCCTGCGTCACGCAAAGTCGTCGTTCATCCGCATGCAGGCAGCCTGGGATCGCGGCGACACGAACGACCTGCGCGAATTCACGTCGCCCGAAGTCTTCGCTGAACTCAAGCTGCAGATCCAGGAACGCGGCGCGGTCGCTGACTTCACCGACGTCGTCAATGTCGATGCGCAGTTGCTGGGCATCGAGCAGACGGCTACCGATTACCTGGCGAGCGTGCAGTTCAACGCCATGATCCGCAGCGCGAAAGACGCATTGCCAGAGCCGTTCGTCGAGGTCTGGAACATGTCCAAGCCGCTGTCGGGCGCAGGTGGCTGGGTGCTGGCCGGCATTCAGCAGCCGAACTAAGTACGCTGCAGGCGAACCGGAATTATTTTGTTTGCCGATTCCGTAACACCGGGTGCGTGCCCGGCGAACTGGTAAGATCAAAACCGCCCGAATCACTCCGGGCGGTTTTGTTTTTTGAGGGTAGTCCCGCCATGTTTCCGAATCTTCCATCCCTGTCGACCTTGTCACCACAGCATGCGCTGACCGTGCCTGCCGTTGCCGCGATCAATCACCTGCTGGCCCAGGAAGCCTGGGCCCGGGCCGCGCTCGCGCGTCATGCCGGCAAGCAGGCATGCATCGATGCCGGCGTGGCCCAGCTGCGCGTGCTGGTGGCGCCTGACGGCCTGTTCGAGGCCAGTCAGGATGCAGCACCGGCCAACGTCACCATCCGCATCAAGCCGGCCGACCTGCCGCTGATCGCGCAAGACCGCACGCGCGCGCTGTCGTATGTGAAGATCGAAGGCGATGCCGAATTTGCCAATGTGATTTCACAACTGGCCAACGGCCTGCGCTGGGATGCCGAGTACGACCTCGAGCGTGTCGTCGGGCCAGTGGCCGCCTACCGTCTGCATCAGGGCGCCCGCCGCACCGTCAGTGGCCTGGGCGAAGCAGGGCGCCGCCTGGCCGAGAACCTCGCTGAATTCCTGGCCGATGAACGGCCGGTGCTGGTGCGGCCCGCCCAGCGCGACGCCTTTGCCGCCGATGTCGTGCGCCTGCGCGACGACGTCGAGCGCAGCGCCAAGCGCATTGCACGGCTTGAACAGGCGCTGGCCCAGCGCAGCACTGCCAAACCTTCTTCCACCTTTGCTGTAAGCGCAGACCAGAATCCGGATCGTCGATGATATTGAAATTCCTGCGCCTGCTGCGCATTCTCACCGTCTTTACCAAGTACGGCCTGGACGAAATCGCCGTCACCAGCATCAACGCTCCGCGCACCGCGCGCCTGATGAACACGTTCTTCTTCTGGCGCACGATCACGTCGCCGCGCGCCGTGCGGCTGCGCCAGGCGCTCGAAGAACTGGGCCCGATCTTCGTGAAATTCGGCCAAGTGCTGTCGACCCGGCGCGACCTGGTGCCGCCCGATATCGCCGATGAGCTCGCCATGCTGCAGGATCGGGTGCCACCATTCGGCTCCGACCTGGCGGTGGCGCAGATCACGCGTTCGCTCGGCACCCATCCCGACCAGCTGTTCGCCCACTTCGAGCGCGAGCCGATCGCCTCGGCGTCGATCGCCCAGGTGCACTTCGCCACGCTCAAGAACGGCAAGGAAGTCGCCGTCAAGGTGCTGCGTCCGGGCATGAAGAAGCTGATCGACGAGGACATGGCGCTGATGCGCATGGCTGCGAACCTGATCGAAAAAGTCTGGAGCGAGGCACGGCGCCTGAAGCCGCGCGAAGTCGTCGCTGAATTCGACAAATATCTGCACGACGAGCTCGACCTGATGCGCGAGGCCGCCAACGCCAGCCAGCTGCGCCGCAACTTTGCCGATTCGACGCTGCTGATGGTGCCTGAGATGTACTGGGACTATTGCTCGAGCAGCGTGATCGTCATGGAGCGCATGCACGGCTTGCCGGTGTCGCAGATCGATCGCCTGGCCGCCGCCGGCGTCGACCTCAAGAAGCTGTCGCGTGATGGCGTGGAGATTTTCTTCACGCAGGTATTCCGTGACGGTTTCTTCCACGCCGACATGCACCCCGGGAATATCCTGGTCTCGACCGCGCCCGAAACGCTGGGTCGCTACATCGCGCTCGACTTCGGCATCGTCGGCACGCTGACCGACTTCGACAAGGATTACCTGTCGCAGAACTTCCTCGCCTTCTTCCAGCGCGACTACAAGCGCGTGGCCGAGGCCCACATCGAATCGGGCTGGGCGCCGCCGAGCACGCGCGTGGACGAACTCGAAGCGGCCGTGCGTGCCTGCTGCGAACCGATCTTCGACCGGCCCCTGAAAGACATCTCGTTCGGCCAGATCCTGCTGCGCCTGTTCCAGACCTCGCGCCGCTTCAATGTCGAAGTGCAGCCGCAACTGGTGCTGCTGCAAAAGACGCTGCTCAATATCGAAGGCCTGGGCCGTCAGCTCGACCCGGACCTGGACTTGTGGAAGACGGCCAAGCCGTACCTGGAGCGCTGGATGGCCGAGCAGGTGGGCTGGCAGGGGCTGGTCGAGCGCCTGAAGGCCGAAGCGCCGCGCTATGCCCAGATCTTCCCGCAACTGCCGCGCCTCGTGCACCAGGCGCTGGAGCGCGAGTCGAAAGGCCACCATCCGCACATCGCCAACAGCGAGATGATGGCGATGCTGGTGGTGGAACAGCGCCGCACCAATCGCATGCTGACGTTCCTGACCTTGCTCGCGACGGGCGCCTGCACCGCGCTGGCGGCGCTGTACTTCCTCTGACGCGCGGCCAAGAAAAAAGCCCGCGTGAGCGGGCTTGATAAGCTGTGTTCTTTTATGGGCTGCGCTGATACGAACATCTCGCAGCCTTCTGTTTCTTGTGTTCTCGCAGTGGCAGAGCTTTCCTGCGACCAACATCCGGTAAAGAAGCCGTATTAAATCACCGATGCTGAGCACGAGCAAACAGTTCGCCTGTTGACGTGGTGAAAAACAACACGACGCTGCTGCCATTTGCCGAATGCGGCGCTGTCTTGTACCCGGGCCGCCGCAATGCCGTAAATGCTGCGGCAAAAGCTTTATAATTCAGGGTTTTGAAGATTTTTGCGGAGCACCAGAATGCCGATTTATGCCTATCGCTGCGAAGAATGCGGTTTTTCCAAAGATGTACTGCAAAAGATATCGGATCCGGTCCTGACCGTCTGCCCGTCCTGCGCCAAGCCATCGTTCAAGAAGCAGGTGACTGCGGCCGGTTTCCAGCTCAAGGGCTCGGGCTGGTACGTGACCGATTTCCGTGGCGGCACGCCGCCTGCCACCGGTACGGCCGCGGGCACGGGCGGCGCTGACGCAGGCGCAGCGGCCGCGCCGGCTGCCGCAGCTGCATCGGCCACGCCAGCGCCTGCTGCGCCTGCCACGGGCAGCAGCGGTGGCAACAGCGGTGGCAGCACCAGCGGTGGCGGCGACAAGAGCAGCACCTGAGCCCGGCGCGTCCCTGCGCCGCGCCAACAAGAATAACGGGATATCCGATGCGTAAATATTTCATCACCGGCCTGCTGGTGCTGGTGCCCCTGGCAATCACCGCCTGGGTCCTGAGCCTGATCATCAGCACGCTCGACCAGTCGCTGATGTTCGTGCCGGCCGCCTGGCAGCCGCGCCAGTTCATCGGCATGGACGTGCCGGGCATCGGCGCGGTGCTGACGCTGGCGATCGTGTTCGTCACGGGCCTGCTGACCAACAACCTGGTCGGCAAGTACATCGTGCGCGTGGGCGAGCGCCTGCTCAAGCGCGTGCCGGTGGTCAGCTCGCTGTACGGCAGCGTCAAGCAGGTGTCCGACACGCTGTTCTCGTCGTCCGGCAATGCCTTCCGCCAGGCGGTGCTGATCCCGTATCCGCACGCCGACTCGTATACGATCGCGTTTCTGACCGGCGTGCCGGGCGGCGACGTGACCAACCACCTGGTGGGCGACTTCGTGAGCGTGTACGTGCCCACGACGCCAAACCCCACCTCGGGCTTTTTCCTGATGATGGAACGCAGCCGCGTGAAAGAACTCGACATGACCGTCGACGCGGCGCTCAAGTACATCGTCTCGATGGGCGTGGTCGCACCGAGCCACGTGCCGCTCGGCGCCGCCAATCCTGCGGCAGTCAAATAACGCATCACAGAATCTGGGCCGCCTGCGATGGCGGCGCCGACAAATCAATCAACCTGGAACGAAAACTATGTCCACCATGCGTACCAATTACTGCGGCCTCGTCACCGAGGAACTGCTGGGCCAAACCGTCAGCCTGTGCGGCTGGGTGCACCGCCGCCGCGACCACGGCGGAGTGATCTTCATCGACCTGCGCGACCGCGAAGGCCTGGTGCAGGTGGTCTGCCATCCGGACAACGCCGCCGTCTTCAAGGCAGCCGAGCACGTGCGTAATGAGTATTGCCTGCGCATCGTCGGCACCGTGACCAACCGTCTGGCCGGTACCGTCAACGCCAACCTGGCCTCGGGCAAGATCGAAGTCACCGCGACCGAAGTCGAAGTGCTCAACGCCTCGGTGCCGGTGCCGTTCCAACTGGACGACGACAACCTGTCGGAAACCACCCGCCTGACGCACCGCGTGCTCGACCTGCGCCGCGGCCAGATGCAGCACAACCTGAAGCTGCGCTACAAGGTCTCGATGGAAGTGCGCAAGTACCTCGACAACCTGGGCTTCATCGACATCGAAACCCCGATGCTGACCAAGTCGACCCCGGAAGGCGCGCGCGACTACCTGGTGCCGTCGCGTGTCAACGCGGGCAACTTCTTTGCACTGCCGCAGTCGCCGCAGCTGTTCAAGCAGCTGCTGATGGTCGCCAACTTCGATCGCTACTACCAGATCACCAAGTGCTTCCGCGACGAAGACCTGCGCGCTGACCGCCAGCCTGAATTCACCCAGATCGACTGCGAAACCTCGTTCCTGACCGAACAAGAGATCCGCGACATGTTCGAAGAAATGATGCGCGTCGTGTTCAAGAACACGACCGGCATCGAACTGCCGAACCCGTTCCCGGTGATGGACTTTGCCACCGCGATGGCGATGTACGGTTCGGACAAGCCGGACATGCGCGTCAAGCTCGAATTCACCGAACTGACCGAGCTGATGAAGACGGTCGAGTTCAAGGTGTTCAACAGCGCCGCCAACCTGCCAAACGGCCGCGTGGTCGGCATGCGCGTGCCGCAGGGCGGCTCGATGCCACGTTCGGAAATCGACGCGTACACCCAGTTCGTCGCGATCTACGGCGCCCGTGGCCTGGCCTATATCAAGGTCAACGAGAAAGCCAAGGGCCGTGACGGCCTGCAGTCGCCAATCGTCAAGAACCTGTCCGACGAAGTACTGGCGCAAGTGCTGGAACTGACGGGCGCGCAGGACGGCGACCTGATCTTCTTCGGCGCCGACAAGGCCAAGGTCGTCAACGATGCCCTGGGCGCGCTGCGCGTGAAGATCGGTCACTCGGAATTCGGCAAGAAGGCCGGCCTGTTCGACGACGTCTGGTCGCCGCTGTGGGTGATCGATTTCCCGATGTTCGAGTACGACGAAGACGGCGATCGCTGGACCGCGACCCACCACCCGTTCACGGCCCCGAAAGACGGCCACGAAGACATGCTCGAAACCAATCCGGGTGCCTGCATCGCCAAGGCCTACGATATGGTCCTGAATGGCTGGGAGCTGGGCGGCGGTTCGATCCGTATCCACCGCGAAGAAGTCCAGAGCAAGGTGTTCCGCGCGCTGAAGATCGACGCCGAAGAAGCCCAGCTCAAGTTTGGCTTCCTGCTGGATGCGCTGCAATACGGCGCGCCACCGCACGGTGGCCTGGCCTTCGGCCTGGATCGCCTGATCACGCTGATGACCGGCTCCGAGTCGATCCGCGACGTGATCGCGTTCCCGAAAACGCAGCGCGCGCAGTGCTTGCTGACCAATGCACCGTCCGAAGTCGACGAGAAGCAATTGAAAGAGCTGCACATCCGCCTGCGTAACGAGCCAAAGGTCGCGTAATGGCGGGCGGGGGAGGTGGCCTGGCTGCCAACCCCGCTCTTCCTGTCATGGAAGCCTACAAGATCCCTGAATCGGTGCTGGTCGTCATCCACACGTCTGACCTGGATGTGCTGGTGATCGAGCGCGCCGGTCAGCCGGGCTTCTGGCAATCGGTTACCGGCTCGCTCGACCGGCTCGACGAGCCGCTGCTGGAAACGGCAGCGCGCGAACTGTTCGAAGAAACCGGCATCCGGGCCGACGGGAAGCAGATCGCCCTGTGTGACTGGCAGTTAGCCAATATCTACGAGATCTATCCCCTCTGGCGCCATCGCTACGCCCCCGGCGTGACGCAGAACACCGAGCACGTGTTTTCTGTCTGCGTGCCGCGCGACATCCCCATCATCCTCAGTCCACGCGAGCACATCGCCCACGCCTGGCTGCCTTACCTGGAAGCAGCTGATCGATGCTTTTCGGCCTCGAATGCCGAAGCCATCCTGCAACTGCCACGCCAGCTCGCCTCTGATCCTCAAAGCAAATAAAATTTCTTAAAAGAAGCATATTTGCAGTAAATCATCATTGAATATCGCTCATACGAAGCAATAAAATGACGTTTTACAGCAAAAGTACGTGAGTGCTTTTTTTAATTTGGCTCTGTTCGCTGGCGCTCACATACGCACGAAAAAGTAGGAGTTCTCCTATGAAGATACATTTCGAGACACTTGGTGACACCTTTCGCGAATGAATTAAATATGGTTACCAACGGACGGGCACCATATATTCCACGGTTGACAGTCAGAAATCAGTAGTCTAAGGTCAATAGTTCACCCAGTGTGAATTTTTGATGTGCAACTTTTAAGTGGATGATTCTGAGAGAAAAATGGATAACTTCAAACTGAATAGCGACAAGAAAGTAAAAGCAATCACACTCGGCGACGATTGCATCTATATCGACCTGATGGATGGCTTGCGTTTGTGTGGCCCGATGGCGCCCCGCGCCCAAAAAGATGAGGCGGCTGCACACCGCCCGCGCCGCATGATCGTCTCGGGTCACGAAGCGGTGTACGACCAGGCGCACGCGATCGCCTGAAGGCAGTTTGTTACTGTTGGTTTCTAAAAAGAGTGCGAGAGCTGGCAACCTGCCGAACGCGCCAGCGCTTTAATAAGCGCACGATTGGGTCCGTTTCACGAGAACGGCAGTCCGATCCGGGTAGAATGTTCCCATGAAAATTCGTGTGGCTACCTACAACATTCACAAGGGCGTCTCCTCCCTGCGCAGCACGCCCCGCGTGATCGCACTGAAGAAAGCGATCGCTGAATTCGACGCCAACGTCGTCTTCCTGCAAGAAGTCCAGGGCCGGCACGACCGGCACCAGGCACGCTTCGGCAAGGAAGACCGTGGCCATCGCCACTGGCCCGAAACCGCCCAGTACGATTACTTCGCCTCCGACCTGCACCACACGGCCTATGGCATGAACGCGGTCTACGACCACGGTCACCACGGCAATGCACTGCTCAGTACCTACCCGATCGAAAACTCGCACAACCACGATGTCTCGGACCATGCCTACGAGCAGCGCGGCATCCTGCACTGCGTGCTGGGTACGCCCGAGTGTCCGGTGCACTGCTATGTCGTGCACCTGGGCCTGTTTGAAGGCGGGCGCGGGCGCCAGACGCAGTCGCTGATCGACGCCGTCAATTCGTCGGCGCCGAACGGCGAGCCGGTCATCATCGCGGGCGACTTCAACGACTGGCGCAATACCCTGAGCGACAAGCTGCGCGCCGGCCTGGGCGTGTGCGAAGTGTTCGACGAGCTGGGGCCGCGTTCGCCGATGGGCGACATGGTGCGCAGCTGGGCTGGGCGCAAGCCGCGCCTGGCGCCGGCGCGCACGTTCCCGGCGATGCTGCCGTGGTTCCGCCTGGACCGCATCTACGTGCGCGGCTTCAAGGTCAACTCGGCGCAAGTGATGCACGGGGCCCTGTGGGCCAAGCTGTCCGACCACGCACCGATCGTGGCGGAACTCGAGCTGGCCTGAGGCCATGCGCAGCGTCACCTTCGTCGACAATAACGACATCACGCTATTGGAGAGCGGCGTTGCGTTCTTCCCGGCGCTGATTGTCGCGCTCGACGCTGCCCGCCACGAAGTCCTGTTCGAAACCTATATTTTTGCCGAAGACGAAACAGGCGATGCCGTGCGCGATGCGCTCGCGCGCGCCGCCAAACGCGGCGTGAAGGTGCGGGTACTGGTCGACTGGTTCGGCACCGGCCACCGCGTCACCTCCCGGCTGGGCCAGGTGCTGACCCAGGCCGGCGCCCAGTACCGGGTGTTCAATCCGCTGTGCAAGCGCGGCATCGCCCGCTCGCACCGCAAGATTACCGTGATCGACCGCGAGGTTGCGTTTGTCGGTGGCATCAATGTCAACGACGACTGGCTGTGCGACCACGCCGACGGCCGTCGCCTGCCGGCGCCGCGCTGGGATTTCACGGTGCGGGTGCGCGGCCCGCTCGTGGCGCAAATTCACCACGAGGCGCAAGGGCAGTGGACCCGTACGGGCCGCCTGCGGCTGCGCAAGCGCCTGGAACTGTTCCGCGAAATGCGCAAGCAGCCGGCACCGTCGTGCGCCAGTCCCGCGCGCGCCGCCTTCGTCGTGCGCGACAACCTGCGCAACCGCACCACGATCCAGCGCGCCTATCTGCAGGCGCTGGGCCACGCGCGCCACAGCGTGCTGCTAGCCACCCCATATTTCGCGCCGGGCCGCAAGTTTCGCCAGGCGCTCGCGCATGCAGCGCAGCGCGGCGTCGCCGTCACGCTCTTGATCGGGGTGGGGGAGTTCGCGATCCAGGACGCGGTGGCGCAATCGTTCTATCCGAAACTGCTGGCCGATGGCATCCGCGTGGTCGAGTACCGCAGGACACAACTGCATGCCAAGGTGGCGGTGGCGGACGACCACTGGGCCACGGTCGGCTCGAGCAACTGCGACGGTTTGTCGCTGTTCGTAAACCAGGAAGCCAATATCGTCGTCGACGATCCGGTCTTTGCCGCGTCGATGCGCGCGCACATCGAACGGGGCATCGCGGACGGGGTCGAAGTCTGTCCGCAGGAATTTGCCGACATCGGCTGGCTGCGCCGCGCCGTCAACGGCTGCGCGTATGTCGGCTATAAACTGGTGATGCGCGTGTGCGCCATCGGGTATGCGTAATAAGGGATAACGATGGACAAAGACAAAGAGAACGTCCGACTGGACAAATGGCTGTGGGCAGCACGCTTTTTCAAGACACGCTCGCTGGCCCAGGATGCGGTGGAGCGGGGCCGGGTGCGGATCGACGGCGAGCCGGTCAAGCCGGCGCGCACGGTCAAGATCAACGACAAGATGCTGATCGATAACGGCTCGGATCGCTGGGAAATCATCGTCGCGGCCATTTCAGGCGCGCGCGGCGGTGCCCCGGTGGCGCGCACGCTGTATTTCGAAACCGACGAGAGCATCGCCAAGCGCGAACTCGACAAAGTCGCGCGGCGCCTGTATCCGGAACCGAGCCTGGAAATCAAGGGGCGGCCGACCAAGCGCGATCGCCGCGCGATGGAGCAGGCGGGCGAATAGACGTGGCGGGCGCTATCGCATGACCAGCAAGGCCACGACCAGCGCGACGACCACCAGCACGATGGCGAAGACCCGGATACTCTTGCTCGATCTTGCGCGCACCTGCTGTGCGGGTGGCGCACTTTCCAGCGCCCGGTTCGACGCGACGACATCGACGGCCTTGTCGACGACGACCTGCGCCGTGTCCCGGTCCAGCCCGCGCCGGACCAGGTCGGCAATTGCGTCCTCTGCCGTCGCGCCGCTGTCCAGCCGTGCACTGGCGTGGCCGATCAGCACCAGGAAATGCTGCATCGAATCCGCGCCTGCTGCCGCTGCCTGAGCGGGTTCGGTGCCACCTTCCTGCAGCGAGAAAGCGCGAATTGCCACTTGCAGCGCGCTGTCGTCGGGTTCGACGACCTGTTGATTCTGATCGTTGCTGCTCATGCTGTGGACCTTTCGTCGGCGCGCTGAATGTTGCTGGATTATTAATGGTAACAGTCAAGCTGCAAACGGGTGCGCCGTGCTCGTAAATGACGCACCGGTCACCCCGAAAATGCTGTACCTTTAGCAGATGAAACAACTGTTTTCTGCCGCTCGCCTGCAAGCCGGGCCGTCAGTAAAAGGCGCTTTCTCCGGGTGTCGCGGGTTGTTTTTCATCAATAGAACCGCACCTCTAAGTTCCCGTTTGACATTCCAGGCCCGATAGATAATAGTACGAGCGTTCGGATTTTTTCGAGACCAGGGGAAGCTATCAGTACTTCAGCAAAATTCATGCGCAAGGGCGAGCAGACGCGGGCGGCAATTCTCGACGTCGCGCTCGAACTCGCCAGCCGCAACGGCCTCGAAGGCTTGACGATCGGCCTGCTGGCCGACCGGATGAGCATGAGCAAGTCCGGCGTGTTCGCGCACTTCGGTTCGCGCGAAGACCTGCAGCTCGAGGTGGTCAAGCTGTACCACCACCGATTCGAGCAAGAGGTCTTTTACCCGAGCATCAAGGAAACCCGCGGCCTGCCGCGCCTGGTGGCGATGTACACGCGCTGGGTCAAGCGGGTGTCGGTCGAGATCGCGTCCGGGTGCATCTATATCAGTGGCGCCGTCGAATACGACGACCGCGAAGGCCCGATCCGCGAAGAGCTGGTGTCGATGGTCCGCGCGTGGCAGGGCGCCTTGCTGCGCAGTGTCGAGCAGGCGATCGAGCTGCGGCACCTGCACACCGGTTTCGATGCCGAGCAACTGGTGTTCGAGATGCACGGGCTGATCCTGGCGCTGCACCACGATGCGCGTTTCCTGCGCAATCCGGGCGCCGTCGAACGGGCCCGGGCCGGCTTTGAACGCCTGATCGAAAATTACCGCAATTCCCAACAATCGCAAGACCACCAGGCGGCATAAGGCCGCCTGTCACGTCCAACAATCGTCACACTCTTCAGGAGAAAACCATGGGTCAGTACGTCGCGCCAATCCGGGATATGCAGTTCGTTCTGCACGAGTTCCTCAATGTCACCGAAGAATTCAAGAATCTGCCGAAATACCAGGAAATCGATACCGACATCATCAACCAGGTACTCGAAGAAGGTGCAAAATTCACCCAAGAAGTGCTGTTCCCGCTGAACCACTCGGGCGACCGCGAAGGCTGCACCTTCAATGCTGCCGACAAGAGCGTGACCACGCCGAAGGGCTTCAAGCAGGCGTATAAACAGTATGTCGAAGGCGGCTGGGCTGCGCTGGCATGCGATCCCGAATATGGCGGCCAGGGCTTGCCGATCACGCTGAACAACTCGTTCTACGAGATGCTCAATTCGTCGAACCAGGCCTGGTCGATGTACCCGGGCCTGTCGCACGGCGCCTACGAGTGCCTGCTCGAGCACGGTACCGACGACCAGAAACGCCTGTACCTGCCAAAGCTCGTCTCGGGTGAATGGACCGGCACCATGTGCCTGACCGAAGCCCACTGCGGCACCGACCTGGGCCTGCTGCGCTCGAAAGCTGAACCGCAAGGCGACGGCACCTACCTGATCACCGGCTCGAAGATCTTCATCTCGGCCGGCGAACACGATATCTCGGACAACATCGTCCACCTGGTGCTGGCGCGCCTGCCGGATGCACCGGAAGGCTCGAAAGGCATCTCGCTGTTCCTGGTGCCGAAGTTCATGCCGAACGAAGACGGCTCGATCGGCGAGCGCAATGGCATCGCCTGCGGCGCCATCGAAGAAAAGATGGGCATCCACGGCAACTCGACCTGCCAGATGAACCTGGACAATGCACGCGCCACGCTGATCGGCCAGCCGCACAAGGGCCTGCAGGCGATGTTCGTGTTCATGAACGCGGCCCGCCTGGGCGTGGGCATGCAGTCGCTCGGCCTGACCGAAGTGGCGTACCAGAATGCACTGGCCTATGCAAAAGACCGCATCCAGATGCGCAGCCTGTCGGGCGTGAAAGCACCGGACAAGCCAGCTGATCCGATCATCGTGCACCCGGACGTGCGTCGCATGCTGCTGACCGCAAAAGCGTTCGCTGAAGGCGGCCGCGCGTTCTCGTCGTACGTCGCGCTGCAGATCGACCGCGAACTGAACCACACCGATGAAGACGTGCGCAAGGAAGCGGCAGACGAAGTCGCGCTGCTCACGCCAATCATCAAGGCCTTCATCACCGACAATGGCTGGATCGCGACCTCCGAAGCGATGCAGGTCTACGGCGGCCACGGCTACATCGCCGAATGGGGCATGGAGCAGTACGTGCGCGACGCGCGCATCAACATGATCTACGAAGGCACCAACACGATCCAGTCGCTGGATCTGCTGGGCCGCAAGATCCTGATGGACAATGGCGCCAAGCTGCGCAAGTTCGGCGAGAAGATCAAGACCTTTGTCGAAGACAATGGCCTGGACGAGAACATGTCCGAATTCGTCACGCCGCTGGGCGAGCTGGGCGACAAGGTCACCAAGCTGACGATGGAAATCGGCATGAAGGCCTTCCAGAACCCGGACGAAGTGGGCGCCGCCGCCGTGCCTTACCTGCGCGTGGCCGGTCACCTGGTCTACAGCTATCTGTTCGCGCAGCAAGCCAAGATCGCACTGGCCAAGCTCGATTCGGGCGACCGCTTCTATGAATCGAAGCTGGCGACGATCCGCTTCTACTTCGCACGTCTGTATCCGGAAACCGCGATGCTGATCCGCCAGGCACGCTCGGGCGCCGCGAACCTGACGGCGCTGGACGCCGACCTGTTCTAAGCAATCACGCCCAACCCAACAAGGAAATCTTACATGTCCAATTTCATCGTCAAGAAAGTCGCCGTGCTGGGCGCTGGCGTGATGGGCGCGCAAATCGCCGCCCACTGCGTGAACGCCAAGGTGCCAGTCGTGCTGTTCGACCTGCCGGCCAAGGAAGGCCCGAAGAACGGCATCGTCCTGCGCGCCATCGAGAACCTGAAAAAGCTCTCGCCAGCCCCGCTGGGCAACAAGGATGACGCGGCCCTGATCGAAGTGGCCAACTACGAGGACAACCTCGACGTGCTGGCCGGTTGCGACCTGATCATCGAAGCCATCGCCGAGCGCATGGACTGGAAACACGACCTGTACGCCAAGGTCGCGCCGCACATCGCGCCAAACGCGATCTTCGCGTCGAACACGTCGGGCCTGTCGATCAACAAGCTGGCCGAAGGCTTCGACGCCGAACTGAAGGCCCGCTTCTGCGGCGTGCACTTCTTCAACCCGCCGCGCTACATGCACCTGGTCGAACTGATCCCGACCACGGACACCCGTCCTGACATCCTGGACCAGCTCGAAACGTTCCTGACCTCGACCCTGGGCAAGGGCGTCGTGCGCGCGAAAGACACCCCGAACTTCATCGCCAACCGTGTCGGTATCTTCGGCATGCTGGCCACGATCGTCGAAGCCGAGAAATTCGGCCTGTCGGTGGACGTGGTCGATGACCTGACCGGCGCCAAGCTGGGCCGCGCCAAGTCGGGCACCTTCCGCACCGCGGACGTGGTCGGCCTGGACACGATGGGCCATGTGATCAAGACCATGCAGGACAACCTGAAGGACGACCCGTTCTTCAGCGTCTACAAGACGCCGGACATCCTGGCCAAGCTGATCGAAAAAGGTGCACTGGGCCAGAAATCCGGCGCCGGCTTCTACAAGAAGGTCGGCAAGGAGATCCAGCGCCTGGACTTCGCCACGGGTGAATACGTCGCCGGCGGCGCCAAGGCAGCCGACATCGTTGGCCGCATCCTGAAAGAGAAAGACCCGGTCAAGAAGTTCAAGGCCATGCGCGAATCGACCAACCCGCAGGCGCAGTTCCTGTGGGCGATCTTCCGCGACGCCTTCCACTACATCGCGTTCCACCTTGAATCGATCGCCGACAACGCGCGCGACATCGACTTCGCGATGCGCTGGGGCTTCGGCTGGAGCGTCGGCCCGTTCGAAACGTGGCAGGGCGCCGGCTGGACGCAGATCGCGCAGTGGGTCAAGGAAGACATCGACGCCGGCAAGGCGCTGTCGAGCGCACCGCTGCCAGCCTGGGTGTTCGAGGGTTCGGTCGCCGAGAAGGGCGTGCACACGCCTGAAGGTTCGTACTCGGTTGCCAAGAGCGGCTATGTGCCGCTGTCGGACCTGCCGGTGTACAAGCGCCAGCAGTTCCGCGCACCGGTCGTGGGCCTGGGCGGCGCCGATCCGAAAACCGCTGGCACCACCGTCTTCGAAGACGAATCCGTGCGCCTGTGGCACTCGGACGACGACGTCCTGGTCGTCTCGCTCAAGACCAAGATGCACGTCATCGGCGATGGCGTCATCAAGGGCCTGCAGCGCGCGCTGAAAGAAGCCGAAGCCGGCTTCAAGGGCATCGTGATCTGGAACACCGACGCAGCCGAAGGCGGCGCGTTCTCGGCCGGCGCCGACCTGCAATCGGCCCTGCCAGCCTTCATGGCCGGCGGCGCGAAGGCGATGGAGCCGATCGTGCGCGAGCTGCAGGACACCTTCATGGCGCTCAAGTACTCCAACGTGCCGGTCGTCGCTGCAGTGGCTGGTCTGGCGCTGGGCGGCGGCTGCGAACTGGCGCTGCATGCCAGCAAGCGTGTCGCGTCGATCGAGTCGTACATTGGCCTGGTCGAAGTCGGCGTGGGCCTGGTGCCTGCCGGCGGCGGCCTGAAGGAAGCAGCGCTGCGCGCGGCAACCGAAGCCAAGGGCAACGACATCCTGCAATTCCTGAAGAACGGTTTCATGAACGCGGCCACCGCGCAAGTGTCGAAGTCGGCACTGGAAGCCAAGGCCATGGGTTACCTGAAAGAAGACGACGTGATTGTCTTCAACGCCTACGAACTGCTGCACGTGGCGAAAACCACGGCGCGCGCCATGGCCGACGCTGGCTACCGCGCACCGGCGCGCCGCACGTTCCCGGTCACCGGCCGTTACGGCTGGGGCACGATCCGCGGCCAGATGGTCAATATGCGCGACGGCGGCTTCATCTCGGCCTATGACTACCAGCTGGGCGACACCATCGCCGAGATCGTCACTGGCGGCGACATCGACCAGGGCAGTGTGGTCAGCGAGCAGTGGATCCTCGACCTGGAGCGCAAAGCCTTCGTGGCGCTGCTGAACAATCCGAAAACGCAGGAACGCATCATGGGCATGATGCAGACCGGCAAGCCAGTGCGCAACTAAGCGTCGACAGAACAGGACACTGACATGAGCAAACAACTTCAAGACGCATACATCGTCGCAGCGACCCGCACCCCGATCGGCAAGGCGCCGCGCGGCATGTTCAACAAGACCCGCCCGGACGACCTCCTGGTGCACGCGATCCGCGGCGCCATGGCAGCCGTGCCGAACCTGGACCCGGCGTTGATCATCGATGCGATCATCGGCTGCTCGTTCCCGGAAGCCGAGCAGGGCTTCAACATCGCCCGTAACTCGGTGGTGCTGGCTGGCCTGCCGAACACCGTGGGCGGCGTGACGGTCAACCGTTACTGCGCCTCGGGCATCACCGCACTGGCGATGGCCGCCGACCGCATCCGTGTGGGCGAAGCCGACGTGATGATCGCCGGCGGCGTCGAATCGATGTCGATGGTGCCGATGATGGGCCACCACCCGTCGATCAACATGGACACGTTCAAGGACGAGAACGTGGGCCTGGCCTACGGCATGGGCCTGACGGCCGAGAACGTCGCCAACCAGTGGAAGATCTCGCGCGAAGACCAGGACGCCTTCGGCCTGGAATCGCACCGCCGCGCGATCGCCGCGCAGCAGGCCGGCCACTTCAAGGACGAGATCACGCCGGTTGAGGTCATCACCCGCACGCCGAACCTGGCCACCGGCCAGATCGACGTCAAGACCCGCACGGTCGACACCGACGAAGGCCCGCGCGCCGACGCCAGCATGGAAAGCATGGGCAAACTCAAGCCTGTGTTCGCCGCCAAGGGTTCGGTCACGGCTGCCACGTCGTCGCAGATGTCGGATGGCGCCGGCGCCCTGATCGTCGTCAGCGAAAAAATCCTGCGCGAGCACAATCTGACGCCGCTGGCCAAGTTTTCGTCGTTCGCCGTGCGCGGCGTGCCGCCGGAAATCATGGGCATCGGTCCGAAGTTCGCGATTCCTGCAGCGCTGGCCGCCGCTGGCATCACGCAGGACCAGCTGGACTGGATCGAGCTGAACGAAGCCTTCGCCGCGCAGGCGCTGGCCGTGATCCGCGATCTGGGCCTGGACACCAGCAAGGTCAACCCGCTGGGCGGCGCGATCGCCCTGGGTCACCCGCTGGGCGCAACCGGTGCGATCCGCGCCGCGACCGTCGTGCACGCACTGCGTCGCAATAACCTGAAGTACGGCATGGTGACGATGTGCGTCGGCGCCGGCATGGGCGCTGCGGGCATCATCGAACGCGTCTAAGCCAGCCAGTACGATCACCGCGTGGGCGGGAGACCGGGCCATCCTACAATCGACTATGTAGGGTGGGCGGGTCTCCCGCCCACGCGTCCAACCAGCCCAAGAATAAACGGGAGACAACCACATGAGCATCCTCACCACGACCGCCGACGGCATCCTCACGATCACCTTCAACCGCCTCGAACGCAAGAACGCGATCACCGGCGCGATGTACCAGTCGATGGCCGACGCCTTGCGCGCCGCCGAGCAGGACACGACGGTCCGCGCCATCCTGATCACCGGCCAGCCCGAGATCTTCACCGCCGGTAACGACCTCGACGATTTCCTGAACAACACCGGCGAAGGCGCGATGACGCCGGAGCGTCCGGTGTTCCAGTTCATGCTGGCGCTGGAAGGCTGCACCAAACCGGTGGTGGCTGCCGTGGCCGGCGCCGCCGTCGGCATCGGCACCACGCTCCTGATGCATTGCGACCTGGTCTACGCGGCCGACAACGCCAAATTCTCGATGCCGTTCTCGCAGCTGGGCCTGTGCCCTGAATTTGCCTCGTCGCTGCTGGTCGCGCAGTCGGCCGGCTACACGCGCGCCGCCGAAAAGCTGATGCTGGGCGAGCCGTTCCTGGCCCAGGAAGCGCTGGAGATGGGCATCGTCGCGCGCGTGCTGCCGGCAGCGGAACTGCTCGCGTTCGCGCAGGCGCAAGCGGCAAAACTGGTCAAGCTGCCCCCAGCCTCGATCCGCACGACCAAGGCGCTGATGCGCCGCGCGCGCACCGCGCACGTCAGGGACACCATCGCGGCGGAAAATGAGCAGTTCAGCGCGATGCTGGGCGGCGCCGAAGCGAAGGAAGCCTTCACGGCGTTCTTCGAGAAGCGCAAGCCGGATTTCAGCAAGTTCGACTGACCTGTGAGGCGGCACCGGGGCGCACCCCCATGGCCGTTCGCCGGTATCATGTGCCGAACCGTGCCCGCCACCAATGACGATGTCCATGTGGCGGGTGCTCGCTAAACAAAGGGTGATATGAGAACGACGGAAAATACTGCAGTTGCCGAGTTGGCGTTTGAACTTGGCAAGGTAACGCGCAGGGCAATCGATGGCAGTTATGGCAAGGCCGATCCGGTCGAACTGTCGCGGGTGGCCAATGCGCTGCTCGAAGCAGGCCAGGAAAAAATCCTGAATGATGTGCTGCTGGTGTTTGTCGCCGGCTTCGAAGAGGGCGATCCGCCGGAACGGCGTGCCGATCCCGAAAATCGCTGAAAACAGCTGATCGTGCGCTGGCAGCAACGCCTGTCAGCGCACGATCAGCACCGCGCGCACGCTGGGATCCAGTGCCGTGCGCTCGACATAACCAATCATTCCCGGGTTCTCGGCGATCATTCTGCGCATGGCGGCGTTGCCATCGACCTCGGCCGGTGGCTGACCGCGGCCAGTAAAGATCAGTCTGGCCCAGTGCGCTTTCACGAGCGCCGGGGTGCGGTTCGTGACCTTGCTGTAGAACTCGTCACGTAGCGGCGAACCCAGATCCTGATCGATAGGAACCACTTCGCTGCCGTTCGGGAAACGATTGGTCTGGAACAGAAAGATCTCGGCGACCTGGTCGGCACTGAGCATACTGATGTTGCTGCGCGCCGAGACGATCACGGCCAGCTCTGCTGCCGAGGCAGCGTTGGGTGCCAGCGCAAGTGCGGGACCCAGGCACATCGACAGCAGCAGTGTGGAAAGAGAACGGTTCATCATGGTCAGAAAACGACGTCCATGCCAAGGCTGATGACGTTGAACGCCTGGCCGGAACGGAACCCCGGCTGGACATTGATCAGGGTGCCGATCGAGCCGCCGCGCGGCTTGACGCGGTCAAACTGCCCCTTGAGGGCAATGTTCGGCGCGACGTCCCAGCGCACACCGACGCTGGCCGTGTCTTGCACGCCAATCTGGCGCAGCTGGTCATTCAATGCATTGTTCAACAAGCCCGCCAGCGCCGCCGCTTCGGGCGGCAAGTCGTCCAGCGGCAGTCCGGCTGTCTGCGTGGCGAGGTTGGCGACCAGGCGCGCGTAGGTGACATAGGGCGCGACATTGCCGAAGCGCCGGCCGGCCGACAGATACGAGGCAGTCTGGTCGCCCAGCAGCGAGCTGGTGTTGATGCGCCCGCTCTCGCCGGTGATGAACCAGTTGCCCGGATCGTAGTTGAAGCCGGCGCTGAACACGCGCACATGGCGCTTGGCGATATCGTAGCGGTCTGCCAGCGCCTCGCCCGGCGGGCCGAACGCGCGCAGGCCGTCGAACAACGCTTCCGCACCCGGCACCACCAACAGCGCCTGAGCCGCCGTGAAGCGCACGGTCAGTGCGCCGGCCGTCGCGCTCTCGGTGAGGCCGACGATGTTGCGGGCCTTGCCGGTGAGGTCCTTGTTCAGGCGCGCGGCCGCATGGCCGAGCGAGAGCGTGGTCTCGTGCTTGACCTGCCCGGTATGCCAGCGGTACGAGGCGTCGACGCCGTCGCTGTAGGAAATCGGTATCAGGCTGTACAGTTCGACGGGCGCGCGCATCCAGGGCAGGGCGTAGCCCACCTTGCGATAGTCAGCGGCCAGGAACAGCGGCAGTGCAATGCGCCCGGCGCGCAGCGACAGCTCCGGCGTGGCCTGAAACTTCACATTGGCCCACGTAAGGTAGGTCTTGTACGAATTCTCGATGCTTTTTTCCTGCGTCGCCTGGACCACGGCCGACCAGCGCTTGTCGAACCGGACATCGAGCTGCGCACCGGCGCGGCTATCGACGTCGAAGGCCCACGCTTTGGAGTAGCCCGCCTGGCCAGGCGAGTTGGGGTTGACCGTGTAGTCGCCATAGTCTTGCGTGGCATGGACGGCGGCGACGGTGCCGAACCCGGTCATCTTCCACGTTGCCTGCGCGCGCGCATCGCCCTGCGGCCAGGCCAATAGGCTCAGCAGCAGGGCGACGGGGACGACGCCACGCGCCGCCTGGGTAGTCAACATGAATTTCATGACGTCGTCATTGTACTGCGCTCAGGATAATCCCATCTGCGCCGTGCCTGGCGGGTCGAGCCGGAAGATGCGCACGATCTGCGCCAGGCCATGAGCCCGCTGCTGCAGCGAATCGGCCGCGGCCGCGGTCTTGCTGACCATCTGCGTATTGTGCTGCAAGGACCTGTCCATGGCGCCGATGGCGTCGGCCACCGCCTCCACACGCACGGCCTGATCGTCGCCAGCTGCGCTGATCCTGCCGACCATGCCAGTCACGTCGGTCACGCTTTGCACGATGTTGTCCATCGTGCGCCCGGCTTCCTGGGCCAGCGCGCTGCCGGCGCTGACCTGGCGCACCGATTCCTCGATCAGGCCCTTGATTTCGCGGGCGGCGGCGCCCGAGCGCTGGGCCAGTTGGCGCACTTCGGCAGCGACGACGGCGAAACCGCGTCCCTGTTCGCCGGCACGGGCGGCTTCCACCGCAGCGTTGAGAGCCAGGATGTTGGTCTGGAACGCGATGCCGTCGATGACGGCGGTGATCTCGGCGATCTGGCGCGACGACGTGTCGATCAAGCCCATGCGCTCGACGACGGCGCCGACCTGGCGCCCACCGACGACGGCAATCCCCGACGCCTGCGTCGCCAGCGCATTGGCTTGCCGGGCGTGCTCGGCATTGGCGCGGATGATGTCGCCGAGTTCGTCGATGGAGGCGGCGGCGCGGCCGAAGGCCTCGGTCTGGTCCCGCGAGTGTTCGAACAGCAGCGCGCTGCCTTCGGCAATGTCGCTGGCGGCGCCGCGTGTGGTCTCGACCGTGTCGCGTACCTGGCCAATCGCCGTCTGCAGCGTGTGCAGCACATCGCGCAGGGCGCGGCCGCTGCTGCTGGTGACCGGCGCCAGCGAGCGCAGGTCGATGATCCCGTGCTGGGCCTGCAGCATCGACACGCTGGCGCGCAGTTCGGCCGAGCGCAGCGCTTCGCGTTGCAGCACCAGCGCGATGTAGCACAGCACCATCGTTTCGACGATGACGTAGCCGGCGTGGATGAAGACGATTGCCAGTCCCGGCCGGGTCAGGCAAATGACGCCGTAGCCGAGCTCTTGCAGGTAGTTGAAGCTGAAGTGGTGCACGGCGGTCAGGCCTGCCGCGAACAGAATCACGCGCCAGTCGCGGTAGCAGAGCAGGATCGCCAGCGAGACAAAGATCCCGAAGTGCAGTTCTTCCCGGCCGTTACCTTGATGGATGTGCAGCGCGCACATGGCCATCAGCGCGCCGGCATTGACCAGCCGGCTCGTGAGCGTGCCGCTGGCCAGGAACGTGACGCCGCTCGCGATGGCCACGATCGGCAGGCCGACGAAAAGCGACCATTTCATGGTGTCGTGCATGCCGGCCAATGCCAGCGAAAAGCCCAGCATCGCCCATAGCACGATGATCAGCAAGCGGTCGGCATGGCGGTAGACAGGCAGCAGGTTGGGTTGGGTCGGCATCAAAGTCTCGCATAGTGATTTTTCACCATTTAACCTGAAAAATATAGATTCAGAGAAACTGTTGGCGACGTTCAATATCTTTCCCTGCTAAAAGTCTGTCGGATCGTGCGCCTTCTTGCCATTCTTGTATCTACTGGCAGACCGGAGATCGGTAAATTTGATGAGAAAAGTGAGAAAGTGTGAGTAATTTCCAAACGGAAATTTGGCAGAACCTGCAGTATTGACCTGCCTGACTGCCACATCGTGCAAATCAGCCAGAAGTTATGGCCATTCGTACAGACATGGCAGCCAGTGTCGTAATCAGGTGCTACGCGGCTGCGCCGTGGCGTGCCTTGGCATTGCCACGACGGCGGCGCACGGCGACCAGCAAGCCACCGACAGTCGCGAACATGGCCAGCATGCCGGGCTCGGGCACTTCTTCCGCGTCCAGCTGCGCGGCAGCAAAGCCTTGCAGGGCCAGCGCAGTCGCCACATCGATGCCGAGGTCGCGCGCGACGTAATCGTCCGCGCCCAGCGAGCGTGGATCGAGGCCGGTGACGTTGCCGAAGATGGTCAGCGCTTCCAGGTAGTAGCCGTAGTTGCTGCCGTGGTAGGAGTCCGGCGCCCACAGGTTGATCTGGCCGGCGCCAATGCCGTCGTACGGGTTGGCATCGGCCAGGCCGCCTGCGATGGCCTGGCTCCAGGCCTGGCCCACGGGGATCACGCCACTGATGATGCTTGAGGCCGAATCGGCGGCATCGTAGCCGGCGCGCACGTCCTGCGCCATTGCGTAGATCGATTTCCCAAACCACGGGCTATTGGCATTCTGGTACGTCAGGTCGGCGCGCGACCAGGTCGACGTCAGGCGCACGTCGACATCCGGATTCTGTTCTCGAAACGCATTGGCCAGCAGGCCGGAATAGCGGATCAGCGTTTCCGGGTTGCCCGGCTTGGCGCCGTCGAGCGTGCTGTAGCTTTGCAGCAGCACCATGTCGAACGGTTTCACGATCGTGTTGAAGCGGTTCTTGTAGTGAAAATCCAGGCCCGAACCGGGCTCGGTCTCCAGGCTCACCTGATAATTTAGGCCGGCCTGCATCGTCATGGCCTTGAACAGCGCCGGTACGCCACCGATGCCCAGACCGTTCAGGTCGGTCACGGTATCGGGGCGGTAGTTCTGCACGAGGGGCGGCTTGGCGCCAGCAGGATCGCCATAGGTGAAGCTGTTACCGACGAAGAGGATCGTCGTGGCGGATGCGGGCACGGCCAGGCCGCCCAGTGCGAATGCGGCGAAGAGTGCCGTGCCGGAACGGCGCAGGCTGCAAGGAATGGTCATCGAAGTCTCCAGTATGTTTATTTAGTTGGTGTTCAAAATTAAGCAAGTCGCATGCCGACGACGAATATTACTGAATAATCAGTCAGTTATAGATTAATGCTGCATACAGCGCGGCTACGGTGTAAAGCATGCCGACATCGCACGTCGCAATCGGCGAAACCGCCTTCATGTGGCGCTGACGTCACACTCCTGTAATTTCTCGCGTCGTTTTGTAAAGTTTTGCAAGCAAGCGCTGCGCATTTCTCGCGCCTGGAGGTGTGATCAGGCCCTGTTTGTAAAGAAGTGTGAGCAACAGCCGTCGGTGAGCAACCAACAATTCAATGAAATCATGAGGTTATGCGTTCCCTGGCCACTGGTAGTCGCCCGCTGGCACCGCTGCTAGCATGAATCATCGATAACACGAGGACATTCATGCAACAGTTCAAAACGCTCCCGCACCGCTTGTCGTGCGCACTGTTGGCCGCCATCGACGCAGGTAGCACAGCATGGCTGTGACCCTCGCCAGCGCGCCAGTGGCCGGCAATTCCAGGCGCGACGTTGTCCTCGGCATGGCATTCGTCGGCCTGCTGTTCTTCATCCTCGGGTTCGTTACCTGGCTCAATGGCTCGCTGGTTCCCTTTTTGAAGATCGTCTGCGGCCTGAACAACTTCCAGGCCCTGTGGGTGACCTTCGCTTTCTACATCGCCTACACGGCCATGGCCCTGCCATCGGCTGCGGTGCTGGTACGCACCGGCTACAAGAAAGGTATGACAATCGGTCTGGGCATCATGTGTGTGGGCGCGCTGCTGTTCATCCCGGCCGCGCAAAGCGCGCGTTATGAATTGTTCCTGGTGGCGCTGTTCACACTTGCCAGCGGCATGACGCTGATGCAGACCGCCATCAATCCGTATATCGTCTGCCTTGGCCCGCGTGAGAGCGCCGCCATGCGCATCAGCATCATGGGCTTGTTCAACAAGGGCGCCGGGGTGGTGGTGCCACTGGTGTTCTCCACGCTGATGCTGGCCGACATCGACAGCTTCTCGCACACGGCGCTCGAAGCGCTCGACCCTGTTGCCCGCAGCGCCGCGCGGGCCGGCCTGTCCGAGCGCCTGGTGCTGCCGTATGTCTGCATGGCCGCGGTGCTGTTCGTGATCATGGTATTCATCCATTTTTCGAACCTGCGCGATATCGAGCCTGAGACCGACACGCCCGAGGCAGGTGTCGAGCGCACCGGCGTGCTGCAGTTCCCGCAACTGGTGCTGGGCGCCATGGCGCTGTTTGCCTACGTTGGCGTGGAAGTCATCGCCGGCGACACCATCGGCCTGTATGGGCATGAACTGAACGTGGCCAACTTCGGCGTGCTGACGTCGTACACGATGATGTGCATGGTGCTCGGTTACCTGATCGGCGTGGTCGCGATTCCGCGCTACCTGTCGCAGCAGCGCGCCTTGCTGCTGTCGGCCGTGGCCGGCCTGCTGCTGACGGTCGGCGTGGCCACCGGCTCGCCCACCGACAGCGGCATCTCGCAGGCATTGATCGGCTGGGCTGGCGTGCCGACGGTGCCCGACACCGTCATGTACCTGGCGTTGCTGGGCCTGGCCAACGCCATGGTGTGGCCGGCCATCTGGCCGCTGGCGCTGCAGGGCCTGGGCCGCTACACGGCGAGCGGCTCGGCGCTGCTGGTCATGGCGATCTCCGGCGGCGCAGTATTGCCGCTGCTGTACGGCCACCTGGCCGATCTGAATACCTCGCGCGGCGCTTACTGGATGCTGCTGCCGTGCTACGGCCTGATCCTCTGGTACGCGGCTTACGGCCACAAGATCCGCCGCTGGCGCAGTCCGGGCGCATCCGCCCGACCCTGATTTCCACCCCACCAGAACTTGTCCGCACGGCGCTGCTGCGCGGTCCATCGTTTTTCATTTCATACCAGGAGCACCGGATGTCTCTACTGAAACCACATAAAACGCTGATCAGCGCGGCTGTCGCCAGCGCCTGCATCGCCATGCCGGCCCTGGCGCAGGACGCTGTACAGGCGCCGACGCCCCGCCAAAACACCGGTGAAGCGATCGCCGAGGTGCGGGTGACGGCCACCCGCCATTCGACGTCGCTGTTGCGCACGCCGGTGTCGGTGACCGCCGTCGGCCAGGAAGAACTGACTCGCAAGGGCATCACCGACGTGCGCGGCCTGAGTGGTGAAGTGCCCAACCTGCAGCTGGGCAGTGCGACCGATGGCAGCTCGGGCGTGAAGATTTCGGTGCGCGGCGTGAGCAGCAACGACTTCACCGAGATCGGCAATCCGGCGGTCAGCCTGAACGTCGACGGCATCTACACGCCGCGCCCGCAATCGGCGCTGGCGCTGCTGTTCGACCTGGAGCAGGTCGAAGTGCTGCGCGGCCCGCAGGGCACGCTGTTTGGCCGCAATGCGACGGGCGGCAGCATCAACATCATCCCGAACAAGCCGCAGTTCAATTCGACCGAAGGCAATGCGGGCCTCACGCTCGGGCGCTACAACCTGCGCCAGGTGACGGCCGTGCAAAACATCCCGGTCAGCGACACCTTCGCGATGCGCGCCACGATGATGGTCATCAAGCGTGACAGCTACCTGAACCAGGAGCAGGATTTCTACGCGGCGAACTTTCCGGAATTCGGCGTGACGCCGGCGCGCGATGCGGCCGGCAACATCATTCCCGATGTCGATCAGCGCTACAACCGCAAGGTCGGCGCCAGCGACGCTTATGGCAACAAGGACGAATGGGCGGCGCGCCTGCAGGGCCGCTGGAAGATCCGCAACGATCTCGAATGGCTCGGCGCCTACGAGCGCTACACCAACAAGGGCGCCGGCGACATCGCGCTCAAGGATTGCACGATGGCGGCCGGCACGGCCCACGCCTGCCCGGGCGGGCAGTGGGACGTCAAGATCAACCGGCCGGGTGAACTCGACTGGAACATCGACACCTTCCGCAACCGCCTGACCTGGAGCGTGAACGACCACACGACCGTCGAATACAACGTGTCGTACTCGGAGCAGAACCGGCGCCAGATCCGCGACGGCGACTCGGGCTACCAGCCGCTGGCCGAAGACATCAATATCTACGGCGGCTTCGTCAACGATTCGGCCGGCTTTACCAATTCGTCCAAGTTCAAGACCACGGTCCAGGAACTGCAGCTGCGCGGTGAGCAGGGCAATCTGCGCTACGTCACCGGCCTGTTCTGGATGCACGAAAAGAACGCGATCGAGTTCGGCGAAGACTCGATCTCGGCGATGGTCAACGCACCGGGCGCGCCGTACTACGCGCTGTACGACCAGACCGACCGCCAGTCCGAATCGATGGCCGCCTTCGGCCAGGTCGACTGGGCCTTCGCGCCGAAATGGAACCTGACGGTTGGCGGGCGCATGACGCGCGACGAGCGCGAAGACAAGAACGGCAAGTTCTACGATTCGGGCACCACGGGCGATCCGTACTCGTACTTCCAGGGCCAGTACACGCCGATCCCGGGCCGCTTCTTCAACAGCAGCGACCTCAAACCCGGCATGGGTTCGTACTACGGCGTGGCCGGCATGGCCGGCATCACGCCCGACATCAGCAGCAACCGCGATTCGTGGAACAAGTTCACATGGCGCCTGGGCCTGAGCTACCAGGTCACGCCGGACGACTTCGTGTTCGGTTCGCTCTCGACCGGCTACAAGGCCGGTGGCTTCAGCGACAAGCAGAATATCTGCGCACGCGGCCTGGGCGGCAACTGCGCCGACCGTGAGCCGGGCCCGCACTACACCTTCCTGCCATGGAAGCCTGAAACGCTGACCAACTTCGAGGTCGGCTACAAGGGCCGCATGCTGGACAACCGCCTGTCGTTCTCGGCCACCGCCTTCCACAGCCGCTACAAGGACATGCAGATGACCGGCGCGGTCGAGATGGGCAAGATCATCCCGGCGATCCCGTGCACCGCCGCCAATCCATCGTGCGATTCAGCGGTGTTGTATGGCACCACGAATGCGGCCGAAGCGAAGATCTCGGGCCTGGAACTGGAAGGCAAATACCGCCCATGGGCCGGCGCCGAAGTCAATTTCCAGTACTCGCACCTGCGCGCCAAGGTGGTGTCGTACCCGGATTACACGCAGACCTGGCGTGACGTGCCGTGCGGGCCATTCCGCGCCACTTACGGCGTGGAGCCGTGCGTGCGCTACACGGGCCCGAACCAGGCGCTGGTCGGCCGCTTCCCGGCGAACGTGGTGGGTAATGATTTGCCGAACGCGCCGCGCAACTCGGCGCGGATCGAAGTCTCGCAGCGCTTCATGCTGGCCGGCGACTACGAACTCACGCCACGCCTGTCGGCGCGCTGGCAGGACAAGATGTACTTCAGCATCCAGAACCTGGACAACCCCAAGGTCGGCAACCAGCAGAACGCCTACGCAACGTATGACGCGTCGCTGCGCTTGACGGCACCGAGCGGCAACTGGCGCGCCGAGGTGTATGTGAACAACCTGAACGACGTGCTTGCCAAAAACAATGCGCGCATCGTCGACCCTGGGTACGTCATTGGCCAGTACAACGAGCCGCGCATGTTCGGTGTGCGCGTGGGTGTCGACTGGTAAAGCAAATGTCAGCAGTGTGTCCTTCAGGAGAATGCGATGCGTGATGCGAACAATGGTCTGGGTGGTGTGGCAACGGCGGTAGCGACGGCGCTGGTGCTGGCCGGTTGTGGTGGCAATGCCGCCGATGGTGGCGCTGAGGTGTCGCGGCAGTTGTCAGCGGCGCCCGTCGCCGTGGCTGCTGCATCGCCGTGGCCCGTCTGGTCGGGGTGGGATTTTCCGTACAATGAACCGCCGCTGGCCACCACGCCGGCGGTGGCGTTCGGCGTCTCGCAACTGACGCAGTCGGCCACGCAGACCGTGTTCCGGGGCGCGCACACGCTGCCGGCGGGGAGCGTGCAGAACTATCGTATCGGCGTGTTCGTCCACCACGACGTGTTCTATTACCAGGCCGATGCAAGCGCCGTCATCAACGCCGACGGCACGTTCACGCTGACCCTGCCACGTTCGGTGGGCAGCGCCGACCGCGCCGTGCTGGTGCTGCATCCGGCATCGTACGATCCGCTCTCGGGCGCCAACTGCAATGCGGCCGGTGGCTTTTGCAGCGGCCAGATCACGGGCACGACCAAGCTGTCGCTGCCAGTCGATCCGGCGGCGGTCACGGCCTACACCGCCGCTTATTTCCCGGCGCCGGCAACATCCGCCAACGCGCAGATCGCCGCACTGCAGCGCATGATGAATACGCCGCAAATCACTGGCGGGCCGTATGGCGCGGGGCGCCTGATCCGCAGCTTCCACGACATGGACTCAGCCTTCCTGTACGACCAGGCGCTGGCCGTGATCGCCTTCAGCCTGGCCGGCGAGCAGGCCAGCGCCGAGCAGATCATCAACGCACTGGCCAAATCGCAGTCGGCGTCCGGCGCCTGGGTGTTTGCCTATCTGGCCGACGGCGCCGACGCCAATCCCGGCGTGGACATGCGCATCGCCGGCGCCAACGCCTGGTTCGGCATGGCGCTCAACGCCTACCAGAAAGCCTTTGACAGCACGAAGTACCTGGTCATGTCGACCCGCCTGCACGACTACCTGCGCGCAGAAACCGTGGCCGTGACGATCAATGGCGTGGGCCGCAGCGGCTTGCGCTTCGCACCGACCAACTACGTGGCGGGCCGCACCGGCATCTTCGCGCTGGAGCACCAGCTCGACGCCTACGCCAGCCTGCACCAGTACCACGCGCTCAATGGCGGCAGCCAATACCTGACCGCCGCCACGCAGTTGCGGCAGATGGCGGAAAGCCTGTGGAACGGCACGCGCTTTTTGGGTGGCTACGACGCCAATACCGGCACCCTGAATACGGGCGAGCGCTATCTCGACACCTATTCGTGGTCGGTACTGGCGCTGGGGAACGTCGGCAGCGCCGGACAGAACTTCGCCGCTGCATTGCCGGGGATGTGCGACTATTTCAATGTCGGCGGCCGCCTGGACTACCCGTCGCGCAAGGTGACTGGCATCGTCGGCTTCTACGACGTCATCTACGACAACGTGCCGTCAAGTGCGCCGTTTGTCTGGAGCGAGGGCAGCCTGGGCGCGATCATGGCGATGCGCCAGGGCGCACCCACGATGCAGTGCGCGGGCAACGGGGCCAGTCAGATGCTCGAGTCGCTGAACTACATGGTCGACAAGCTGGGCAGCATGCCGTACGCAACGCGCAATACCAATGCGGACTTCACCAGTTCGGGCAGCGTGGCAGGCACTGCCTGGTTGTACTACGCGAACCGGAACAAGAATCCGTACGCGCACTACTGAGAAGGGCAGGTCGATGCACTTTGCCGGATGGATGCTGTGCGCACTATTGACCCTTGCGGCGCCGCTCGCGCACGCCGGCACGCTCGTGATCGAGAGCTGGCGCGTGGACGACAAGGCGCTGTGGGAAAAGGTGCTGATCCCCGCGTTCCAGCGCAGCCATCCCGGCATCGACGTCAAGTTCGCGCCGACCGCGCCGACCGACTACGATGGCCGCCTCGCGGCGCGCCTGGCCGACGGCAGCGCCGGTGACCTGGTTGCATGCCGCCCGTTCGACGCATCCCTGACCCTGTATGCGCAGGGGCACCTGGAGCGCCTCGATGGCAAGCCCGGGATGCAGTATTTCGAGCCGGGCGCGATGGTGGCCTGGCAGACGGCCGGCGGCAAGGAAGCCTTCTGCATGCCGGTGGCGTCGGTGATCCACGGCTTCATGTACAACAAGGCGATCTTCCGGAAGTACGACCTGCAGGCGCCACGCACGGTGGATGAATTCTTTCGCGTGCTCGATGTGCTGAAGAAGAACGGCGTCGCGCCGCTGGCGCTCGGCATGGCCGATGGCTGGGAAGCGAGCCAGCTGGTATTTACCAATATCGGGCCGAATTTCTGGCGCGGCGAAGCTGGCCAGAAGGCGCTGGCGGACGGGCGCGCGCGCCTGACTGATCCGCCGTTCGTCGAGGCGCTGCGCTTCGGTGCGCGCATGGGCGCCTATCTGCCCGCCAGCGCCGCCACGCAAACCTATGGCCAGAGCCAGGCGATGTTCGCCACGGGTCGCGCCGCGATCTATCCGGCCGGGTCTTGGGATATCGCGCGTTTCAGCAGCGCGCCCGGCCTGGAGCTGGGCGTGTTCGCCGCGCCGGTGAAGCGGCGCGGCGATGCCTGCTTCATCTCGGACCACATGGACCTGGGGCTGGGCGTGAACCGCGCATCGAAGAACAAGCAGGACGCTTTCAGGTTCCTGGCCTGGGTTGGCTCGCAGGAATTTGCCGACATCTACAGCAACCGGCTGACCGGCTTTTTCACGCTGTCGAATCACCTGATTGCGATGCGCGATCCGGTCGCCAAGCAGATGGTCGAGTGGCGCAACAGCTGCGCGTCGACCGTGCGCCTCAATGCGCAAGTGCTGCACCGCGGACAACCCAGCATGGAAAGCGTGCTATGGCGCGTCAACGCCGACGTGCTGAAAGGGACGCTGGCGCCCGAACCTGCGGCCGCCAGGCTGCAACGCGATTTCGACCGGTGGTACAAGCCCCCGCAACCCTGAACGACGAACCCACTTTTTGGCTGGATTGGAGACACTCTTGGATACCACACACCTGGTTCGACGCTGCGCCCTCGCGTCGCTGCTGCTGGCCACGCCGCTGGCCGGCATGGCTGCGGCGCCACCCACCCCGCTGTCAGCATCCGCTGCGGCCAGCATGGAAGGCGTCGCCAGCGGCGCCCGGCTGCAGATGCGCTGGGAACTGCTGCGCAACGAGTACACGCCGCAGATGCCGGAAGGCCGCGCCAAGGCGCGCATGACCCTGACCAACAACGACAGCCAGCGCCTGCCAGCCAAGGGCTGGACGCTGTACTTCAACAGCATGGATGGCGTCGTACAGGGCGCGGTGGGAGGCAATCTGCGCATGGAGCAGGTCGCCGGCAATCTGTACCGCCTGCGCCCGCAAGCAAACTTTGCGGGCCTGGCGCCGGGGCAGTCGCTCGACATTGATTACTACCACCCGCAGGTGATCATCAAGATGGCGCGGGCGCCGATCGGGCCTTATCTGGTGTACGACGCGCAGCCCGAGGTCGGCGTGGCGATCACCGATTTTGCGCTGCTGCCGGTGACGCGGCCCGAGCAGCTCGACAAGGGCGACACGGGTGCCCGGCCCGTGGTCACCGCAGCCGATACGTATCGCAGCAACCAGCGTGCCGACCTGCTGCCGGCGAGCGCCGTGCCCCTTGTGCTGCCGACGCCCCTGCAACTGACGCAGGGCAGCGGCAAGCTGCGCCTGACAGGCAAGCCGGTGGTGAACGCATCAGCGGCGCTGGCAGGCGAAGCGGACCTGGCGCGCTCGCTGTTCCCGGCATCGCTGCAGGGCAGCGGGCCGGCGCTGCGCCTGAGCGTGGGCAAGGTCGAAGGACAGACCTCGCCCGAAGCGTACAGCCTTGCGGTGCGCGCAGGCAGCGGCGCCGGTGCGGGCATCACGATCGTCGGCAACAGCCCGGCCGGCGTGGCGTATGGCCTGCAGACCCTGCGCGATCTGCTGCCGTTGCCTGGCGCCGCCGAGCAGTCGGTGCCCGAGGTGACGATCGTCGATGCGCCGCGCTTTGCCTATCGCGGCTTCATGCTGGACGTCTCGCGCAACTTCCACACCAAGGAAACCGTGTTCAAGTGGCTCGACCTGATGGCGCGCTACAAGATGAACAAGTTCCACTTCCACCTGACCGAGGACGAAGGCTGGCGCCTCGAGATCGCCGGCCTGCCCGAACTGACGTCGATCGGCGCCGTGCGCGGCCATAGCGCCAGGCCGGGCGTGCGCCTGCAGCCGGCCTATGGCTCCGGGCCCGACCCGCGCGATACGGGCGGCAGCGGCTACTACACGCGCGCCGACTACATCGAGATCCTGCGCTACGCGGCCGCGCGTCACATCGAAGTGATTCCCGAACTCGAAATGCCGGGCCACGCGCGCGCCGCCGTGCAGGCGATGGAAGCGCGCTACCACCGCCTGAAGGCAGCCGGCGACAAGGACGCGGCCAAGTATCTGCTCAATGATTTCGCCGATCGCTCGGTCTACAAGTCGCCGCAGCTGTACAACGATCACGTGCTCAATCCGGGTCTGGAATCGAGCTTCACGTTCGTCCAGCACGTGGTGGACGAAGTGGTGAAGCTGCACCGCGAAGCGGGCGTGCCGCTGCATACGATCCACATGGGCGGCGACGAACTGCCGAACGGCGCCTGGGAACAATCCCCGGCCAGCCGCGCGATGATGGCGCGCGAACACCTCGAATCGACAGCCGACCTGTGGGATTATTTCTATGAACGGGTCGACGGCATGCTGCGCAAGCATGGCCTCTACACGTCGGGCTGGGAAGAGCTGGCGGCGCGCAAGACCACGCTGCATGGCAAGAACAAGCTGATCCCGAACCCGCGCTTCACGCAAAAAGGATTCCTGGCCTGGGTCTGGAACAATACCGAAGGCGCCGAAGACCTGGCCTATCGGCTGGCCAACGCCGGCTATGACATCGTGCTCGCGCCCGTGACCAAGATGTACATGGACATGGCCCACAACGCCAACCCGGAAGAACCGGGCGTGAACTGGGGCGACTACGTCGAACTTGAGACCCCGTATGACTTCATCCCGTTTGACTACCTGAAGAACGCGACCGAGGCTGCGCGCGTGGGCAAGGACGGCCTGACCGATTACGGCAAGCGTCGCGTGCGCGGCCTGGAGGCGACCTTGTTTACCGAAACGGTGCGCGATCCGGCTCGCATCGATTACCTGGTCATGCCGCGCCTGCTGGCGGTGGCAGAACGGGCCTGGGCGCCGGATCCGGCCTGGGCCACCGAGCCCGATGCCACGAAGGCGGCGGCGCTGCATCGCACGGCCTGGTCGGGCTTCGTCAATGCGCTGGGCCAGCGCGTGCTGCCGCGGCTCGATCTGGATCGCACCGGCGTGGCGTACCGCATTGCGCCACCCGGCCTGCTGCTCGACGGCGACAAGGTCCTGGTCAACCATGTATTGCCGGGGATCGCACTGCGCTATACCGTGGATGGCAGCACGCCGAGCGCCAGCAGCCGGCCGGTGACCGGGCCGATCGCCGAGCGTGGGCTGATCCAGGTCGCGGCCTTTGACCGCAATGGCAGGCCGGGGCTGGTGGCGCGCATCGACCGGCGCTGACGGCGTGGCCGAAATGCCTGCTGGGTAGCGAAGCACGGGGCTATAATCAGCGTTTTCTGCGGGATACCGGGTGAGAGCGTCGATCGGAAAAGTGGCAGCGCGTTGGTGCGACTGGCGACGCCTGCGGATTGCTGCCGTACTGGCCTCTGCCTGCGCCTTCAATGGCGCCGTGCAGGCGGCAGCGCCGATGCTGGCGATCGTGCCACCGGCACCCGCGATGTCGTCTGCAACGTCGTCCGCGGCGCCATCGTCCGGCCTGCAGGTGCTGCACTGGTGGACCTCCGCCAGCGAGCGCCGCGCGGCCGACCTGCTGGCGCAGCGCCTCGGGAAGGAAGGCGTGCAGTGGGAAGACGCCGCGATTCCCGGCGGCGCCGGCATCGGCGCCGGCAAGGTCCTCAAGGGCAGGGTGCTGGCCGGCGACGCGCCCGAAGTCACGCAGATCATCGGCGTATCGGTCGCCGAATGGGCCGAGATGGGCCTGCTGCTCGAACTGGACAATGTGGCCGTTGCCGACAACTGGCGCGGCGTGCTGTTCCCCACGGTCCAGAACCTGATCCAGTACCGCAAGCACACGATGGCCGCGCCGCTTGGCATCCACCGCGTCAATACGCTGTTCTACAACCGCACGCTGTTCGCCCGGCTCAAGCTGGCGCCGCCCACCACCTGGTCCGAATTCGACGCCGTCGCTGCGCGCCTGCTGGCCGCGGGCGTGCAGCCGCTGGCGCAAAGCAGCGAAGCCTGGCAGGTGGCGGCGCTGTTCGAAAACCTCGTGCTGGCCGAGAGCGGGCCGGCCTTCTATCGCGCGCTGTTCGTGCGCCGCAGTCCGGCCGCCGCTTTTGATGCGCGCACCGCGCACGCGCTGCAGCGCCTGCGCACGATCAAGGGCTGGGCCGGCGGCCAACTGGCCGAGCGGCCCTGGACCGAGGTCGTGCGCCGCTTCGCCGCCGGCCAGGCCGGCATGATGATCATGGGCGACTGGGCCAAGCCCGAGCTGGCCGAACACCGGATGGTGCTCGACCAGGATTATGGCTGCGTCGGCGCGCCGGGCACCGGCGCGTATCACCTGTACAGTGTCGACACGCTGTCGATGTTCGCCGGCGACTACCGGCACCGCGAGGCGCAGGAAAAGATGGCGCGCCTGCTGCTCTCGCCCTCGATCCAGGCCGACTTCAATCTGCTCAAGGGCGCAGTGCCGGTACGGCGCGATGCCGATCCGGCGCGCATGGACAGTTGCGCGCGGGCGTCGTGGACGACCTTCGCCGGCGGCCAGGCCGTGCAGGCGCCCAGCCTCGTGCACCGTATGGCGACCGATGAAGCCAGCCGCGATGCCATCATCGCCGAGGTGCATCGCTATCTGCTCGACGACGCCGTGCCGGTGGCGGTGGCGCAGCGCCGCCTCGCCGCCTTGTTCAGACTATTCAATTTAACCAGCCAGGGGACGCCGGGTGCGCAAGATACTGATCGTAGACGATGACAAAAAAACCTGCGTGCTGCTCAAGACGTATCTGGAGAAAAACCAGTACGACGTGATCCTGTCGCACAACGGCGAGAGCTTCCTGGCCGAATTCCAGGCGCACCTCGAGACGCTGTCGATGGTGATCTTGGACGTGATGCTGCCCGATACCGACGGCTTCGCGCTGTGCAAGCAGGTGCGCCAGCGCTCGAATGTGCCGATCATCATGCTCACGGCCAGCTCGGACGAAACCGACCGCATCGTCGGCCTCGAGCTGGGCGCCGACGACTACATCGCCAAGCCCTACAGCCCGCGCGAGCTGCTGGCGCGCATCAAGGCGATCCTGCGCCGCGCCGCGCCCGAGACGCCGTCGGTGCGCTACCACCGGTTTGTCGGCTTCACCCTCGACCTGATGGAGCGCACGGTGACCGACAGCGCCGGCCATCCGGTGGCGCTCACGGGGCTCGATTTCCAGCTGCTCAAATATTTCACCGAGCACCCAGGCAAGATCCTCGACCGTGGCCTGCTGTGCGAAGAAACGCGAGGGCGCGACGCCGGCCCGCTCGACCGCTCGCTGGACGTGCAGATCAGCCGCCTGCGCCTGCGGCTGAACGACGACGGCAAGCAGCCGGCGCTGATCAAAACCGTGCGCGGGGCCGGCTATGTGTTCTCGGCCGACGTCAGCGTGTCCAGTGTCTAGCCGTAGCAGCAACCCGCTCGCGCGCGTGCTGCACCAGCCGTTGCAGCGCTGGTTGCCGGCGTCGCTGCTTGGCCGCCTGACCCTTGTCATGGTGGCCGGGGTGCTGGTGACGCAGCTGGCGGCCAGTGCGATCTGGGCCAGCCAGCTGCGCGCCAAATCGCAGGTCGAGGCGCAATCGTCGGCCCAGTACGTGGCGCACAGCGCTGCGGGCGCGATCCGCTTCTTTCGCAGCCTGCCGCCGGCCTATCGCCTGCTCATCATCCAGCAGTTGCGTGAAATGGGCGGCACGCGGTTTTTCGTCAACCTCAATCATGCCTACGTGCCGATCGAGCAAATCGCGCCGCACCCGCTTGCGCAAAGCGTGATTGCCACGGTCGACGCCACGCTCAGGAGCGACCTGCCGCATTCGCCAGGCTTCCGGCTCGCGTTTGCCCGGCCTGACCGGCTGGTGGTGGCCGAACACGATGTGCGCCTGGACGACCTGCCCAATGCCTGGGTCCAGCATGTGCTGCTGCTCAAGCCCGACCCGGCCCCGATCCTCGTGATCCAGACCGAGATCGAGCCCGGTAACTGGCTGTACATGGCGGCGCTGATGCCGAACCCGTATTTCCTCGACAGCAGCGATCCGTTCGCGTGGGATCGCCTGATGCCGCAGATCCTGTCGCTGGCCGTGGTGCTGCTGCTTTGTCTGCTCGTCGTGCGCTCGATCACGCGGCCGCTGGCCGCGTTGTCCGATGCCGCGTCGGCCTTGGGCCAGGGTCACGACGACGAAGCGCGCCCGCTGCCCGAAACCGGCAGCCGCGAATTCATCAACACCGCGCGCGCCTTCAGCGCGATGCGCGAGCGCATCGGGCGCTATATCGACGACCGCGAGCGCCTGTTCATCTCGATTTCACACGACCTGCGCACCCCGATCACGCGCCTCAAACTGCGAGCCGAACTGCTGGACGACGAAGCCCTGCGCGACGAATTCGAGGAAGACCTCGATGAACTCGACATGATGGTCAAGGGCGCGCTGCAATGCGTGAAGGACAGCGACATCCACGAAAATCCCACCGAGATCAAGCTCGATACGATGCTGGGCCGCATGGTGCGCAGCGCCGAACTGGCGGGGCACGCGGTGGCCTGGCAACCGTCCGGCGTGACGGTGCGCGGCAAGCCGCTGGCGCTCAAGCGCGCGCTTGGCAACCTGCTCGACAACGCGCTGTTCTACGGCGCGCGCGCCGAGATCAGCGTGCGCCAGGAGCCTGGCTGGGTGCTGATCTGCCTGCGCGACCACGGGCCCGGCGTGCCCGATGAAGCGTTTGCCAGCCTGTTCGACCCGTATGTGCGGCTGGCGCATGGGCGCGAGCAGAATGATGGCGGCATGGGACTGGGCCTGGGTATCGCGCGCGGCGTGATCGAGGCGCATGGCGGCCGGCTGGTGCTGTCGAACCATCCCGAGGGTGGTTTGAATGCGGTGGTACGCTTGCCGGCCGTTTGACTCTTTTCTCATACGCCATGTTTCAGAAACGCCGATGCCATTGACCTTTGACGACGCCACGCTGAACGAAGCAAAACGCTTCAATGCGCGGCTTGCGCGCGCGCCGCGCTTTGGATCGCGCCACCGCTTCATGCCGCCGCTTGTGCAGGGCTTGCTGCGCTTGTCCCAGGTCGGCGCTGACCGCAAGCTGCGCCGCGCTGGCCTGCAGGTCGAGACGCGCAAGGTGGGGCTGGAGGGAGTGCAGGTGCAGGTCAGGATCATCCGCCCGCGCGGGCCAGTGGCCGGCATCGTGCTCGACATCCACGGCGGCGGCTGGGTGGTCGGCAATGCGTCCATGAACGATGCGTTCAATGCGGCCTTCGCCAGCTGCTGTGGCCTGGCCGTGGTGTCGGTCGATTACCGGCTGGCGCCGCGCGCCTCCGTGCACGAGCAGATGGAAGAATGTCTGGCTGCGGCGCGCTGGCTGTTGCAAGGTGGCTTGCCAGACCATGCCGGCTTGCCGGTGATCGTGGTCGGCGAATCGGCGGGCGCGCACCTGGCTGCGGCCATGCTGCAAGGGCTGCGGGCCTGGCCGGCGCTGCTGGCGCGCATCGCCGGGGCCGTCCTGTACTACGGCGTTTACGATATGGCCGGCACCGACAGCGTGCGCAGGGCAGGGCCCGAAACGCTGGTGCTCGACGGGCCGCGCATGCTGGCCGGACTGCGCGGGCTCACGCCCGACCTGGACGACGCCGCGCGCCGCCAGCCGCCGCTGTCACCGCTGTTCGGCGAACTGGCCGGCATGCCGCCGGCGCTGATGATCGTTGGGGGCGGCGATCCGCTGCTCGACGACACGCTGCGCATGGCGCAGCGCTGGCAGCAGGTGGCCGACGTCGAACTGAACGTGGCGCCCGAAGCGCCACATGGTTTTATTCATTTTCCGACCGTGATGGCCAGGGTGACGCTGGCGCATGCGCAGGCGTGGGTGCGGCAACGCATCGCGCCGGTCAGCGCATCTGCGTCACATGCGCCTCGCGCAGCGGGTGCCAGCCCAGGCGTGCCGCGATGATGCGCCGGTACGCGGTGTCGATATGGGCCGGCGTGCGGCGGATGTAATCCTCGGCGGCGTCGCGCTGCGCGCCGCTGCAGCTGTCCAGCCATGCCACGGCTTCGTCGACGGTCGGCACGCGGCCGCTCACGCCATTGAATTTCGGCGGGATCGCGGTCCAGATGGCGGCATCAATGCCCTTGGCGCGCAACCAGGCGGCCACGCGCGGATTGTCTTCTGCGCCATCCTGCGCCGGCACGCTGCCGACCCACTCGGGGAACGCAGCCCTGATCTTTTCGCGCGCGAACAGCATGGCGCGGGCGGTATCCAGGTCATCGGTGGCGACGTAGGCCCAGTAGGTGGGCATGAGGCGCGCGCTGTCGCACAGCACGAGTGCCAGTTCGGGACTGTCGTCGCTCTGGCGGGCAAATTCGATGGGCATGGCGGGGCCACCCGGATGCCATCCGGAGGCGAGCTTCAGGCCCTGGGGTTTCCAGAGCAGCGAGCCCCAGGCGATACAAGCGATATTCATGGACTGGACTGGTAAGAGAAAAAGGAAAAGCCCAGTCTAGCCGGTCGGCCGAAAGAGGCGAGCACGGCTCTGCCGACCGCCTTATTCTTCCGGCGTTTGCTTCGGCGCCTTGCCGTCTTTGGCAGCGAACAGGCGGTCCTTGGCCGAGAGCAACTTCTGGACTTTGGAACCCATCTTCATCAATTGCGCCATCGACTCGGGCGAAAGGCGCTGCAGGTCGTCGAACCAGTTGTTGGCCAGGTCGACCAGCTCGTGCATCTCGCGCATGCGCTCCTGTGCGAACTTGTCTTCGGGGTGATTGGCGTTGGCCATCAGCGACTCGCGCAGTACCGACAGCGTCGGGGCGACTTCGCGCCGGCGCCGCTCGGCAGCGACCACGCGGAAGATTTCCCACACATCGCCCAGCGACGTGAAGTATTCGCGGCGGTCGCCCGGAATGCGCGACAGGCGCACCAGGCCCCACGACTGCAGTTCTTTCAGGCCGATGCTCACGTTCGAGCGCGAAATACCGAGTTTTTCGCCGATGTCGTCGGCATGCAGCTGTTCTTCAGAAACGAAGAGCAGGGCATAGATTTGCCCCACCGTGCGGTTGATGCCCCAGCGGCTGCCCATCTCGCCGAAGTGACTGACAAACGTTTGGACAAGTGGCGTCATGGTTGCGAACTTTTCGATGCTTGTGAAAGGTGAATTATCCCACGTCACCCGGACACGTACCACGCATGCACGTGTTTGCCGCCATTGTTGTTAATACGTTCGTAATTCCCGACTAACCTGGTCACCCATTACAGACAAACCAGAAGTTTCAGCGCATAATCCATTCACCTTCCGAAATTTCTGAAGTTCTAGAAAATACAAAAAGTTTATTCCGGGGCACGTCCGATGCTGATGGCCATGGCCCCCGTACGTCTGCCGCTTTGTTGCAACAACGTTTGGAGAACCACCATGCACCGCAGCCAACCCCGCCGCCCGGCACTGCCTACAGGCCTTGGCCCTGCGCGTGGCGCCACGCTGGCGATGAGCGGCGCGGCGCTGCTGTGGATTCCGCAGGCGGCGCTGCTGGCGCATGCAGTGGGGCGCCTGGCCCAGGGCGCTGGTCTGGCCGACATGCTGCTGCCGGCGCTGGCATTCCTGGCCCTTGGCGTCTTGCGCGCCAGCAGCGAAGCGTGGGGTGCACGCCGCTTGTTCGCCGTGTCGCGCAGCCAGCTTGCCGCCTTGCGTCAGGCAGCCGTGCAAGCCCTGGCCGCGCGCTCGCCGCTGGACCGTGCGCGCCTGCCATCCGGTCAGGCCGCCAGCATCGTCGCTGAGCAGGCCGAAGCCGTGCTGCCATGGCTGCTGCGCTACGGGCCGGCGCGCATGCGAGTCCTGCTGGTGCCACCCGTCATTGCGCTCGTGGTTTGTAACTTTTCGTGGCTTGCCGCGTTGATCCTGGTGCTGGCCGCGCCCTTGATTCCGCTGTTCATGGCCGTCATTGGCTGGCGCGCCAAGGCTGCCAGCGAAGCGCAACTGCAATTGGTCGGCGGCATGAGCGGCTTTTTGCTCGACCGGCTGCGCGGCCTGTCGACGCTGCGCGCGCTGGGCGCTGTCGACGCTACCGCCCGGCGGGTACGGGCTTCCAGCGAAGCAGTCCGCGCCAGCACGATGCGCGTACTGCGCATCGCCTTCCTGTCGTCGACCGCGCTCGAACTGTTTTCGGCGCTGGGCGTGGCGCTGGTGGCGGTGTACGTGGGTTTCCACCTGCTCGGCGAAATCGGGCCGGGCAGCTGGGGCAGCCGGTTGACGCTGGCCGAAGGCCTGTTCGTGCTGCTGCTGGCGCCGGCGTTTTTCGAACCGCTGCGCGAACTGGCTGCGGTGTGGCACGACAAGGCCGCTGGCGAAGCAGCGCTCGAGGCGCTGGACAAGCTGCAGGCGGCCGGCTTGCCGTTGCCGGGCGCGCTGCAAGGGCCGGACGAGGCGCTGCGCATTGGCCGCGCGCCATCGGTCGATATCGAGTGCCTGCGCTTTGCGCACCCGGGCGAAACGCCGTTGTTCGACAACCAGGATGTATATGTGCGCGTCGGCGAGCACGTGGCGCTCGTCGGCCCGAGCGGCAGTGGCAAGACCACGCTGCTGTCGATCATCGCGGGCCTCGTCCCATTTGACAGCGGCACCGTGCGCATCGGCGGTGTGCCGCTGGACGCCGGGTCGGCTGCCGGCCTGCGCGCGCGCATGGCCTGGATCGGCCAGAAGCCGCATGTGTTTGCCGGTTCGGTGCGCGCCAACGTGTCGCTCGAGCGCGATGGCGTGACGGTCGATGCCGTCAGCCGTGCCGTGGGACGCGCGGGCCTTGGCCAGATCGAGCACGCGACGTCGGGTGAGAGCCTGGGCGAGGGCGGCCTTGGCCTGTCGGGCGGCGAACTGGTGCGCCTTGCGCTGGCCCGCGCGATATGCGCGCCGCACGCCGGCCTGCTGCTGGTCGACGAACCCACTGCCCACCTCGACCGCGATACGGCCGCCGGCGTCATCGACGCGCTGCTGCAACTGGCGCAGGGCCGCACCATGATCGTCGCCACCCACGATCTGGCACTGGCCGCGCGCCTGGGCCGCGTCGTGCGCCTTGGCGAACCACTGATCCAACGGAGCGCAGCATGAAACGTGGCAAAGAAACAAAGCGTGGCAAAGAAACAAAACGCAACAACGACCTGCAGCCGGTGCTGTCCCTGTTCATCCGCACTGGCGGGCGGCGCCTGGCCCTGGGTGCACTTCTGTCGACGCTGGTGGTGCTGGCCGGGATGGCGCTGCTGGGCAACTCGGGCTGGTTCATCACCTCGGCGGCCCTGGCCGGCCTGGCCGGCAGCGCCGTCATGTTCAATGTGTTCGTGCCGAGCGCGGCGATTCGCCTGCTGGCCCTGGGCCGCACCTTCGGCCGCTATGCCGAGCGCACGGTGACGCACGACGCCACGTTTGGCGTACTGGCCGCGCTGCGCGAGCGGCTGTTTCGTGGCTGGGCCACGCCGGATGCCGCACGGGCGCTGCTGCGCCGGCCGTCGCGCCTGCTGTTTCGCCTGACGGGCGACATCGATGCCCTCGAATCGGTCTATCTGCGCCTGATCGTGCCAGCTGGCGCGGCCTGCGGCGCAGCGCTGCTGGCCGGCCTGGTGCTGGCGAACCTCGACTGGCGCCTCGGCCTGGCGATGTTCGGCTGGCTGCTGGTGGTCGGCTGGGGCGTGACCCTGCTCGTGGCGCGCCTGGCGCGGCCGCTGGCGCTGCGCCGCGTCCGGGCGCTGGAACGGTTGCGCGCCCAGGCGATCGACCTGGTCGCTGGCCAGACCGACCTGGCGCTGGCCGGCCGCCTGCCGGCGCAGTGCGCGCAATTGGCGCGCCTCGACATGACCCTGGCGCGCCATGACGCTGCGCTGCACCGGCTGGACACCGGCGCGGGCTGGCTGTACGCGGTCGGTGGCCACGTCACCGTCGCCGCCGTCCTGCTGGCAGTGGGCGCGCTGGCGCAGCAAGTGGCATCGCATCCGGCGCAGCAGCAGGTGCAACACATACAGACGCAGGTGCAGCAGCTGGGCGCACCCGCCGCGGCGCTGGCGCTGTTGATCGCGCTGGCGGCGCTGGAACCGTTTGCCGCACTGCGGCGCGGCGCGATCGAGGCTGGCCGCAGCTGGCTCGCCATGCGCCGCGTGGCCCCGCGTCTGCGCCAGCAGGCCGACACAGCGGTGCCAACGCCTGCCGCCGCCGGCACGGCGTTGATGCTGCACGCCACCACCGTGTTCCATCCCGGCCGCACCGGCGCGGCCCTTCATGCGGTCGATCTGCACATCGCCGTTGGCGAGCGGGTTGCCGTGGTGGGCAGCAGCGGTGTCGGCAAGTCGACGCTGCTGGCGCTGGCGGCCGGTGAGCTGGCCGCCCAGGCGGGCCAGGTATGGGCGCGGCCTGCGACCTGGCTGACCCAGCGCACCGAGCTGTTTTGCGACAGCTTGCGCCACAACCTGCGCCTGGCCGATCCCGGCGCCACCGACGCGCAATTGTGGGCCGCACTGCATGCCGCCGGCCTGGAGCAGGACGTGCGCGGCTTCGCACAGGGCCTCGACACCCTGCTGGGCGAGGGCGGTCTTGGCCTGTCGGGCGGCCAGTCGCGCCGCCTGGCGCTGGCACGCTTGCTGTTGCGCCGGGCTGATTTCTGGCTGCTGGACGAGCCGACCGAGGCGCTGGATGGCGCCACTGCAGCCGATGTGCTGGCACGCCTGGCGCGGCACGCGAGCGGCCGCACGCTGCTGGTGGCAACGCATCTGCGGCGCGAAGCCGCGCTGGCCGACCGGCTGCTCGTGATGAAAGACGGGCGCATCGACGCCGACCTGCGGCGTGGCACCCCTGCATTCGATGCGGCGCTGAGCGCGCTGCGTCAACACTAAAAATAACCAACCACTGACGTATTCAAGAAGAAAGGATTCACCATGGATCTCGACGTTGTCGGGCTCTCCCGACTGCAGTTTGCCTTGACGGCGCTGTACCACTTTCTGTTTGTGCCCCTGACGCTGGGGTTGTCGATGCTTATCGCCATCATGGAAACCGTGTATGTGATGACCGGGCGCTCCATCTGGCGCCAGATGACCAAGTTCTGGGGCGTGCTGTTCGGAATCAACTTTGCGATCGGCGTCTCGACGGGCCTCGTGATGGAATTTCAGTTCGGCATGAACTGGAGCTACTACAGCCACTACGTGGGCGACGTGTTCGGCGCGCCGCTGGCGATTGAGGGCCTGATGGCGTTCTTTCTCGAGGCGACCTTCGTGGGCCTGTTCTTCTTCGGCTGGGATCGCCTGTCGAAGGTGCAGCACCTGGCCGTGACCTGGCTGATGGCCCTTGGCACCAACTTTTCGGCGCTGTGGATCCTGATTGCCAATGGCTGGATGCAGAACCCGATCGGCGCCACGCTCAACCCGCAGACGATGCGCATGGAAGTGACGGACTTTGGCGCGGTGCTGGCCAATCCGGTGGCCCAGGCCAAGTTCGTGCACACCGTGTCGGCCGGCTATGTGATCGCGGCGCTGTTCGTGCTGGGCATCGCGGCCTGGTACCTGCTCAAGGGCCGCCATGTCGAATTGGCCAAGCGGTCGATGACGGTGGCTGCATCGTTCGGCCTGGCGGCCTCGCTGTCGGTCGTGGTGCTGGGTGACGAAAGCGGCTACCTGGCGACCGAGCACCAGCACATGAAGCTCGCTGCCATCGAAGGCATGTGGGAGACGCAGCCGGCGCCGGCCGCCTTCACTGCCTTTGGCTTTCCCGACCAGAACGCGCGCGAGACACACTACGCGATCCACATTCCGTGGGCGATGGGCCTGATCGGCACGCGTTCGCTGTCGAACCAGATCCCCGGCATCAGTGACCTGGTCAAGCTGGCCGAGGTGCGGGTGCGCCAGGGCATCGTGGCCTACGGCGCACTCGAAGAGATTCGTGCCCTTGGCGGCCGCGCACCGGTACCGGCGGCCCTGCAGGCGCGCTTCGAAGAGCACAGCGCAGTGCTGGGTTACGCGCTGCTGCTCAAGCGCTACGTGGACGATCCGCGCCAGGCCAGCGAAGCGCAGATCCGGCAAGCGGCGCTGGATACCGTGCCGCAGGTCGCGCCGCTGTTCTGGTCGTTCCGCATCATGGTGGGCCTGGGCATGTTCTTCATCGTGCTCACGGCGGTGTTTTTCTGGCTGTCGGCGCGCCGTCGCCTGGACGCGTATCCGTGGCTGCTGAAGGTGGCCGTGTGGTCGATCCCGCTGCCATGGATCGCCGCTGAAGCCGGCTGGGTCGTCGCCGAACTGGGGCGCCAGCCATGGGCCATCGAGGGCGTGCTGCCGACCGCCGTCGCAGTGTCGAACCTTGGCATCCAGACCGTGCTGACGACCCTGATCGGTTTTGTCGTGCTGTATACGATCCTGCTCGTCGTGGAAATGAAACTGATGTTCAAGGCCATTCGCAAGGGGCCGGAAGACGAACTTGCCCACGCGCCAGGCACCCACAGCCCACTGATCGGCACCACGCCGGCAATGCGCACTGCGCCCATGATCACTGCGGAGTAACACACCATGATTCTTCATACGCTTCTCGACTACGACACGCTGCGCATCATCTGGTGGCTGCTGCTGGGCATCCTGCTGGTGGGTTTTGCCGTCACCGACGGGTTTGACCTGGGCACCGGTACCTTGCTGCCATTTGTCGCCAACACCGACCTGGAACGCCGGGTCGTCATCAACGCCGTCGGCCCCGTGTGGGAAGGCAATCAGGTCTGGCTCGTGCTGGGCGGTGGCGCAATCTTCGCGGCCTGGCCGCAGCTGTATGCGGTCTCGTTCTCGGGCTTTTACCTGGCGATGGCGGCCGTGCTGCTGGCGCTGATCCTGCGGCCGGTCGCCTTTAAATACCGTAGCAAGCGTGACAGCATCGCCTGGCGCGCGACCTGGGACTGGGCCCTGTTCGTCGGCGGCTTCGTGCCGGCGCTGATCTTCGGCGTCGCGATGGGCAACGTGCTGCAGGGCGTGTCGTTCCGCCTCGCGCCCGATCAGCAGATCTTCTACGAGGGCGGCTTCTTTGCCCTGCTCAATCCGTTTGCCGTGCTGTGCGGCCTGGTGTCGGTGGCCATGCTCGTCATGCACGGTGCGGCCTGGCTGGTGCTCAAGACCGACGGGCTGGTGGCCACCCGTGCGCGTGCCTGGGGCATCCGCGCCGCGATTGCCACCGTGGTGCTGTACGCCGTGGCCGGCGTGCTGCTGTGGGGCTTTGTCGATGGCTATCGCATCACGAGCGCGGTGGTGACGACCGGCCCGTCCAATCCGCTGTTCAAGACTGTCGAGGCGGGCGTGGCGGGCAGCTGGTTTGCCAATTACGCCGCGCATCCATGGACGCAGCTGGCGCCAGCAGCCGGCATCGTCGGTGCGCTGCTGACCCTGATGGCGCTGGTGCGACGACGTGAAGGCGTGGCCATGCTCACGTCGAGCCTGTCGATCGCCGGCATCGTGCTCAGTGTGGGCGCATCGATGTTCCCGTTCATCTTGCCATCGTCGATCCAGCCGCAGGCCAGCCTGACGGTGTGGGATGCGTCGTCGAGCCACCTGACGCTGTTCATCATGCTCGTTGCGACCTGCATCTTCCTGCCCCTGATCCTGGCCTACACGAGCTGGGTCTACAAGGTCTTGTGGGGCAAGGTGGTGCCAGACGACATCAGCGGCGGCAAGAGCCACGCGTATTAACTGAACGAATGACCGCACGAACAACGTAACAAACAACGCAACCAGAAAGGACTTCATCATGTGGTATTTCGCCTGGCTACTCGGCCTGCCGCTCGCGGCTGCCTTTGCCGTCCTCAATGCAATGTGGTACGAGCTGATGGACGACGCGCAGCGCCAGCAAGCGTGACAACGGGCGTGCCGGCGTCGCTGATTTGCGCTGGCACGCGCCCATGTCATCACCCTGTCAAAGTCATTCGACAGTATTCGAACGGTGGCCCGGCGGTGTAAGCGTCCGGGACCGTTGAATCGAACCTTGAATGACCGCATGCAAACCAATCTCGCCATCGTTGCACTCTCCGCGCTTGCCCAGGAATCCCGTTTCGCCGCGTTTCGGCTGCTGGTGCAGGCCGGCCCCCAGGGCCAGTCCGCAAGCAATATTGCAGCAACCCTCGATATGCCGGCATCGTCCCTGTCATTCCATTTGAAGGAACTGACGCACGCGGGGCTGGTCGCGCCGCGCCAGCAGGGCCGCTTCATCTTTTATCGCGCGCGCGTGGAGACCTTGCAGGGCTTGATGGAGTTCCTGTCCGCTACCTGCGGCAACGCAGGTGCACAGTCGATGCAGGAGCGTCTGGCGACGGTATGATCGTCGATGCCGGAATTGCCGGTGCCGCCATCGACGAGGATCACCATGACGTCAACCACCACGCCGCAACGGGTGCAACTGAGCCGCAGGAAAGGTTGGCGCATGCCGCCCAACACGATCTCCGTGGCGCGACCTGGCAAGTGGGGTAATCCATTTTCAGTGCTGCCCGAGCTGGCGCCCGGCACACCGGCCGGGCGCTATATCGCGATGCCGACGGTCGAAGAAGCGGTGGCGGCGTATCGCCTGTGGCTGCAGATCGATCCGGCCGGGCAGCAGGTGGCGCAACAGGCACATGCGACACTGCGCGGCCATGACCTGGCATGCTGGTGCCGGCCGGGCACGCCGTGTTATGCGCAGGTACTGATCGATCTCGTCAATGCGTGATGGTTATTTGGCGGCGGTGACGTTGCCGATGCCCGAAACCGACTTGCTCACCGATGTCGGTTTGCCGTAATACGTCAGGTTTCCCAGGCCCTGGACGCTGGCATTGAGCTTGTTGGTGGCATGCACGCTCACGTCGCCGATGCCGCGGAAGGTCACATCGGCATCCTGCGCGATCAGGGCTTTGGCGTCGACTTCGCCCACGCCCTCGGCATTCAGGCGCAACTGGCCGACCTTGCCGTTCATTTGCAGGCTGCCGGCGCCTCTGTAGTTCACGTCGAAGCGCTCGGTGCGCACATTATTCAGGATCATCAGGCCGGCGCCTTCGCCGCGGAAGCTGGTGAGTTCGGGCATGGTGACGACCACCCGTTCGGCATCGTCGATATTGACGTTCTTGCTGTTCCTGTCCGCGAACGACAGGCGCAATTCGCCATTCACGACGTCGGTCTTCACACGGTCGATGAATTTCTGGTTGCCCTCGACCCGCACCGAGTACGCCTTGCCCACCTCTACCACCAGGCTCACCGGGCCCTGTGAATCGATGGTCTTGAACGGCGTCACGCTGCGCACCTGTTCGGCGGCCTGGATCGAGAGGGATGCGAGCGACAGAAGGGCGACGATGACGGCACGTTTCATGATGTTCTCCAGTGAGTTGATGGAGCCCATTCTAGGCACGACATCCACCCCTGGCCCCGAACTTGCGATGGATTGCAAGAAACGGGGGCTGAACTGCACAGACGCCGTATTTAGTGTTTCGTGGCGAGAAACTGGCCTTTGCCGACCCCGACCAGACTGGTGCTCCAGCCCGGCGCGCAGCGCAGCGCCTGCATGAACGGCGCCAGCTCCTGTGCGTGCGAGGTGGCGTTGTCCACCACGATCAGCCCGCCAGGGCGCAGCACGCGTTCGATCTGCGGCAGCCAGGCCAGGTAGGCGGTGCGCTCCGAATCCAGAAAGACGAGGTCGAACGCCGCATCGGCGCCGCCGGCCAGCACGTCGCCTGCGTTGCCTTCGACCTGATGCACCCGGTCCTGCAGTCCGACGCGCACGAAATTGGCGCGCGCCATCGCGACCTTGGTGGGCGAGAGTTCGACCGTCGTGACGAGACCATCGTGCGCTGCGGCCGCATCGGCCAGCCACAGCGTCGAGTACCCGTTGGATGTGCCGATCTCGAGAATGCGGCGTGCACCCATCGCGCGCACCAGCACGGCCAGGAATTCGCCGGTATCGTGGGTGATGTTGAGCAGGCGGCTGGCACGGTCATCGTGGGCCGCATCGTGACTGGCGCCGAAGATTTCCAGTTCTTTCAGCAGGGCTTTAAGTGAAGTGGTCAACGGTTGTCTCCATTTTGTCCGGGAATCGAGGCGCACGATTGCGACGTTGCTAATATTGCCGAAGCGATAAGCCTATAATCTTTTCGTCTCTTTAGAAGTCCACATCATGCACATCTCGACCATCACACTACCTGAAATGAAGCTCGCCGGGCTACCCGCAGTTGTGCCAGCTTCAGCACCGGAAACGGAATTGCCCGAGGTCTGGAAAGCATTCCTCGCCCGTGAAGCCGAACTGGGCGAGCACAACGGTGTCCGCTATGGCGTGACGCTGCGGCGGGACGATGGTGAGCAGGTCGAATGCGTGGCCGTCGAGGTCGCTGACCTCGACCAACTCCCGCCCGGCATGATCGGTATCCAGGTGCCGGCACGCCGCTACGCGCTGATGACGCACCGCGGCCCGATGGTGCATGCGCAAGCCTCGCGTGTGACCGGCACGGCGGCGATGGAGCAACTGGGCATGGAAGCCGATGAAGAGGGGATTCGCCTCGAACGGTACGACCGCCGCTACACGCCGACCGTCGACGATGGCGCGCGGCCGGACAATGCCTACGACATCCTGGTGCCACTGTACGGTTGAACTGAAATAAAGGACACGGCCCGCGTCGGGGCCGTGTCGTGGGGTGCATCTCTGTAAATTGGTGCCGGTATATTTCCCGACCGCCGGCGCCGGTAGGGCAGCTCGCGCTGCCGCGTTCCCTTCCCAAGGAGCACTTGCATTGTGCTGCTTAAATGTGACAACCGTTTGACGATCCGGACGAATTCGTTTTCTCTTGCTTGTTTCCCTTTGTAAAGTACACGGATAATGCCTGCTTTGCGGTCGCCTTGACCGCCAGCGACAGGAGCAATACGTGCACGAGCAAGATTCCGGACCGGACGCGTCCACCCAGCCAGGCAATCCCGCGCGCAGGCGCATCTTCCAGGCCGCTGCGGCCGCTGGCGTGGTGGCCGGCGCCGGTACACTGCCCGGTGTGGCAAGCGCTGCGCCCACCGCCGGCCGGGCGCCCGCCAAGAGTTCGCTCGACGCCAAACTGCGCGCCCACGTCAAGAACGTGGTCGTGATCTATCTGGAAAACCGCAGCTTCAACAACCTGTTTGCCGATTTTCCCGGGCTGGCCGAGCCTCTCGCAAGTGTACCTGCGGCGCGCCTGCAGCAGCGCGACCGCGATGGTTCGGTCCTGCCCACCCTGCCCAAAATCTGGGGCGGCATGGTGCCGGGCCGACAGAATATCGGCGGCAAGGAATACCTGATCGACGAGAAGCAATTGACCAGACTGCCGAACGCGCCGTTCAAGCTGACCGACGGCGATGGCAAGCCGCTGCCGGAGTCCATCGTCACGCGCGACCTGGTGCATCAGTTCTATCACAACCAGATGCAGATCAATGGCGGGCGCAACGACGGCTTTGCCGCGTGGTCCGATGCTGGTGGCATGGTGATGGGCTATTACGGCGAAACATCAAAGAACCTCGGCTTGTGGCAGATCGCGCGCGAATTCACGCTGTGCGACAACTTCTTCATGGCCGCTTTTGGCGGCTCGTACCTGAATCACCAGTTCCTGATCAGCGGGCGGGTGCCGGAATACTTCCATGCTGCGCAGACGGCGGCCAAGTCGAAGATTGCGGTGCTGGCCGATGGCCCGCAGGGCGTGCGCCTGGCGCTGCAACCCGATTCACCGGCCTCGGCGCTGGGTGGTCCGCCCAAGGTCGTGCGCAACGGCGCGATGACGCCCGACGGTTACGCCGTCAACACGATGGCGCCGCCATATCAGCCGAGCTGGGTCCGCCCGGCCGTCGATGGCAACCCGCTGCACGCCGACCCGCAAGATGCCAGCGTGTTGCCGCCGCAAACCTACGACACGATCGGCGACCTGTTGTCCCGGCGCGGTGTGAGCTGGGCCTGGTATGGCGGCGGCCAGCAAGCGGCGCTCGATGGCCGCGGCGCCGGCCAGAAGCCCAACTTCCAGTACCACCACCAGCCATTCAATTACTTCAGGCAGTTCGCCCCGGGAACGAAGGCGCGCGCCGACCACTTGCGTGACGGCGGCCTGGGCGACAGCCCGATCTCGAACCGCTTCATTGCCGACGTCATTGCCGGCAAGCTGCCGGCGGTCGCGTTCTACAAGCCGCAAGGCAACCTGAACCTGCACGCCGGGTACTCGGACATCGAATCGGGCGACGCCCATGTCGCCAACGTCATCGAGCACCTGAAAAAATCACCGCAGTGGAAAGACATGGTGGTCGTGATTACCTTCGACGAGAACGGTGGCTGGTGGGACCATGTGGCCCCGCCGAAGGGTGACCGCTGGGGCCCGGGCTCGCGCATCCCGGCGATCGTGGTGTCGCCGCACGCCAAGCGGGGCGCGGTCGACCACAATTTCTATGACACGACCTCGGTATTGCGCTTCATCACGCGCCTGCACGGTTTGCCGCTGCTGGAAGGCCTGGCCTTGCGTAACGCCGCGTTCGAAGGGCGCGGGGCCCGTCCGCCGGGCGATCTGACGGCAACATTGCAATTCCGGTGATACAAAGCCAGCCATCAAGGCTGGCTTTTTTGATTGAAAGTTTCCTATTGGCTATCGAGCGCTGGTAACAATAACGCAGGTATACAGTCTGCTCACTCGATGTTGTTTCGTTGATAACCGTCGTAACGACGGGTTCGACAGGCAGTCTTGAATCGACCAAACATACACAATGTCAAGAACCAGGAGATACACCATGCAGAAAACCCAATTCATCAAGCGCCTGTTGGCCGTGTCGGTCGCCGCAGCCATGTTCGGTTCGGTTGGCGCGCAGGCGCAAACCGCCTCCACCCAGATGGGTGCCAGCGCGACCGCCACCACCGGCAGTGGCACGGCCAAGCTGACCGCTGCCGATCGCAAGGCCATCATGGACATGGCGATGTCGAACATGGCGGAGGTCGAAATGGGCAAAATGGCGCAAAGCAAGAGCCAGAATGCCGATGTGAAAGCGTTCGGTCAGAAAATGGTCGACGACCATGGCAAGGCGCTGACCGAAGTGCAGACTCTGGCACAATCGAAGGGCGTGACCCTGCCGACTGAACTCGACGCCAAGCACAAGGCGCTGGCCGCCAAGCTGGAAAAGGCAAACGGCGACGCGTTCGACAAGGCCTACACGAAGCAGGGCGGCGTGGCAGCGCACAAGGACACGCTGGCCAAGCTGCAAAAAGCCTCGAAAGCGGCCAAGGATGCTGACGTCAAGGGGCAGGTCGACAAGACCATCCCGGTCGTGCAAGAGCACCTGAAGCACGCCGAGCAAGTTGCTAGCGGCAAAATGGGCAGCACCGGCAGCTCGGGCGCCGCAGGCCATACCGGCGCCAGCCACTAAGATTTGGCATTGACCGGGCCGGCGCCAGAGGTCGTCCGTACCCTTGGCGCCGGCTCGGTTTTCCATTTCCCTTCAATCCGTTCGATCACGATTTCGATGCCGACGATGGCGTTCAGCATCCCCTCAATGTAATCGTTCGGTGCATCGCTCACCGCCCATGGCGCAGCTTGCGTGCATTCCATGCGGTTGGTCAGACGCGTCACCTGTGCCAGCAGCCAGGCCGGCTCGTCGATCGTGCGCAGCCGTCCGTGCACGTGCACCACGTTGTAAGTCCAGGTGGGCACCACGCGGCCCCCCGTTTCCTCTTTTTCCACGCGGTCCGGCGTGGCATACCCCGATGGTCCGCGAAACACGACCAGCACCTGCTGCCCGTCGCGCTGCCAGACGGGATTGCGGCGCGCGACATGCGTGCGCAGCACCCCCTCGCTGGCGTACACATCAAATGGCAGATGATCGGCGTCCGGCAGGCCGTCGCTGTGCGTCACCAGCATGCCCAACGGGTGGGCGGCAATCAGGTCGTGCAGGCTGGTGCTGTCAGGCTGGGCAAAACGGGCAGGGCAATACATGCAATGTGTCTCCAGAGTAGACCCGTATCCTCGGCTACAAATTGGCTTTCCAAAATAGCCAATTACAGTAAAGATGGGCGTACCAATATGATTCTGCCCACCATGCATGCCCACGACCTGATTGCCGCTACGCCGCTTGAACGCAGCGGTGAGATCCCCCTGTTTCGCCAGCTGTACGCACGGCTCAAAGACGCCATCCTGCAGGGCACGCTGGCCCCCGGCGCACGCCTGCCGGCCACACGCACGCTGTGCGTCGCGCTGGGGATATCGCGCCAGACCGTGCTGGCTGCCTACGATCAACTCACTGCCGAAGGTTATCTGCGTGGCGGCGTGGGTCAGGGCACGTTTGTCGACGAAGCCTTGCCGCTTGCGCGCAGGCCGCCCCGGACCGATGGCCTGCTACGGGCATTGCCGGCACGCGGCGCGGCCATGGCCACCGCCATGGGCCGGGCGCCGTTGCGCGATGGTCCGCCGCGCGCTTTCCGCCCCAGCATGCCGGGCCTGGACCTGTTTCCGTTCGACCTGTGGCGCAAGCTCGAAGCGCGCCAGTTACGGCGCGCGCATCGTTCCGGTCCCTATCTCGGCTATGGCGCCGCCAACGGCTACGCCCCGCTGCGCGAACTGCTGTGCGCTTACCTGCGCGCTTCGCGCGGCGTCGTGTGCGAACCGGCGCAGATCGTGATCACGTCCGGTTCGCAGCAGGCCTTGTACCTGCTGTCCCAACTGCTGCTCGCGCCCGGCGACGGTGTCTGGCTCGAGTCGCCCGGCTACCAGGGAGCCAGCGCGCCGATGCAGGTGGCCGGGGCGCGCCTGTGCACCGTGCCGGTGACCGACGAAGGGATGGATGTGGCGTACGGCGCGCTGCATTATCCCGACGCGCGCATGGTGTTCACCACCCCGTCGCACCAGCTGCCGCTGGGCGTGACGATGAGCCTCGCGCGCCGGCTCGAACTGCTGCGCTGGGCGACCGCCAACCGCGCCTGGGTGATCGAGGATGATTACGACAGCGAGTACCGCTACACCGGCCCGCCGCTGGCGTCGCTGCAAAGCCTCGACCGCGCAGGTTGCGTGATCTACGTGGGCACGTTCTCGAAGGTGCTGTTTCCGGCGCTGCGGCTCGGCTACGTCGTCGCGCCGCCGGCGCTGGCCGAACCGCTCGCGCGCGCGAAAGCGCTGATCGACCGCCAGGGCGCGATCCTGCCGCAGGCGGTGCTGGCCGACTTCATCGGCGAAGGCCACTTCATGCGCCACATCCGGCGCACGCGCGACGCGTATGCCGAACGACGCTCAGCGCTGATGGCGGCGCTGAGCGACCGTCTTGACGAACGCTTGCGCTGTGGCCCGGCCGATGCGGGGCTGGACTTGTGCACGCACTTCCTGCCTGACGAGCGTGGCCGCATTCCGCTCGAAGCCCGTGTGGCGCAGGCGGCGCTTGATGCCGGCATCGAACTGCGCCCGCTCGGGTATTTTGCGAATCCCGCGGCCACGCCGGCCTGCGCGGTGGCGCCGGGGCTGTTGCTGGGTTTTTCGGCGGTGCCGCCAGCGGATATCCGGCGTGGCGTGGCGGCGTTGGCGAAGGTGATCGAAGCACAGTGGCCGGCAAGCGCGCGCCGCGGCAAGGTATGATGCCGTCAATGCTACCGAGACCCACATCATGACCGATCCCGAACGTCTTTCTCCCGACAACATCAGCGCATTGCAGGCCCGCTTCCAGGACCATTCGCGCAAGGCCCAGACCCATTACGCGGTCATGCACGAGGTGCGCCAGGTGCTCGGCAGCATCGACGCTGCCGACGCCTGGATGACCACGCCCCAGCCGGAGCTTGGCGACAGAACGCCTGCGCAGTTGGTCGCTGCCGGCCGCATCGATGATGTGCTGGCCCGCCTGCGCACGATGCCGCTACGCGGCGCCAGGTAATGGCGAACGCATTTTCCAGCCGGGCAGTGGCGTTATGCCCGGTCACGAAAGATAACTTCGAGACGGTGGCGGAGCTCGAGCTGCATCCGCATCAGCGTGCGTTCCTGGCCTCCAATTCTTATTCGATCGCGCAGGCCAGCTTTCATTCGAACTATCACACGCGTGCCATCTGCATCGATCGTGACGTCATTGGTTTCATGATGTTCGTGGTATTGGATGGCGACGATGAACACGGCGAATACGGTATCTGGCGTTTCATGATCGATCAGCGTCATCAGGGCCAGGGACATGGTCGCGCTGCGCTGACCCTATTGCTGGACGAGATCCGGCGCGATGCGGCAGCCACCAGGGTCTGGATCAGCTATATCCCCGGCAACGCAGTGGCATCGCGTTTTTACGCCAGCTTTGGCTTCGTCGAAACGGACATCGACGACGAGGGTGAGATGGTCGCGCTGCTCGATCTGACGGTCAAGCACCACACAGCGGTCGTTACGCAAGCCTGATCTATACTCGTGCCATGCCGACCGCCAATACCGCCAATACCATCACCCGCTGCTCCTGGGCCAATATGGCCAACCCGCGCTACATCGCCTATCACGACAACGAGTGGGGCGTGCCGTGCCACGATGAAACCACGCTGTTCGAGATGCTCAATCTCGAGGGCGCGCAGGCCGGCCTGTCGTGGGAAACCATCCTGAACAAGCGCGACACCTACCGCGCCGCCTTCGATGGCTGGGATGCGCACAAGATCGCGGCCTACGGCGACGACAAGAAGGCCGAGCTGCTGGCCAACCCAGGCATCGTGCGCAACCGCCTCAAGGTGGCGGCGACGATCACCAATGCGCGCGCCTACCTGGCCATGCGCGAGCAGGGCCTGACGCTCGACGCGTACCTGTGGGACTTCGTCGACGGCGCGCCGATCGTCAACGACTGGCCGGACGGCGCCCGCCCGGCGCGCACCGAACTGTCCGACCGCCTGTCGAAAGACCTGGGCAAGCGCGGCTTCAAGTTCGTCGGTTCGACCATCGTGTATGCCTATATGCAGGGCGTCGGCATGGTGGACGACCATGATCGCGACTGCATCTGTCGCACACGGCGCTGACATGCCGATGCAGGACCACTGGCGTGGCCGCACGCGCTACACCGTGTTCGACAGCGACCATGGCGACGGCGCACCTGTCGCCGCCCTGATCGCGGCCTGGCGCGCCGACCCGCAGCGTCCGCAGCACCTGCACATCGTGGCACTGGCGTCCAATCTGCAGCCAGGCTTTCACTGCATCCCGCAAGCAGAAGCCGGCATCACGCTGGACCTGCTGGCCGCACCGCTCGAGAGCGCGCTGGCCGAACTCAATGCGCACCTGGACTGCATCCGGCTGCACGATCCTGTTGGCAGTGCCTTTGCCCGACCGCTGGCGCGCCTGACGACACTCGGCGCGCGTCTGAACGCAACCGGCCTGGATGACGCGCAGAGACAAGCGCTGACGGCGCATGGCTTCGTGTTCGAGGACGACGACAACGCGGTCTTCTCCAGCCGCAAACCACGCCTGCCCGTCACGCCACAACCGGTCCGTCACGCGCTGGTGCTGGGTGCGGGTCTGGCCGGCTGCGCGCTGGCGGCGCGCCTGTGCGCGCGCGGCTGGCAAGTCACGCTGATCGAGCGGCATGCCGAGGTAGCGCTGGAAGCGTCGGGCAACCTGGCCGGCATCTTCATGCCGCTGCTCTCACGCGACGACAACGTCCCGACGCGCCTGACACGCGCCGCCTACCTGTACGCGCTGCGCCTGTGGGAGCAGCTGGGCGGCGTCGGCCAGGCCTTTGATGGCGCCGCCTGCGGCGTGCTGCAACTGGCGCGCGACGCCGATCACGCGGCGGTCTCGCGCGCCATCGCGAACGATGGCAGCGTCCCGCCTGATTTCGCGCGCTGGCTCGAATCCCCGGAGGCAGAAGCATTGCTTGGCTTGCCGGCGCCGGACGGCGGCTGGCTGTTCCCGCAAGGCGGCTGGGCGCGGCCGGGCAGTGTCTGCGAGGCATTGCTGGCCTCATGCGGCGCGCGCCTGACGCGGTATTTCGGCGCCGGTGACGTGACGCTGGAGCAAAGCGAAGACACCTGGCTGGCGCGCGCGCCCGATGGCGCCGTGCTGGCCACGGCCCCGACGGCCGTTCTGGCCAGTGGCGCCGGTGCACGCCGCATGGCGCTGACCGCCGATCTGCCGCTGCAGGCCTTGCGCGGCCAGGTCACGCACTTGCCGCCGGGCGCGGCGCCGCAGTTGCCGCTGGTGCTGTGCCGCGAAGCCTACCTGACCCCATCCGCGCAGGGCGTGCTGTGCGCCGGCGCGACGTACGATCTCGATGCCGATCCTGCGCTGCGCGCCAGCAGCCAGCTGGAAAACGTGACGCGCCTGCGCGCGCTGGTGTCCGATCCGCTTGCGGCTGACGACGCGCCACTGGCGGGCCGCGTGGGCTTTCGCTGCGTGGCGCCGGATCGCCTGCCGCTCGTGGGCCGCCTGCCGGATATCGCCGCCGCCGGCAGCACCGAGCGCCTGCGCGACGTGCCGCGCCATCCGGGGCTGTATGGCCTCCTGGGCTATGCCTCGCGTGGCCTGATCTGGGCGCCGCTGGCGGCCGAGCTGTTGGCGGCGCAGCTGGAAGGCGAGCCGCTGCCGCTGGAGATGACGCTGGTCGATGCGCTCGATCCGGCCCGCTTCGTGCTGCGCGCACGGCGCGGCGCCCGGCAACCGGCCAGCAGCACAGCAGACCTCTAGCTGTTGCGTTGCCGCAAATGTGCGCTCATCCTTGGCAATCGCGTCCAGACTGTGCTGGTCGAGCCGGTATAATTTACCGGTAGCAACTATTAACCGCAGAAGGAGGCTGGTCCGCGATGGAAGATGCACCACATTCGCCCGAGCTGTTCCTGTTTCTCGCGGTGACTGCGCACGACATGAAGAACTCGATCAGCGTGCTGTCCGGCACGCTCGAGCGGCTGCTCGACGGCGCCACGCCCGAGACCGAGAAAGCGTATGGCCAGATGGGACAGATGCTGTACCAGACGCGCCGCCTGAACGACAACCTGATGCAACTCCTCGCGCTCTACAAGCAGGTCGGCAAGCCCGGCTACCCGTTCGATGCGCAGCCGCTCGAAGTCGGACAGGTCGTCGAGCAGGTCGTCGCGCTCTCGCGCGTGCTGCTCGACTCGCGTGGCATCCGGCTCGAACTCGATGTCGATCCCGAGCTGATTGCCCACGTCGACGAAGACCTGATCGTCGGGGTGGTTTCGCATGCAGTCAACAACGCGCTGCACTACACGCGCGACCGTATCCTGCTGGCTGCGCGCGACGTCGATGGCCAGTTCGAGATCCGCGTCGAAGACAATGGTGCCGGTTTTCCGCCAGCCCTGCTGGCGGCGGGTGCACCCGGGAGCGGCGACATCGGCGTCAACTTCGCCACCAACAGCGCGGGCCTGGGCCTGTATTTTTCGAGCGAGGTGGCGCGCATGCACCACCATCGCGGGCGCCATGGCGCCGTGCGGCTCGAGAACGGCGGCCAGCTGGGTGGCGGCTGCTTCATCCTGACGCTGCCATGACCACGCCTGCTGCGCTGGTGCAGACACCCGCCACATCGCCGGCCGCCCCCACGCCGGCGCTGCCCAAGGTCCTCGAACAGATCGACTGGGCCGGCAAGCACTACCTGATCGTCGACGACTTTGCCGGGATCCGCCAGCTGCTGCGCGAAAGCCTGCGCAGCCTGGGCGCGCGCAATATCGACCAGGCCTCGAGCGGTGGCGAAGCCATGAGCCTCCTGACCAAGACGCGCTACGACGTCGTGCTGTGCGATTACAACCTGGGCGAAGGCAAGAACGGCCAGCAAGTGCTGGAAGAAGCGCGCATCCGCCAGTTGCTGCTGCCGTCGAGCGTGTTCGTGATGGTGTCGGCCGAAAAGAGCGTCGAGTCGGTGATGGGCGCGGCCGAGCACCAGCCCGACGCTTACCTGGTCAAGCCGATCACCGAAGGCGTGCTGCTCTCGCGCCTGAACCGCGTGTGGCGCCGCAAGCAGATCTTCCGCCTGATCGACCAGGCCTTCATGGAAAAGGATTACCTGCGCGCGGCGACCCTGTGCGACGAGCAGATCGCCGCCAACCGCGTGCATGTGATCGAGCTGCTGCGCATGAAGGCGCGCATGCTCGAGCGCAGCGGCCAGCCGGCGCTGGCGCGCGCCGTGTACGAGCAGGTGCTGGGCCAGCGTGAATATCACTGGGCGCGCGCGGGCCTGGGCAAGATCCGCCTGGCCGATGGCGACTTCGAGCAGGCGCGCCAGATGTTCCAGACCGTGATCGCCGAGAACCGCCATTACATCGACGCCTACGACCAGCTGGCGCAGGCCTACCAGGGCCTGGGCCGGCACGACGAAGCGGCCGCGATCTTGGAACGCGCGGCCAAGCTCTCGCCCAACTCGGTGCCGCGTCAGCGCAACCTGGGCCAGGCCGCGCTCAAGCTGGGCAATGTCGCGCTGGCCGAAAAGGCATTTCGCAAGTGCCTGGTGATTGGCGAGTACTCGATCCGCAAGACGCCCGACGCCTACCTTGGCCTGGCGCGCGTGTGCGGCCTGAAAAACAATACCAAGGATGCGCTGCAACTGCTGCAACTGGCCCAGCGCGACTTTGGCGGCGACCACGACGACATGGCGCTGCGCGCCAAGATCACCGAAGGCCTGATCCACCACGAGAGCGGTGACTACCGCAACGCACGCCGCGCCGGCGACGAGCTCGAGGCGATGCTGGGTGAAGACCCCAAGCGCCCTGGCACGGCGATCTGCATCGAGATGGCGATCCTGCTGTTTGCGGTGGGCGTCAAGGACACGCCGGGGGAGGTGCTGGCCCACGTAGTGCGCAACAACCACGACAACAACCTGCTGCAGGACGAAGTCCAGGCCATCTTCGACAAGGCACGCCTGAGCGAAGAGGGCGCGGCCATCATCCGCGCCGCGCGCAAGGAAGCGGTGGACCTGATGAACCAGGGCGTCGTGCTGTGGAAGAGCGGGAAGCTGCCGGACGCCGTCAAGTGGATGCGCATGGCGCGCGAACGGGTCCCGGACAATGTGCGCGTGCTGTTCAACGCGGTGCAGATTTCGATCTCGCATATGCAGCAGGAAGGGTATGACGAGGAACTCGACACCGAGGCGCGCATGGTGCTCGAACATGTCGACCGGCTGCAACCGGGACAGCAGCGCTTCGCGCAACTGATGGAGCAGTTGCGTGGTTTGCGGCCGAAAGCCGATCCGGCGGCGCCGCCTTCCGAGGAGACGGTCAGCGAGAAAGACACCGCTGCCGACGCGCCGCCCGCAGCAACGCCAGTCGTCAGTCCGACGCACAGCAACCGATTTTCTTAGCGCGCCGGCCCGTGCCTGCGCAGTAATTCCGCGCACAGCTTTTCAAGATCACAACCGCCATTGGCCAGCGCCGCCGCCTGCGCCGCGCCCCCCAGCGCGCCCGCCAGCACGTGGTCGCCCAGCGCGCGATAGCTCTCGAAACGCGCTTCATCGAACCAGCCGTCGGCCAGGCTCTCGTGCGGATAATCGGGATGCAGCTTGCGGTAATTGAGCAGGTCGGCGTTTTCACTGCCGACGATAGCCGGCTTGAGGTACAGGATCACGCCGTCGCCGGCAACGCCGTCGGCCTGGCTGTAGCAGATGCTGCCGGCGGCGCAGCTGGCGCTGCACATGCCGCTGGCCGGCGCGATGGCAAGGCGCGCCACATCCAGGTCGATCCGTACGTGCAGCTCGGTGGCGCAGCGCCGGATCGCGTTGCCCAGGTCTTCGAAGGCGTGATCGCGGTCGCTGCCGACGTCCACTGCGATCACCAGGCGACAGCGGCGCCGCACCAGTTCGTAGATGCCCAGGTTGTCGAAGTGGCCGCCATCGCTCAGGTGCACGTAGCCGGCGTCGGCATCCAGTTGGCCGAACAGCTCGGCCAGGAGGCTGAAGAGGCCAATGGGCGGGGATGAACTGGTCCAGGTCGTGCGCGCCGGGTTCGGACACCAGCGCCCCAGGCGCACATTGAACATCGTCATCAGGAAATTCAGCGGCGCCGACCAATGCGCGCCCATGTGCGGACTGGCCGCAGCGCCCGACAGTGCCACCGCCATCCCCAGCCGCACGCCGGCGTCATCATCCAGGCCGACGCCGGCGTGCGCGGCGTAGGCCGCGGTGGGGCGGTAGCAGCCGCCGCCAGCCCCTGCTTGCTCATAGCCGCACCAGCGCGGCGTGAACGCGAACGACGCGGTGCGCCGGGTCTGCCATGCCAGTTCTTCGCCATCCACCAGGTTCAGCGCGGTGTTGACGATCGGGTACGGACGCGCGTTTTTGAGTTCGGCGAGCAGCATGTCGTCGCCCGGATCGAAGCCGGTGAACGGGTGCGGCCGGCGCGCGCGGTTGGCGGCGCCGAACCAGGCGCGCACGACCCGGTTCCGGTACAGCATGTAGAGCGAAAACTTGTTGATGTCGACGCGCCAGCCGAGCACCAGCGCGGCCCCGAGAAAGCAGGCAAAGGTTACCAGCAGCGTGCTGCCCCGGGTCGCCAGCGTGGCGGCGGCGTGCGCCTGAAACACGCAGGCGAGCGTCGCGTGCGGGCAGTCCAGGCGCGGGCGCGCCACCGTCAGTTGCACCAGGCTGCCGAGCAGCGCGAAGATCCCGATCGTAAAGACGTACGGCGCGAGGCGCGCCACCAGTTCGAGCCTCGGGTCGCGCGCGGCGCGCGCGCCGGTGGAGCCCCCGCTGCCGGCCTTCAGGCCGAAGGCGGTCATCGCCAGCCAGCCGCACAGCGTACCCAGGTTGGACCACGGCGCGTAGGTGAGCCAGGCCCAGTGCAGCAGCGGTGCAAAGAAGAAGCACACGCCGTGCACGGCCAGCCAGCCGAGCGCGAAGATCGCCGTCCATGCGCCCTGGCGGCTCCACCATTCACGGCTCGCGTCGCTGTACTGGCGGCCGACCAGGCCGATCATCAGGTTCATCGTGACGGCAAACAGCGCCATCATCGATGGCATGCCGAAAGTGGCCAGTGCGATTGCGTTGTTGACCAGCGGATGCGCATCCGGTGCCGGCAGCAGCGCCAGGGTGCACAGCAGCAGCACGGTGCCCAGCGTGAGCGCACCCATCGCGCAGGCGAAGTGCGACAGGCCTTCGCCCAGCTCCGCGCTCGTCAGGTCGCGCAGCGGCGGATCGGCGCGCAGGCGCGTGTACATGACCAGCCAGAGCGCAAGCAGCAGCACCAGCGCGACAAAGCCGCACAACCACCACGACAGCTGCGCGCCGCCGTCCGGCAGCCACGCCAGCATCGCCGGTGCGAAGGTGCGCGTGGCCTCGAGCACGACCAGCAGCACCGCCAGGGCGCTGCCGCCGCAGACGGTGTAGCCCGCGCCCCGGTACGAACTGGCGCGGTCGTGCGCCAGGTACCAGCCGCAGGCCCAGACAATGAAATAGACCACGCCCGGCGCGAGCAGCCACTGCGGCCGCGCTGCCAGTTGCGGCGGCAGCAGTGTTGCCGGCGTCGCGCCGCCGTGGCGCCATACGGCGAGACTGCCGAGAAAGCCGGCCAGCAGCAGCGGCAAGTTGATGCACCAGAGTACCGCGCCCTGGGACAGCGGAAAGCGGCGCCGGCCGCGCGAACTTGCCGGCTTGCTGGAAATCGACAGCGCGATGCAGAACACGGCAAACAAGAACAGCAGCACGCCCGCGATCCAGGCGGCGTCGCCCAGGCGTGCCCATGGCCCGCCAGGTCCCACGACCCGGTGCACGCCCCAGACGGCAAAGCGCGGCAACAGCAGCAGGGCGCACAGCCAGGCCACCAACATCGTCAGGTTCAGGCCCGTGTTGCGCACATAGATGCCAAGCAGGGTCCAGGTGTCGGCGCTGAACATGCCGCCCTGCGGCGACAGGTAATTGCTGTACTGGCGCAGGAAGCGCAGCTCGGGCGCCTCACCACTGCCGGCCGGCGGCGCGAGGAGGGCTTCGAGCGCGTGGATGTCGTTGCCATGCGCGTGCAGGCAGCGCGCCAGCCAGCCGCCGACAAAACCGCCGCCGGACACGGTTGACAGGTAATCGATGCGGCCCAGCAGGCGGCAGCGCGCCAGCGCCTGCAGGGCGCCCAGCCCGAACGTGGCGCTGCGTACGCCACCGCCCGACAGGGCCAGGCCGGTGAGCATGCCGCCGTGGGCGCGGGCCTGCAGGCGTACGCGGTCGGGCGGCACGCCCGCGTCGAGTGCTTCGCTGCTGGCGGGCCGCAGCAGATCGAGTTCGTCGCGCAGCACTTCGCCGAACAGCAGGCCGGCGTCGAGGTCCAGGCAGCGCAGGGTATCGGCATCGATGGCATTGGACGGCGCCAGGCCGTGCCGGCGGCGCAGCAGCGCGAACGCATCGTGCAGTTCGCTGATCGTGCCGGGGTTGGGAGGCGGCTGGCAACCGGCGGCAGCCAGCTTGCGGCGCAGGTCGTCGACCTGCGATGGCGTCAGGTGGGACAGGTCACTGGGTAGCATGGGGCGCTCCGGCTGAACTGATCGGCCGGGAAGGGTGGCCGCCCGGTCAGTTCAGCACGGTTCATGCGCGTGCGCTACCAGCACCGTCAATGGGACGCCTCAAGGCATCCCTGCAACGCCGCGGCCGCTGGCGTCAGGTCTTGTCGGTCTTGCTGCGACCGTTGCGCCGGGCACGCGCGGCGGGTTCTTCCGATGGCGCATCAGGCGTAGTAGAAGGCGCGTCGGCGGCATTGGCGTCATCGGCAGCCGCCGCGCCCTCGGCCGGTATGGTGCTGGCCACGGCGTGACGGAACTGATCCTGCAACAGGTTCCACCACGCGACGGCGGCCGGCATGGCGGCGCCCGCGGCATCGGGTGCGGCCTGCGCGGCGTCGGGCGCTGGTGGCGGTGGCGGCGTTGGTGTTGGCGGCGTCTGGGCCGGCGTCTGGGCCGGCGGCGTGGCCGTCTGCGCCATCTGGGCAAAGAACTGCGCGAACGGCGCAACCGACGACTCGCCGACCTTTGTCTGGCCCATCGCCTGGGCCATGCTGTCGCCCATCGCCTTGAGCGTGGCCAGCGTGCCGCGCTGGATTTCGAGGGCCTGGATCGTACCGTGCAGCATGTTCTGGTTGAGCGTGAGCCAGGCTTCGACTGCCTTCAGGTCGGCGATCTTCTTGTCGAGGTCTTCCACCGACATGCCGGCGCCGGGCAGCGGCGGCATGCCCGGCATGGTGCCGGGGATCTGCATGCCGCCCCACAGGTTCTTGACGAATTCGAGGGTGTCGGTCATTCCTGGCATGGGCGGCTTGAGCATGTGGCGTCTCCTGTGATGGTGCGGCTAGCGTAGCAGATAACGCCGGGGCGGACCACGCCCCGCGCGCCACGGCAGCTTACTGCGCTGTCGCGCCGGACTGCTTGACGATCTTGCCCCACTTGACCGTCTCGCTGGCGATGAAGGCCGCAAACTGCGCTGGCGTCTCGCCGGCTGGTTCGGCACCTTGCTCCAGCAGCTTTTTCTTGACGTCCGGATCGGCCAGCGCCTTGAGGATCGACGTGTTCAGCCTCGCCACGACAGGGGCCGGTGTCTTGGCTGGCGCCAGCAGGCCGAACCACGATGTGGCTTCGTAGCCAGGCACGCCCGCTTCGGCGATCGTCGGCACGTCGGGCAGCGCCGGCGAGCGCTGCGCCGTGGTGACGGCCAGGGGACGCAGCTTGCCGGCTTTGACGTGGCTGATCGCCGACGGCATATTGTCGAACATGATCGCGATGTGGTTACCCAGCAGGTCATTGACGGCCGGCGCGCTGCCCTTGTAGGCCACGTGCTGGATGTCGACCCCGGCCATCTGCTTGAACAATTCGCCGGACAGGTGAATCGACGTGCCGCTGCCCGACGAGCCGAACGTGACCTTGCCGGGATTGGCCTTGGCATACGCCATCAGCTCCTTGACGGTCTTGAACGGCTGCGCCGGATTGGCCACCAGCAGGTTCGGCACCAGGGCCACGCGCGTGAGCGGGGCGAAGTCCTTGATCGGATCGAACGCCAGTTTCGGGTACAGGCTCTGGTTGATGGCGTGGGTGCCGACCGTGCCCATGAGGATGGTATAGCCGTCGGGCGCGGCGCGCGCCACGAGCTGGGTGCCGATATTGCCGCCCGCGCCCGCGCGGTTGTCGATGATGACCGGCTGGCCAAGGTCCTTGCTGATGAACTGCCCCAGCACGCGTGCCAGGATGTCGGTCGTGCCGCCGGCCGAGAACGGGACGATGATCGTGATGGCCTTGGTGGGGAAGGCCTGGGCCTGTGCCGCCATTGGCGTCAGTGCCAGCAGGCCGAGGGCCGACGCAGCGGCGAGGGTGAGGGTACGGCGGGTCGACAAAAAGGTACGTGACATGATGTGTCTCCAATAAGGACAACGGATGCAGCGAAATGGACCGGGCACGCGCGCGGACGGCAGCCAGGCCTTGTTGCAGATCGAATCAGACCGGGGCCACGCCCAGCGTGGTGCCACCACACACATACAGCACCTGGCCGGTGACAAAACCGTTGTCGGGCGACAGGAAAAAGGCGGCAGCGCGCGCCACGTCGGCCGGCGTGCCGAGGCGGCCCACCACGATGCTGTCGATGATGCGCCGGGTCTGCGGCGCACCGTCGGGATTGCTGTTGTGGAAAAGCTCGGTCGCGATCGGGCCCGGCGCCACGGCATTGACAGTGATGCCGTCGCCGCCCAGTTCGAGCGCCAGCGTGCGCGTCAGGCCGATCAGGCCGGCCTTGGTGGCGGCGTACACGATGCGCTCAGCCTTGCCCAGCGCCGCGCGCGAGGCGATGTTGACGATGCGGCCGTGTCCCGACGCGCGCAGCGCCGGCAGGAAGGCCTGGACCAGAAGGATGGCCGCTTTCAGATGCAGGTCCACGACATGGTCGAGATCCTCCATCGTGGCCGTGTCGATGGTGCCGGGGCGGGTGGCGCCCGCATTGTTGACCAGCGCCGTCACGTTGTAGGCAGCGGCGATCTGCTGCGCGATCATGCGGGTCTCGTTCTGGCGCGTCAGGTCGGCCTGGAACGACACGAGCCGGTCATGCCGCCAGTCGGGCTGGCGGTAGTCGAGATTGACGACCGTGCGGCCTTGCTCGATCAGCGTTTCGCAGATGGCCCGGCCAATGCCGGCGCTGCCGCCGGTGACCAGGGTCACGTCTTGTCGATGCATATTGTCTCCTTATATTTTTATAGGAAAGCGCCTGGCGTCGGGCGCCGGCTGCTTGACAAACCAGGGTAGGGCGGGCTTCTCCTTTGTGGTCAGACGTGTCGGGTGATGGGAGGGAGGTCATCGGCGCGCGCCTGCGTCGCATCCGTCAGGGCCAGCCCGGTGATGTGTTCGAGTTCGGCAAACGACAGGCCGTCGACGATGTCCCGCACCACCAGGCCAGCGGGTGTCACATCGAGCACGGCCAGGTCGGTGTAGATGCGGCTCACGCACGCGAGGCTCGTGAGCGGATAGGTGCAGCGCTCGACGATCTTGCTGGCGCCATCACGCGTCTGGTGCTCCATCATGACGAATACGCGCTTGGCGCCGATGGCCAGGTCCATCGCGCCGCCCACGGCCGGAATCGCATCCGGCGCGCCGGTATGCCAGTTGGCCAGGTCGCCCTGGACGGACACCTGGAACGCGCCGAGCACGCAGATGTCGAGGTGCCCGCCGCGCATCATCGCAAACGAATCGGCGTGGTGGAAGTAGCTGCCGCCGGCCAGCAGCGTGACCGGCTGCTTGCCGGCGTTGATCAGGTCTTCGTCTTCGTCGCCGGGGGCGGGCGGCGGGCCCATGCCGAGCAGGCCGTTCTCGCTGTGCAGAAAAATCTCGCGGTCCGGGGGCAGGTGCGCACCGACCAGCGTCGGCAGGCCGATTCCCAAGTTCACGTAGGCGCCTTCGGGAATGTCGCGCGCGACGCGCGCGGCGATCTGGTCGCGGGTCAAGCGTTGCATGCGGCATCTCCCTGTACGACACGCTGGACGAAGATGCCCGGTGTGACGATGGCTTCCGGATCGAGTTCGCCCAGTTCGACCACGCGGCTGACCTGCGCGATGGTGCAGCGCGCGGCCATCGCCATGATCGGGCCGAAGTTGCGCGCGGTCTTGCGGTACACCAAGTTGCCCCAGCGGTCGCCGTGGAAGGCCTTGATCAGCGCGAAGTCGGCGTGGATGGGCGATTCGAGCACATAGTGGCGGCCGTCGATGAGGCGCGTTTCTTTGCCGGCCGCCAGATCGGTGCCGTAGCCGGTGGGCGAAAAGAAGCCGCCGATGCCGGCGCCGGCGGCGCGGATGCGCTCGGCCAGATTGCCTTGCGGCGTGAGTTCGAGCTCGATCTCGCCGGCCCGGTACAGCGCGTCGAACACGTGCGAATCGGCCTGGCGCGGGAACGAGCAGATGATCTTGCGCACGCGGCGCGCCTTGAGCAGCGCCGCCAGGCCCGTGTCGCCGTTGCCGGCATTGTTGTTGACGATGACGAGGTCGCGCGCCCCTTGGGCGATCAGCGCGTCGATCAGGGCGGCCGGCATGCCGGCGGTGCCGAAGCCACCGATCAGTATGGTCGCGCCGTCGGGGATGTCGGCCACCGCCGCGGCCACCGACGGGGAAATCTTGTCGATCATGGTGCAGGTCCTTTCCAGCGCAATACGCGCGTTGACACTGTTCGATAATCGCCCTAATGTCTGATCACTGAACAGATGAACCGAGTGTAGGAGGGTGCCAGCCCGCAGCGCAAGCCGACACGACGGAATGTGTTCGATTGCCGAACGGTTTATTGCGTCATTTCCAAGGAGCACCATGAACACGCCACACGAGCCTGAACTGCCAGCGGACACCATCGCCAGCGACCCGAATTTCATGCTGTCGCTGGCGCGCGGGCTGGCGGTGCTGCAGGCATTCAGCGACCAGCGCCGCAGCCTGACGATCGCCCAGATCAGCCACCGCACGGCGATTCCGCGCGCGTCGGTGCGGCGTTGCCTGCACACGCTGATTGCGCTGGGCTATGCCAGCGCGGACGGCAACCAGTTTTCGCTCAAGCCCAAGGTGCTGTCGCTCGGTTACTCGTACCTGTCGTCCACGCCGCTCACGGTCTCGGCCCACCCCTACCTGAACCAGGTCAGCCGCAGCCTGAACGAATCGTGCTCGCTCGGCGTGCTGCAGGACGACGAAGTGCTGTACGTGGGGCGCTCGGCCGCCTCGCGCATCATGTCGGTGTCGCTGACCACTGGCAGCCGCCTGCCGGCGTACTGCACGGCGCTGGGCCGGATGCTGCTGGCGCACCTGCCCGCGCCGGAGCTGGACGACTACCTGGCGCGCGTGCCGCTCAAGGCCATGACCGAGCGCACGGTGGTCAATCCCGAGCGGCTCAGGGCCATCCTGGCGGACGTGCGCGTCGCCGGCTACGTGCTGGTCGAAGAAGAGCTGGAAGTCGGCCTGCGCTCGATCTCGGTCCCCGTGCGCGGCGCCTCGGGCAATGTGCTGGCCGCGCTGAACATCGGGGCGCACGCGGCGCGCGTGTCGCGGCGCAAGATGGAAGAGGAGTTTTTGCCGGTCCTGCGCGCGAGCGCGCAAGAGCTGTCGATCCTGTTGCCCTGATCCCGGCACGCGTGTCCATCCCGGCGCCCGCGCTACACTAGCGTCATGCCATCCGCACCGATTCTTCTTCCCCGTCGCCGCCGGCTGCTGCCCGTGGTGCTGGTCGTGCTGCTGCACTGGATCGTCCTGACCGAGCTGCAGCACGTCAGCCCGGTCCTGCCTCCGGCGGCCACGTCCGGTAGCTCACCCGTGACGCTGGTGGCCCAATTGCTGCCCGCCGCTGCGCCAGAACCTGCGCCCGAACCGGTGCCAGTGCCAGAGGCCAGTCCGCCGCCACTGCCCCGGATCCCGCCGGTGCCGGTGGAGATTGCGGTGCCCGACCGGCCAGGGGACATCACGCCGGTTTCCAGTGCGGCGCCCTCGGAGGACGGTGCTGGCACAGCGCCGGCCGCGCCGGCGGTCGAGCCGATACCGGCAGCGCCAGCCCCGCAGGCGCCGCCAGCGTCCGCGCCGGCAACGGCTGCACCGCCGCCGCCACCCGCAGCACCGGAAGCGCGCCGCTACGTCATCGACATGCCACCACCCGCGAAGATCACGCTCGACGTCGCGCGCACCGACGCCGATGGCACCACGTGGTCGGGCGAGGCGCTGCTGGCCTGGCAATCGAATGCGGACAGTTATCGTATCCAGGTCGAAGCCGGCATCCGCGTCGTGTTCGCGCGGGTCAATCTGGTGGTGTTGAAGAGCGAGGGCGCGGTGGCTGCAACGGGTTTTGCGCCGATCACGATGACCGAGAAGCGGCGCGGGCGCGCCATGACGGCCACCCATTTCGACTGGGGCAAGGGCTTGATCACGTTTTCGGCCTCCGAAGCGATGTACGGGCTGCCGCCCGGCGCCCAGGACAAGGCCAGCATTCCGCTGCAACTGGCGGCGATCGCGCGCGGCGACCCGAAGCAGCTCACGGGCGCCATCGACATCTTCGTTGGTGAAGACCGCGATGCGGCAATCTACCGCTTCACGGTGGTAGGACAGGAGCAGATCGATACCAAACTCGGCACACTGCAGACCTGGCACCTGACGCGTCCGCCGCAGCCGGGCTCGTACAAGTCGCAGCTGGACATCTGGCTGGCCCCCGCACATGGCTGGTATCCGGTGCGGATTCGCAATACCGAGCGCAACGGAGCAGTAACCACGCAAACAGTGAATAATATCGTCTTGGACCATTCAGGATCTTGATATGCCTATGAACAACATTCGACACATCGGTGCAGCCCTGGCGCTGACCTTCGCACTGGGTGGCGCGTCCGCCCAGCCCGCCCATCAGGCCGTCAAGCGCGCGTTCGAATTGCCGCCATCGGCCGATCTGGCCTACGACCTGGCCGCGCGCCAGAAGGGCCTGGCCCTGAAAGGTGACGCCACCGTCAACTGGCGCGCCGGCGACGGCAAGTACGACGTGCGCTTCGAATCACGCGTGGCGATCCTGGGCACGCTGCTCGACAACCGCAGCCAGGGCGTCATCGATGCCTACGGTCTGGCCCCGACCGAGTTTTCCGAAAAGCGCATGCGCAAGGACCCCACCTCGATCACGTTCGACCGTACTGCAAAGACGATGCGATTCTCGGAAGGCGAGAAGACTTATCCGCTCAAGGGTGGGGAGCAGGACCGCGTGTCGGTCACCTGGCAACTGGCCGCCGTGGCGCGCGCCGCCGGCGACAAGTTCAAGCCCGGCACCGAGTGGCCGTTCTTCGTGGCGGGGCGCAGCAGCGCCGAGACCTGGACCTTCAAGGTCGTGCGGAGCGAAAAAGTCAAAACAGGCCTGGGCGAGGTCGATGCGATTCTGGTCACGCGCGCAGCGCTGAAAGGCAGCCGCGACCAGAGCGTGGACGTCTGGCTGGCGCCGGCGCACGAGTACTATCCGGTCAAGATCCGCTTCACCGAAGGCGACAAGGAAACCATCGAGCAGACGCTCAAGAGCGTGACCAGGACTTGAGCCGCAGCGGTGTTGCAGGGGCTGCCCCAGCGGGTAGCCATTCCGGAATTGCCCAGTCTTAACTGTTATACTGACGCCCCCGCGAAGCTGGCCGGGTCTGTGGTAACAAATGCAATGCAGACCCGTCTCGGCCGCGCACGAGACTGGTTATTAACAAAATGATCGACCCCCAAGCCGGCGCGGCGCACGCTGCCGACGCCTCGACGACAGCGCAGGAACTTGATCCGCTGCAGGTACACTTCCAGGATGGCATTGCTCCCGACGAAATCGAGCAAGTCTTCCACCTCAAGCGTGCCCAGCCAATGCTGTCGGCCTTCACGGCCCTGTTCCACGGCACGCAAGACGGTGTGCTGGTGCGTCTGCTCGTCCTGCGCGAACTGGCTGGCGATGCCTCCACGTCGGCCTTTTCGCGCGCCGACATCAACCAGAAGCTGGCCTATCTCGTCCCCGAAAGCCTGGAAACGGTGCTCAACCGCCTGCGCGGCCACGGCCTGCTGGCCTGGGACGCCCCGGCGGCCGTCTACCGCATCACGCCACTGGCCCGCAACGTCCTGTCCGCGCTGGAAACCCTGCTCGCGCTGGGCAAGCCCGAAGCCGACGAAGCCGAAATGGGCTTTTTGCTGTCGCAGGTGGCCGGTGCCCAGGCCGTGGGCGGCGTCACGGTCGACCAGCTGAAACACCTGCTGGGCCGCCTGGTCGAACTGACCGAGGAATTTCGCGACGCGATCGCGTCCGGCTCCGAGTTTCGCCTGCGTACCTCGCAGGCAAAGTGGCATATGGCCTGCGACTGGGTCGAAAAGGGCTCGGTCATCCTGCGCGCCATCACGTCCGACGAACGGGCCGACGCCGCCACGCACCGCGCGGCGCAGGCGATCGGCCGCGCCCAGAGCGCACTGCTGAACATGCAGGGCATGTTCTCGCGCGCGCTGAACCAGATCGAACGCCAGCGCGTGCACCTGGGCCAGTCGGGCCTGTCGACCACCGACGTGAAACGCTGGCTGCTGGCGCACGACGACCTGGCCAGCCTGGCCGCCGGCGCGATCGACCGCCCGGTCACGCCGCTGTTCGGCACCCCGGCCGAGATGATCGACGTGGCCGAGACCGAACTGCTGGCCGAGCGCATCATCTCGACCGGCCCGAAAGGCCTGCCGAGCGGCCAGGATGCGCCGCTGACGGTCAACGACAATCCGGCCATGCAGCTCGAGCTGAACGACTGGATCAACAAGCTGGCCGACTTTGCCAACCTGGGCAACTTCCCCGAGTTTTCCAGCGTCGGCCCGCGCCGCGTGCAGCTGCACGAGTCGCTGCTGCCGGCGACGTTTGCGCTGGCCTCGTACCGCGCCTCGCTGCTGCCGCTCCTGGGCGATGCGTCCGAAGCGAGCCTGCAGGGCGCAACGGCCGAACTGGCGCGCCTGCCGCTGACGTTCGTCTCGCTCGACGAGATGGTCCAGCTGAACGACCCGGAAGTGGCGGCCATGTCGGTCGCGACCCTTTCACTGAATGCCGATTCCACCCCTGATGGACAGCCTGCCCCATGAATGACGATGCACAAATCCTGATCGCGCGCCTGCTGACGCACCAGACCCTGCGCCGCGACGACAAGATGGTCAAGCGCGCGCTGTCGGACGACCAGTTCCGCGCCGAAGTCGACAAGCGCCTGCTCGAATCGGGCCTGAAACTGCTCGACAACGTGTATGCCGACCATGTCACCGTGGCCCTGCACCGCAACGTCGAGCCGAAGATCTTCGGCGCCAAGGACATCTGGCAGAACAATAACTTCGGCCTGACGCGCGACGGCGTCGCGTTACTGGTCGTGCTGTGGGCGCAGATCATTCTGCCCAAGCGCGAGCGCCAGGAAACCCACACGACGATCGACGACGACCAGAACGACATGTTCGAGAAGGAGTTGTCGATCCCGCGCGCCGAAGACACGTCGATCGGCATTTCGTACACGGCGCTGCTGTCGGACTTCGGCGACAAGCTGGGCAAAAAGACGCGCATGGACATGAACCTGGGCGTGCTGTCGAAACTCGGCTTCATCGAGCGCCGCGGCGACGTGATCCTGGAAGGCCCGCTGCTCGACCTGATGATGGACACTGACGTGCTCAAGGAACGCATCATCAACGGCGCGCTGTCCGAAGTGTTCAAGCGCGCCCCGCTGGCTGCTGCCCCGCGCCGCGTGGCCCCGATCGATGCCGACGCCGCCAACGATGTCCTGGCGCCCGACGGCGCCCTTGATGTCCCTGACACCCCGAATTGAGATAGCCGATGTTCCACATTAAATCACTCGAACTGGTCCACTGGGATTACTGGCAGCGGATCAAGAACATCCCGCTCGACGCCAAGATCATCACGATCGCCGGCCAGAACGGCTCGGGCAAGACCACGCTGCTCGATGCGATGCGCACGCTGTTCGGGCTCGATTGCTCGATGGGCCGCACGTACAAACACTATGCGCGCCACTCGGGCCAGCAAAGTGCCTGGCTGCGCGCCGTCGTCGACAACAAGCCGGTAGGCCGCCAGTTGTCAAACCGGCCGTTTCGTCACTCGGGCTTTTTCGCCGACGATGAAGTGACGCTCTTTTGCCAGGTGCAGAAGAACGGCGGCGACTGGAAGCGGCAGTACCTGATGCGTCCCGGGAACGTCGAGATCGAGGAAGTGACCGAAGCGACCGACTGGCTGGGCGTGGAAAACTACCGCAAGCGCCTGGCGTCGGCCGGCCTGTCGCCGGCGATGTCGAAAGTGCTGGCGCTCGAGCAGGGCGAGACCGACAAGCTGTGCGAATACGCGCCGCGCCAGTTGCTCGACCTGGTGTTCCAGGTCTTCGGCGACAAGGAAGTGCTGGATGCGTACGACGAAGCCAAGCGCCACCAGCGCGATACTGAGACAGAGCTCAAGCGCTTCGAGGCCGAGCTGGAAGCCTCGCGCACCAATCTCGAAGGCTTGCGCCTGCGTGTGGCCAACCACCATCAGTGGTCCGACCTGCACGCAGAAAAGCGCGAGCTGCACGAAGAAGTGCTGCCGGCGCTGCAGTACCACGAAGCGCGCGAGAAAGCGCTGCTGGTCTCGCGCACGCTGCGTGAAGCGAAGAAGCCTTTGGTGCAGGCCGACGGTCAACTGGCCGAGAAACGCAGCCAGCTGGCCAGCCAGCAGCGCGCGCTGACCGAAGCGCAAAAGCAGGAAACGCAGCTGGAGCAGGAGGGCGGCGAACTGGCCCGCCGCCTGACCGAAGTGAACACGCGCCTGAAGCCGCTGGAAAGCCTGCTGGAACAGCGCGACCGCCTGCAAAAGCTGTCGGCCGATGCCGGCGCCGACATCGCCGAAGTGGGCAAGCAGCTGGGCGAGAAAGAAGCCGAGCTGGCGCGCCAGAAGAGCGCGCGCGAAGCCGTGTCGACCAAGATCGCGGGCGAGCTGGCGACGATCTCCCAGTTGCAGGGCAAGAGCGCGATGCCGGAACCCGAAGCGCAGCGCCTGATGCGACGCGCGCTGCGCGACGAAGGCATCGCGCACGCCATGCTGTCGGACATCGTCGAAGTGACCGATCCGAAATGGCAGGGCGCGGTCGAAGGTGTGCTCGGTGGTTACGCCTCGGTCGTGCTGCTCGAAAAAGCATCGGATGCGGCCAACGCCTACCGTCTGGCCGAGAAGGAGCGCTACCGCCACTTCATCGTGCCCGATTGCGTGACGGCGCCGGTCGTCAAGGATGACAGCCTGCTGTCGGTGGTGAGCTTTTCGGGCAAGGCGCCAGGCTGGTTGATCGACCAGCTGGAACGCATCGTGCGCGTCGATTCGGTCGACGACGGCTTCAAGAGCCGCTCGGACGAGTGGATCACGCCGGACGCCTACCACCGCGAACGCCGCGGTGGCCGCTCGCTGTTCGTCGAAGCATCGCGCTACCGCTTCGGCGCGGCCGGCAAGACGCAGCGCCTGGAAGCGATCCAGAAATCGCTGCCGGCGCTGGAACAGAAAGAAGACGCGCTGACGCTGGCGATCTCGAAGCTGGCCGCCGAAGTGGGCGGCCTGAAGGCGCGCATCGCCGGCGTGGATGCGGCCAAGGAACTGTCGGCGCGTCAGGAAGAATTCGAGGAAGCCGCGCGCGCACTGGCGCCGCTCAAGGCCGAGCGGATGGAAGTGGGCGCGCGTCTGGGCGAGCTGCAAACGCTGAGCAAGAACGCGACCGTCGCGCGCACCCGCGCCGACACCGTGTGGCAGAACGCGCGCATGGCGCTGTCGGAAGCCGAGGCGGGCATGCGCCTGAACCATCGCCGCCAGATCGACCAGCGCACCGAACATGCGAAAGCCTTGCTGGAATTGCGCCGCAGCTGGCGCGCCGTGCCGGGCGCGTGGAAGAATCCGAACTGGCGCGGCGACCTGGTGGCCAAGCACCAGAATGCGCACCAGGTCAATCTGCGCCTGGGATCCCTTGAAGGGTCGCTGGCGCGCGACGACTGGGAACTCGATCCGACCGTGGTCGACCAGTATGCGCGCCTGCACGACCAGCTCGAAAGCCGCCAGACGGAGACCGAGGAGCGCCGTTACCAGAACAACCGCGCGATCGAAGCGACCGGCAATGCGCGCGGCGCCTACATCGAGCGCCTGCGCTACACGATCAAGACCTATACCAAGAACATCCGCGAACTGGGTGGCCTGGCCGGGATCGACGTGCAGGCCGACCCGGTGCGGCTCGAGAACGATGACGTGCAACTGTCGCAGGCCGGCCTGCATGTGCGCTTCAAGTTCGACGGCAAGGACCAGATCGGGATGAACGACGGCGAAGCGTCGGGCGGCCAGCAGGTCATGAAGTCGCTGGTGCTGCTGATTGGCCTGCTCAAGTCCGAAGAAGGTTCGGGCGGCTTCGTGTTCATCGATGAACCGTTTGCCCACCTGGATATCCGCAACATCCAGCTGGTCGGCGAGTTTTTGAAGAACACCGACGCCCAGTACCTGATGACGACCCCGCTGACGCACAATACGGACGTCTACGACCCGTCGGAACTGACGCTCATCACGAGCAAGAAGAAGAAGGACCAGCAGTGGGCGCAGCCGATCTTCGTGCTGCAGCGCCGGAAGGAAGACGCGAAGGCGGCTTGATGCAAAAAGGGATCCGGTACCGGCTCCCTTTTTTTATGCCTGTTTGCACCACGAATTGGTACGGCCAAGGGGACGCTCACGTTACGATCGCGCATCATGCACATCACCACATCCATCAAGCCGGCCTGGCACGCATTCTGGACCCTGCGCAAGCACCACCCCGGGCCATGGTGGATGCGTCCGGCGATCGCCAGCGGCTTGGCCACGCTGGCATGGGCGGCACTGGGTCTGCTCGGCCTGACCGACATGCTGACCATCGAGACGCGCGATCCCGATTTCATGCGGCGTCTGGTGATTGGCGTGTTCCTGTTGTTCCAGTCGATCGCCTGGACGATGCTGGCGCTGGTGCGCGCCGTCGAGTGGCTGCTGTCCGCAGAACGCCTGGCCGCGCTCTCGCCGGTGCGCGACTGGCGCGCGGCCGTGGCGGTCGGCGCCATGCTGGTCGTCGGTATCATGGCCGGCAACCTGGTCGGCAGCGGTGCGCTGGCGATGGTCTACCCGGGCAGCGAATTGTCCGGTGGGTCGGTGCTGCGGCGCCAGATCCGTTTTTTGCAATTCTTGCCGTTCCTGGCTGTCGTGCATGGCATCTTCTGGCGTCTGCGCCTGCAGCGCCATGCCCTGCAGGCGCAGGCGGCCGAAGCGCAGTTGCGCCTGCTGCATGGGCAGATAGAGCCGCATTTCTTGTTCAACACCCTGGCCACGATCGAGTCGCTGCTGGCGTACGATCCGGCGCGCGGACGTGAGATGCTCGAAGCGTTTTCCGACCACCTGCGTTCGAGCCTGTCGCAGTTGCGCGGACCGGACGCCACGTTGGATGCCGAACTGGCGATGGTGACGACGTACCTTCGCCTGCTGCACATCCGGATGGGGCAGCGGCTTGTGTTCACGGTCGATGCCAGCATCGAGGCACGCGCCGCGCGCATGCCGTCGTTGCTGCTGCAACCCCTGGTCGAGAACGCGATCCGGCATGGCCTGGAACCGAAGGTTGGCGGCGGCAGCGTGCGTATCGATGCGCGCGTCGAACAGGGCCGGCTCGTGATCCGCGTGGTGGACGATGGCCTGGGCCTGGAGGTTCCATCACGCTGTGCGCGCACGGGCGCCGGTATGGCGTTGGAGAATATCCGCGCGCGCCTGCACCATCGCTACGGCGAGGGTGCCTCGCTCGCGCTCGAGGCCAGCGCCGACAGCGGTGGCACCAGAGCAACGCTCGACCTGCCGTATCATTCCACACCATGACCACCGCCCTGATCGCCGACGACGAACCACACCTGGCCCGCCACCTGGCCACAAGTTTGCAACAGCTCTGGCCGGAACTCGAGATCGTCCACGTGGCAGAAGACGGCATCGATGCCGCCGCCGCCATCGCCAGGTTCATGCCGGATCTGGCGTTTCTCGACATCCAGATGCCGGGCCTGTCCGGTCTTGAAGTCGCGCAGGGGATCGAGGGCGCCACGCGCGTGATCTTCATTACCGCGCACGACGAGCACGCGCTCGAGGCGTTCGAGCACGCGGCGCTGGACTACCTGCTCAAGCCCCTGCGCCTCGAACGCCTGCAACGCACGCTCGCGCGCGTTCGGACAATGTTGCAGGCACCGCCGATGCCCGAGACCACCGCGCTGGCGAGCGTGCTGGAACAGTTGATGCGCACGAACACGGGGGAGGGTGAGCGCCTGCACTATGTGCGCGCTGCCAAGGGCGGGTTGGTCCACAACGTGCCGGTGGGCGATGTGCTGTTCTTCCAGGCCGATGACAAATACACGGTCGTGCGCACGGCAGGCGATGAATACCTGATCCGGACACCGATCGCCGAACTGGCTTCGCGCCTGGATCCGGCGCATTTCCGGCAAGTGCACCGCGCCACCATCGTCAACCTGGCCCATCTCGTTGGTACCCGGCGCGACGAGGCCAGCCGCCTGTTCCTGTGCATGCGGGGCCATGCGGCCGAGCTGCCGGTGAGCCGCGCCTACGTGGCCTTGTTCCAGGCGATGTAGCGGCCTGCTTGCCACTCGTCGGCCGCATTGTCGATCCGTCGCGATGCGGCTGCGCGGGCACCCTCGTGCTGGCACTCTGGCGCCATTGACCACGAGGAGCCCCTGATGAAAACCCTGATCGTTTCCCTGTCCCTGCTGTGCGCGATCGCTGCCGCCGATGCCGCAGCAGCCCCCGCCAAGCCTGTTTCCGCGCCCCCGATGGCCACGGTTCCGACCGGCCAGTTCACGATGGGCAGCACCGAACCGCGCATCGGCGACGGCAGCCACAATCCGGCCGAACAGCCGCCGCACCTGGTGCGCATCCAGTCGTTCCGCCTGGCCCGTTACGAGACCACGGTTGGCCAGTTCCGTCAGTTTGTCGCGGCGACCGGTTACCGGACGCAGGACGCGTGCTGGCAGTTCGACCGCGCCGACGGCATGGCCCGCAAGGACGTCAAGTGGGATACGCCTGCCCATGCGCCGGGCGAGTTCCACCCGGTGCTGTGCGTGACCTGGGACGATGCGAATGCGTATGCCGCCTGGCTCTCGGGTCAGACCGGGCGGCGCTTTCGCCTGCCGAGCGAAGCGGAATGGGAGTACGCCGCGCGTGCCGGGACGACCACGCGTTACCCGTCCGGCGACGATGCCGACGGCCTGTGCGCGTATGCGAACATGAAAGACCGGCGCTTCAAGGCCGCGCTCAAGCAGGACTATGGCCTGGACATGTTGGCGACCGATTGCGACGACGGCGCTGCCTTGACGACGGTGGTCGGCATGTATCCGGCCAATGCCTTCGGCCTGTACGACATGATCGGCAATGTGGCGGAATGGGTGGCCGACTGCGAACACCCGGATTACCAGGGCGCGCCGGCGGACGGCACGGTCTGGCGTGGCGCTTGTGAGAAAGAGAATGAATATTTCATCACGCGCGGCGGCAGCTATGCGTCGGCGCGGACGGTGTTGCGCAGCGCTGCACGCGGCCATGGTGGCCGAACCAATGCCAGCAGCCTGGGCGAAGGGTTCCGTATTGCCGAGGATATCGGGGCGTGTGATGAAACGTGCGCGGTGAACGACGCCGACTTCGACGCCGCACTGGCGCTGGCCCAGAAGACCGAGCGTGACAGGCGCCTGAACTAGTACGCGTCTACAGCTGCGTCTACAGCTGACTCTCGCGCCTGGCCCGCCGCCGCCAGCGCAGCAGCCCGGCCGAATAACAGGCGAAGTAGCCGCTGGTCAGACCCACGCACAGCATGGTCAGCGGGCTGTCGCTCAGCTGGGGCGTGGGCAAGCCCTTGCCCTGGTTGGCGTAGATCTCGACGCCGATGTACAGGATGCGCGCCACCAGAATCATTGCCATCACCAGGCCCAGACGGGCGTTCGGCGTGAAGAAGTAACCCTCGGGCGTGTCCTCGAAGCGCGACAGCTTCAGGCCCCACACGCCGTAGCCGATGCCGCCGGCGGCGCCCACCAGCAGCGCCGCCAGGTTGTACGGGCTGGCGAATAGCTGCGCCGCCGGCACCAGGATCATCGCGCCGAATACCAGGATGCCCGTGTAATGGCGCTGGTAGATCGAGCGCTGGCGCAGCATCTGCTTCTTGATGCGCGCGTAGATGCGCCAGACCAGCAGCGGAGTCAGGACGAGCAGGGCCAGGGTGGTGATCGAAAGTTCCATGGGGACGGTCAGCAGGCGGTGTTCGGAAAGACCGCATTGTAGCCCACTGCCGGCGCGCGCCGCGCCGCAGGAGCGCATGCTAAGGTGGCCCAATCAGCCAATCGAGGAGGACCGCATCATGCAAGCAGGCCATACCGCGCAATCAGCGCCGCCGTATTCCATCCACGCCCATCGCGCGCCGGATCCTGCGCCCGTCGACGATCCGATGCCCGATCCGTTCGAGGCGCCGCATCCGCATCCGCACCACCAACCGGGCCATCTGCCGCACGATGACGAGCCGGTGCCCGATCCGAACCCCAGCTGACGCAGGTTGGCGGCGGGTGCTACCATGGAGCATTGCCGCTTTACTGTTGGACGCAATGAAATACCGACTTTTCCTGTTTGACCTCGACGACACCCTGCTCGATTTCCGGGCTTCCGAACAAGCTTCCTTCCAGCGCACGATGGCGCACCTCGATCTGCGTGACGGCCTGGACGTCCTGTTCGCGCAGTACCAGATGACCAATGTCGCGCTGTGGCGTCTCTTCGAACAGGGCGCCGTGTCGAAGGATTTCCTGCGCATCGAACGCTTTCGCAAGACCTTCGCCGACAACGGGATCGACCTCGATCCGCACGTCGCCAGCGATGTGTACAGTGAATCCCTGGCCGATACCGTCGTGCTGGTCGATGGCGCCGTAGAGGTGTGCGAAACGCTGGCCGCCATCGGCGAAGTGGGCATCATCACCAATGGCGCGCACGCGATCCAGCACCGGCGCATTGCCAGTTCGGGGCTGGCCCCGTCGCTGTCGTTCGTGGCGACGTCCGAAGCCTGCGGCTTCGCCAAGCCGGACAGCCGCTTCTTCGAGTACACCAGCAAGATGGCGCGCACCTTCACCAAGCCCGATACGGTGATCGTGGGCGACCGCCTGGACGCCGACATCCTCGGTGCCAACCGCTTCGGCATCGACAGCGTCTGGTTCAATCCGGGTCGCATGGCCAACGAATCGCTCGCCATTCCCACCTGCGAAGTCGACAGCCTGCACGACATCGACGCCTCATTGCGCCGCCTGGCCCTTGCCTGAATCGGCGCCGGTGGCGCTGAAGGCCGCGCCGGACACCCGGTTGCGGCCCGCGGCCTTGGCCTGGTAGAGCTGCATGTCCGCGCGCACGACCAGGTCGGCGGTGCTCAAGGACTCCTTGCCGCCAGGCTCGAAGGAGGCCACGCCCAGGCTGGCCGTAATGGTCTCGAAGGGCGATTCCACGTGCGCGATGCGCAGGCCGAGGATGTCCTGGCGCATGCGTTCGGCAACGGCCAGCGCACCCTGCAGATCGGTCGCCGGCAGGATGATGGCGAATTCTTCGCCGCCGTAACGGGCGGGCAGGTCGCCGGTGCGGTTCAGGCTGGCAGCCAGCACGCCACCCACGCCCTGCAGGCAGGCATCACCGGCCGGATGGCCGTAATGGTCGTTGTACTTCTTGAAGTAGTCGATGTCGAGCAGGATCAGCGCCAGCGGCGCATTGCTGCGCTGCGCGCGGCGCCATTCGTGGTCCAGCATGTCGTCGAAGCGGCGCCGGTTGGCCAGTTGCGTGAGCTTGTCGGTGTGCGCCAGTTCGTGCAGCCCCTGGTTATCGCGCTGCAGGTCTTCGGAATAGGCGCGCAGGGTCTGGTCGAGCCGGTCGCGGATTGCGATCTGCCGCACCAGCTTGCGCCCGAACAGCGTGAACAGCGCAGCGATCAGTAGCGTGACCGCGCCGATCAGAAGGCTCGAGCGCTTCCAGTCGCCCAGCAGTTCGTCCTTGGTCTGGCCGACAGCGATCACGAATGGAAAACGGTCGAGCCGGCGATAGCTGTACAGCCGTTCGATCCTGTCGACCGTGGCGGTCAGGAACTCGGCGCCGGCCGACTGGTTGCGGATCGCCTCGAACACTACCCCATGCGACAGGTTGGTGCCGATGATCTTTTCGTCGAACGGGCGCCGGTAGACCACCGTGCCGTCATCCAGCGCCAGCAGCACCGTGCCGGTGCGGCCGACATCGAGGTCATCGTAGATTTGCTCGAAGAAGTTCACCTTCAGCGTGACCAGCACGACGCCGGCAAAGCTGCCGTCGGCATGGTCGATGCGGCGCGACACCGGCAATACCCAGATGTTGCTCGAGCGGCTGCGTACTGGATGGGCCACGTGGATGGCGCGCCCCGGATGCTCGCGGTGGTACTGAAAATACGCGCGGTCTGCGTTGTTGGCCATGACCGGCTGGTCCAGCGACGTAGCCAGCCACGCGCCATCTTCCCCATACATGAAGATGCCGTGCAGCTCGGGCGTCGTGTGGGTCAGGTCGACCAGGTGCGCTTGCAGCCGCGCCAGCGCTGAGGGGCTTGTGCCATCGTGTTCGACGCGCTCGGCGACATTGGCCAGCGCCATGCTTGTGGTCTTCATGGCCGATTCGACCTGGGCTCCGACCATGCGCGCGACGTTGCTGATCGCCACCGTGGTCTGCGCGATCTGCGCCTGGCGCGTCGTCTCGATGAACCACGCGGCAAAGGCCACAAGCAGGATGCAGGCCAATACCGTCGCGGCGACCACGAAGCGCACCACGGGCCTGCGCTTGCTGGACAAGCGCAGAAAATCGAGGGCCGGATTGTCGTTGGATGGTGTCAATGCGCCTGCGCTCCATGGAATGCGACCGGGGTTACGCATCGGCCTGGTGTGATGCGAGGTTCTCCCGAGCCTATTGTGCCACCGGCGTCGATGCTATGGCGCAAGCCGCCGTGCCTGGCCGGCCGGTCCATTCATGAGAGAGCGTCATATCCCCCATGAGCGAATCGGCCTTACTCTCGCGCGCCAGCAGGGCTATAGTGGTTGCTGGTAGATTCACCCAGTGTCGCCGCGCCTTTGCGCGACCCTGCGACCCTGCGGCCATCCCGCTAGTTCAAGTAAACAAGCAAGACCACCACAAGGATTCCCATGACTGTCAAAGCCTATGGCGCCTACGCGCCCGACCAAGCCCTCGAATCGATGGACATCACGCGCCGCGCACCTGGCGCGCACGACGTGCAGATCGCGATCGACTTCTGCGGCGTCTGCCACTCCGATCTGCACACCGTGCGCGGCGAATGGGCCGGCTCGCAGTTTCCCTGCGTACCAGGCCACGAGATCGTTGGCCGCGTCTCGGCCATCGGCGCCCACGTCACGCAGCACAAGGTCGGTGACCTGGTCGGCGTCGGCTGCATGGTCGACTCGTGCAAGGCGTGCGCCGATTGCGGCGAAGGCCTCGAAAACTATTGCGACAACATGGTCGGCACCTATAACGGGCCAACCCCGGATGCACCGGGTCACACACTGGGCGGCTACTCCGAGCAGATCGTCGTGCACGAGCGCTTCGTGCTGCGCGTGACGCACCCGCAAGAGCAGCTGGCCGCCGTGGCGCCGCTGCTGTGCGCCGGCATCACCGTCTGGTCGCCGCTGCGGCACTGGAACGCCGGTCCCGGCAAGAAGGTCGGCATCGTCGGCATCGGTGGCCTGGGCCACATGGGCATCAAGCTGGCCCACGCCATGGGCGCGCATGTGGTGGCCTTCACGACGTCGGCATCCAAACGTGACGATGCGCTGGCGCTGGGCGCCGATGAAGTCGTGATCTCGAAGGATGCCGACGCCATGGCGGCGCAGGCCAAGACGCTCGACCTGATCATCAACACGGTGGCCGCGCCGCACGACCTGGACGCGTTCCTGCAGATCCTCAAGCGCGACGGCACCATGGTGCTGGTCGGTGCGCCGGATTCGCCGCACCCTTCGCCGCAGGTGTTCAACCTGATCATGAAGCGCCGCGCGATCGCCGGTTCGATGATCGGCGGGATCCCTGAAACCCAGGAGATGCTCGATTTCTGCGCCGAACACGGCATCGTGTCGGACATCGAAATGATCCGCGCCGACGAGATCAACGGCGCCTACGAGCGCATGCTCAAGGGTGACGTCAAGTACCGCTTCGTGATCGACAGCGCCACGCTGGCCGCGTAAGTTCCCTTCAGCCCCTGGCGGGCTGCTTCTCCGCTCCTCCTGCGCCCCCGGTGCAGGAGGAGCGTTTGTTTTCACCTCTTGTCTTTGCTATGAATCCTACTATTTCCGTCGCTTGCGACAGCAAGCCGGCCGGGCCCGCGGCATGGGGCGCCGTGCTGGCGATGTCGCTTGCCGCCTTTGCCCTCGTCGCGTCCGAATTCATGCCGGTCAGCCTGCTCACGCCACTGGCGGCCGACCTGCGCATCACCGAAGGCCAGGCCGGGCAGTCGATCGCCATTTCCGGTGCATTCGCGCTCCTGACCAGTCTGTGCCTGACGTCGGTCGTGGGGCGGCTCGACCGCAAGACGCTGCTGCTGGCGCTGACCGGCCTGATGATCGCCTCGGGTACCGTGGCCGCGTTTGCGCCGAACTATCCGCTGTTCATGGTCGGCCGCGCGCTGATCGGCGTGGCCATCGGCGGCTTCTGGTCGATGTCGGCGGCCACCGCGATGCGCCTGGTGCCCACGGCCGACGTGCCGCGCGCGCTGGCGATCCTCAATGGCGGCAATGCGCTGGCCACGGTGATCGCGGCGCCGGCGGGCAGTTACCTGGGCGGGGTGATCGGCTGGCGCGGCGCCTTCTTTTGCCTGGTGCCGGTGGCGACGGTGGCCCTGGCCTGGCTCTGGTTCAGCCTTCCGGCGCTGCGCCCCGAGAACCGGCAGGCACCAGCCAGCATGTTCGCATTGCTCAAGCGTCCCGCAGTCTGCCTGGGCATGGCGGCGGCGAGCCTGTTCTTCATGGGGCAGTTCGCGCTGTTCACCTATTTGCGGCCGTTCCTTGAAACCGTGACCCGCGTCGATGTGTCGACGCTGTCGCTGATACTGCTGGTGCTGGGTGTGGCCGGCTTCATCGGCACCACGCTGATCGGGTCCGTGCTCAAGGCACGCATGTATCCGGTCCTGATCGCGATCCCGCTCATCATGGCGGCGATCGCAGCGGGACTGCTCATCGTCGGCCAGTCAGTGGCGGCAACGACGGTGCTGCTGGCCATCTGGGGACTGGTGGCGACGGCGGCGCCGGTGGGCTGGTGGACCTGGCTGGCGCGTACGCTGCCGCGCGATGCCGAAGCTGGCGGCGGCCTGATGGTGGCGGTGGTGCAGCTGGCGATCATGCTGGGCGCCACCGGTGGCGGCCTGCTGTTCGATGCCAGCGGCCATGGCGCCACGTTCGGGTTCAGTGCCGCCGTGCTGGTCGCGGCCAGCTTGCTGGCATTACTGGCGGCGCGCACCGGCCGCGTCGATCAACCCGTATAACGCAGCGCGTCGATCACGAGGCCCAGTGCGCGCGATGAATGGCGCCGGCTCGGGTAGTAGGCGTGCAGGCCGGGAAAGCTGGGACACCAGTCTTCCATCACGCTGACCAGGCGCCCGGCCTCTACATGCGGCGCGACCAGGCTCTCGGGCAGGAAGGTCACGCCCACGCCGTCGAGCGCCGCAGCCAGCATGTGATGGACGTTGGTAAACACCGCCTGGCCGCGCACGCGCGCCTCGATCGGCTGGCCGTCATGCAGCAATTCCCACGCATACAGCCCGCCGCTGCTGGCCAGCCGCAGGTTGATGCAGTTGTGCGTCATGAGATCCTGCAACGAGGCTGGCGCTGGCTGGCGCGCGAAGTAGGCAGGCGCGCCCACGATCCGCATCGGCACGTCGGCCGTCAGGCGCACGGCGATCATGTCCTTTTCTACCTGATCGCCATGGCGCACGCCGATGTCGAAGCGTTCGGCTGCGATGTCCACCAGGCGGTAGTCCGAGCTGATTTCGATGTGCAGCTCGGGATACTGCGGCAGCAGCGGCGCGATGCGTGGCCATAGCACCGTGTCGATCACGTGGTCAATCGCCGTGATGCGCACGGTGCCGGCGGGCTTGTCGCCCAGGTCGGTGATGGCCGTGATCTCGGCATCGATTTCTTCCAGCCGCGGCCCCACGTTCTGCAGCAGGCGCTCGCCCGCCTCGGTGGGCGAGACGCTGCGCGTCGTGCGCGTGAGCAGGCGCACACCCAGGCGCTCTTCGAGCCCGCGCACGATGTGGCTGAGCGCCGATTGACTCATGCCCAGCTTGGCGGCGGCGCGCGTGAAGCTGCGCTCGCGCGCAACGGCGATGAAGACGAGGATATCGTTGATGTTGTCGCGGGCCATGCGGGCTCAGACCTGATCGGCCTCGCCGCCGCTGCGGGTGCTGCGCAACCAGTCGCTGCCCTTGCCAGCCAGCGCCGTATCGATGACGCCCTGCGGCAGGCTGTAGACGGTGGCCCAGGTGGCGCGCCCGTCGATATCGTTGGACGGGAAGCTGGTGGTCTCGATCGGCCAGTGGTACTTGCGTTTCAGCGCGCGCACGATGGCGGCCAGCGTCACGCGTCCGCGCAGCGGTTCGCTGCCGGCCTGGTCGGCGTTCGACAACAGGACGGCGAGTACCGCGCCGCGTGCGGTGCGTGGGCCGGGGAAGATGGGATGTTTGCTTGCCATGGGCAGATTCTACCCGGCCAGCGCAAAGTTCGCGCCGCGCGGCTGGCGGTTCGCGCCGCCCGGGCGCCACTTCGTCGCACGGGATGCCGCGGCGCCCGGCGCGTCCGCACAATGCATGCATCTTCTACCTGTTACGGAGCCCGCCATGCTGATCCAGATCCTGACCCACACGCCCCTGTATGTCTGGGCCATCCTCGCGTTTCTGCTCTGGCGCGGCGTCGCCGAGATGCGCGATCGCGAACTGACGCTGCGCCGGATGCTGATCCTGCCGCTGGTGATGCTGGGATTGTCGCTGAACGATATGGCGCTCAAGTTCGACATGGGAATGGTGCTGGTCGCCGCCTGGGGCACTGGCTGTGCGGCATCGGCGCTGCTGGCCTGGCGCTTCGGCCGCACGCGCATCGCGGCAGGCACGGCGCCCGACCGGGTGCTGGTGCGCGGCAGTGCGATGCCTTTGATGCTGATGCTGGCCATCTTTCTGACCAAGTACATCACGTCGGTGGTGCTGGTGATCCAGCCGCAGCTGGCGCAGCAGCTGGCGGTGGCCGCGACGATCTGCCTGGTGTTCGGTGTGTTCAACGGGGTGCTGCTGGGCCGCCTGGCACGCATGGCGGGCGCCGTGGGACAGCAGCGGGCAGGGTTGCCCGCCGCTGTCTAGACCAGCTTAATCGAACGCCCACGAATAGAGGATATCGAGCGCGCTGTTGGTCCCGGTCTGGAACTGCAGCGAGATACGCGGCGTGAGCTTGTAGCGCAGGCGCACGAGACTCGATGCAGTGCTGGTGCCTTGCTCGAAACTCAGGTAAGCGCGCTGCGAGATGCGCTTGCCGACCGTGACCACGGTGCTTTCCAGCCCCGAACCGCTGCCGCCGCCGGCGCCCTGTTTCAGGCCCAGTTCATCCACGCCCAGCGAGTTGGCGATCTTCGACTGGATGCCACCGGTGCCGCCACTGCCGCCCAGCAGGGCGCTGGCAGCTGCAGTCAGCACGCCTTTCTGGTCGCCGCTGGCCGCTTCCATGCCCTGACCCAGCACGAGCCACGACAGCTTGTCGCTGTCGGACACGTTCGGCGTCGACACCAGCCGCGCCGTCGGCGATTGCGCCGTGCCGCGCACCTGCACGCCGGCTTCGACGTTGGTCTCGGACAGCTGTTCGCCCTCGGGGCGCTTGCGCACCGCGAGGATGTCGAGCGACGGGTTGTCGTACGGGCCGCTGAAGGTCATCACGGCGCGTTCGATCGACAGGTTCTGGCCATACGCGGCGTAGGTGCCGTTCAGCGCGCGGATGGTGCCGTTGATGCGCGGCTGGCCGCTGCCCGTCATGCGCACGCGCGCGGTGCCGGCCAGGTAGGCGTCGATGCCCATCGCGCGGATGTGGAAGTCGTCGCCCAGGTCGGCCGCCAGGTCCACCGTCAGCGGCACTTCCTTTTCATTGGTCTTCGGCGTCGGCTTGGTGGTGGCGCGACCCAGCACGATGACGTCGTCCGAGATCGTCGGCGTGCCTTGCGGCGCGAATTCGATCAGGGCGCGGTCGGCGCGGAATTTGCCTTCCAGTGCGAAGCGGCTGGCGTCACGCACCAGCGACGCCTGGCCGCTCAGGATCACGGTACGGTCCGGGCGCGACAGGGCCTCGAGCCTGTCCATGTTGAGACGAATGTCCATCGTCGGTGCGCCATCTGCGAAGCGCACGTAGCCGCTGGCGGCGGCGCCGCCCTGGCGGCCCTGGAACGACAGCTTCTCGATGCGCAGCTGGTCGCCGCCAAGCAGCGCGCGCAGTTCGCCATTGCGCAGGTTCACGCCCTGTTCGGCCCAGCGCACACCCAGCTTGTCGCCGTCGAGATTGCCGTTTAGGCTGGGTTTACCGATCGTGCCGCCACCCGTCATCGCCACGCGCAGCGCGCCGTCGAGTTCGAGGCCCGGCTGGCCGGCCAGCGCCGCGAGCCAGGCGATCGACGGGATATTGGCATTGGCCGTCATGCGCAGCGGGCTGTCGCTCTCGAGCCGGCCGTTGATCATCTGCGCATTGGCGTCGATCTTGGCCACGCCGGTGCGGGCGCCGTCCAGATCCAGGTTCACGCGCAAGCTGCTGCCGACCACTTCGGCACGCGCCTCCAGCTGGCGCAGTCCGAGCGCCACGGGCGTGTCGCCACCGACAATGGCGTCGCCCTTTTCACGGAACACGCGTACATTGCCGGCCAGCGAAGGCGCAGCGCCTTGTGCCTGCGGCGCGCGCATGTCGACCGACCAGGCCGCGCCCAGCGTCAGGTCGCCGCGCGCGTTGTCGGCCAGGCTCGGGGAGAACTGCGCCAGGTACGTCAGCGGCACATTGTCGGCATGGCCGCGGCTGGCCCAGCGCGGGCCATCCTTGGTCAGCGCGTCGACCGTGATGCTGCCGTTTGGCAGGGCGATCACGGCGCCATTGAAGGCGATGCGTTCGGGGCTGGCCAGGCCGGCGAAACCGCCGCCCGGTGCGCCGCTGACGGTCAATGGCACCGGCTTTTGCAGGTTCATCGCATAGCGGCCACGGTTCTGCAGCGCAGCCAGCGTGCCGCTCCAGGTATCTTTCGAGAAGGCGCCACGCAGTTCGGCATTGGCATCGAACGCATCGCCCAATGCCGACAGGCGCAGCGTGTGCGCGCCGCGCGTGCCGTCGGTTTTCAGGCGTACGGATGCCACGCGCGTGTCGCCGTTGACGTAGTCGAGCACCTCGACATCGGTCACCAGTGGATCGCTCGCGCCGCGGCCGGAACCGAGGTTGGCGCTGGCTTTGAGCGAGCGCACCGTGTGCGTGCCCATGGCGCGCAGGTTCTGGCCCGCGATGGTCGCCGTGAGGGATGGCGTGTCGGCCGTGCCGGACAGGACGCCCGAGCCGCGCAGTACGCCGCCGTACTCGGGACCGAACGCGGCCAGCTGCGGCGCATCGATGCGCCAGTTGAGCGCATCGCGCGCGGCGCCAAAGCTGCCGGTGGCGGCGATGACGTTCGGACCCACGTGCAGATCGACGTTGGCGTCGGATACGTGGCGGCGGTCGGCCGCCAGGCGCGCATGGCCCCAGAACGGCGAATTGGCCAGCGTCGAATCGACCACCTTGAGGTCGAGCGCGCCGCGCCAGTCGGTGCCGGCGCGGCCGCTGCCGGTAAAGGTCGAATTGATATTGCCGGCCAGCGGTGAGCCGAAGGCGGCCGGGTTGAAGCGTTCGGTCGCGCCGGTGGCCTTGACTTCGACCACACGTGCATCCTCGGGGCCGCCCAGCCAGGCTTCGCCCTTGGCGCGCACGACGCCGCTGTTGTTCTTGCGCTGGGCGTCGACCCAGCCCAGGTTGCGCGCGTTGACGTCGAACGTCGTGCGCGGCGCAGTCATGGTGCCGGTGACGACGCCGTTGGCCACCACCGCGCCATACAGGTCGGCGCGCACGGCGGCGAGCTGGCGGCCATCCAGGCGCCATTGCAGGCGATCGCCCGCGCCGCCGAACGCGCCTTTCAGGTCGACCGTGTTCTGGCCCAGCGCCAGGTTGGCGTCGATGCCGGCGATGCGCTTGGCGTCGGCCGTGAGTTTGCCCTTGCCGCTGAGCGGCTGGTTCATCAGGCGGCTCTGGCGCACGGCGAAGTCGGCGTCGACCTTCCATTCGGGCGTGAGGACGCCGGCGGCGTTGACCGTGGCGTTGATGTCGGCTGCGGGCAGGTCGCCGAATTCGGATGGATCGAAGCGGCTGGCATTGGCCGTGGCCTTGAACGCCTGGTCGCCTTCGAGGTTCATGGTGCCGCTGGCCGTGACGCTGCCGCGTTTGGCGCGCAGCGTCGCTTCACGCAGCGTGGCCACATTGTCTTCCAGTGTGGCCAGCGCCGTCAGGCGCAGGCCGGCATCGATCAGGTTCGCCTCCAACGTCTGGCGCGTCGCTTCGTTGATGACCGCGATATCACCCTTGATCGCCGTCGGCTTCATGGCCGAGTGGATTTCCTTGAGGTTGAAGCGGTCGGTGTGCAGCGCAAAGCGCGCGGTACCGATGCCTTCTTCGTCCTTCGTGCGCTGCACGCCGCCGGTGCCGGTGAATTTGCCGGCCGCGCCGAAGTCGAGCAGCACGTTCGAAACCGCAAGCGCCGACAGGTTGCCGCCCAGTTGGCCGCGCGCGGCGCGCAGTGGCAGGCGTTGCTGGTCGATCGTGCCTTCCGGCCCGGTGTTGGTGATGTCGACGCTGCCGCTGATATTGCGTTGTTCGTCCAGCTTGCCGACGACCGCGAAGGTCAGGTCGGCAGTGGGCAGGGCAGGGTTGAAGAAGCCTGGATCGACGTTGCGGCCATTGATGCGCAGCGCGCGTAGCGGGATCTCGGCGTACGGCGCGAGCGTGAAGTGGGCGTCGCCGATGGCGCGTCCGGCGGTGCCGGTGGCGTCGATCTGCGTGGCATTCTGGATGTCGCCGCCGACCTTGATCTGCAACTGCGCAGCGCGTGCGCCGGCACTGGCCTGCGATTGCGTCAGGCTGCCCGCCGCGTCGATTTTAAAGGGACGGGCCGCGCCAACGGTGGCATTGGCGGCGACCTGGCCCCACGGCGTGGCCGCCGTCGCGTTCTGCACGACCCAGCTGCGCTTGTCGCCCTTGGCGCGCGCGCGGATATTGTCGATGCGCGTTTCGGCGCCGCCGATATTCACCATCGTCATATTGGCCAGGCGAGCGTCGTCGACCTCGATCCGGAATGGCGGCGCCAGGCTGGTCGGGAGCACGGACGGCTCGTCGGTTTCCTTGAGCGTCTGCATGCGCACGCTGGCGGCCCACAGCTGGTCGATCAGGATGCCGCCCGACAGCACCTGGCCGGGCGACCAGTCGATGTCGATCTTGTTGGCGGTGATGACCTGCTCGTCGGTGCGCCAGATCAGGCGTTCGATGTGCATCTTGCCGTACAAGGTGCCGCTCACGCCCGTCAGCGTGAGTTTGCCGCCGGTGGCGCTGGCAACGCGCTGGGCGATCATTTGCAGGGTGGTTTCGCGGCCCAGGTACCAGAGCGTGCCGCCGACGATGACGCCGGTGGCAACGAGGCCGATCGCGACGCGGCGCGGCCAGCGGCGTGGCTGGGTTGTCTGGGCTTGGTCAGGCGCCGGCGCCTGTTGCTTTGCAGCGTTATTGTCAGGTGTATCCATCAGAACGTGAATCCGAGTGAGAAGTGCAGGCGCGCCTTGCGCACCGCGTGGCCGTAGGCCAGGTCGACATTGATCGGACCGACCGGGCTGCGCCAGCGCGCGCCCACGCCATAGCCCGACTTGGGATTGAGGTCGCCGAACTTGTCGGCGGCATTGCCGACGTCATAGAACACGGCCACGCCCCAGGGCGGCTTGAACCAGTACTGGTATTCGGCGCTGGCGGTGGCCAGATAACGGCCGCCCACGGTCGCGCCGTTTTCCTGCACACCCAGCTCCTGATAGCCGTAGCCGCGCACCGACTGGTCGCCGCCGGCGCGGAACAGGAAGGTGCTCGGCACGCCGAGCTTTTCTTTCGAGGCCACGGCGCCGGTTTCGCCGCGCAGGATCAGCGTGCCGGCCGGGCCCAGCGGCTTGTAGTAAATGCCGCGCAGGTACATGCGCAGGAATTTTTCGTCCGTCAGGATCGGCAGCACGGCGCCGCCGAGCTGCGCGTTGACCACATAGCCGTTGGTCGGCAGGATCAGGCTGTCGAGTTTGCGCTTGGTGATGCTGTAGGTCAGCGGCAGGCTCTTGGTGCGCGTGGGTTCGAGGCCCTCGACTTCGCGTTCTTCGGTCAGCGCTTCGAGCGTCACGCTTTGCTCCAGCAGCGGCGAGCCCCAGGCGCGGCGCGCGGCGACGCTGGCCAGCGTGGTCAGTTCTCCGCGCAGATCTTCGCGCTCGACACCGGCGCTGATGCTGTCGTTGTAACCCTTGGCCGTGGTTGGCCAGAACAGTTCGCCCTTGGCGGTCTGGCGTTTCTGTTCGTAGATCAGGTCAGTCTTCAAGCGCTTGCCGAACACGTTCAGGTCGTCGTAGCTCAACTGCGCGCGGCCGCCTGTGTCGGTCGAAAAGCCCACGCCGGCCTCGACGTTCTTTTGCTTGTTTTCGGTAACGCGCACGATGACCGGCAGCGTGGTCGGGCCGGTCGCCGGCTCGGGCGTGGCCGGATCGGCATCGCTGTCGGCGTCTTCCTTGATGTCGGCGATTTCGGCGTTGAGCACGGCGCGCATGTCGGCGCTCACTTCGACGCTGGCGAAGTAACCGGTGTCCTGCACGCGCGATTGCAGCGCCTGCAGCGCGGCTTCGCTGTACTGGTCGCCCGGATTGATCTTGTTGAGGTTGGTGATGACTTCGGCCGGATAGCGCTTCAGACCGCGGATACGCAGGTTCCCGAAGCGCATCTCGGGGCCCGAATCGATCACCACACGCAGCAGCGCGCGGCGCGAATCCGGGTCGACGGTCGCGCTGGTTTCGACCAGGCGCGCGCGCGGGAAGCGGCTCTGCGCGATGTCGCGCACCAGGCCTTTCTTGGCGCCTTCCCAGTCGGACTGGCGGAACTGGCTGCCCACCGGCAGCGTCCAGCGGTTGCGCAGGGCGCCCGCGTCGAACGGCGCGCCGCCTTCTTCAAAAGCGGCGAAGCCCTGCAACACCAGGTCGACGTCGCCAACCAGCACCGGCTGGCCCGGATCGACGATCACGCGCGCAACCGGGCGTGCACCGCTGGTATCGAGGCCGACCGAGACTTTTGGTGAATAGTAGCCCTCGGTGGCGATCAGGCTGGTGGCTTGCGCGGGCGCTTCTTTCACGAGGCGCTGCAGCTGGTCGATGTCGACGCGCGAATTGCCGCGCCAGCGCATCAGGTCGAGGTTCTCTTCAAGCAACTCCTCCAGCGCGCGCGGCGCGTCGATACGCACCGTGTAATCGACGCCGGTGGTGCTTTGCGCATGGACAGCGGTGGCAAACATGAATGCGCCAACACCCAGCAGGGAGCGTTGCAGCAGCGGAGGAAGTGTGCGCTGGCGGGGACCCTTGCGCAGGTGGGGATTCGATCGTGACAACGTGACGCTCCATTGGGTGACTCGTTCGCATCTTAACTGATTGGCAAAGTCGATGGCGGACGTGAAATGTTGCGCGCGCGCGTCTGGACAAACACCGCTTTATGGGCCACGGCGCCCGCGATCTGTGCCAGAATTGACGGTTGACCCCTGCCTTTTACTTCCTTTTACCACCATGACCATCCTCTCCACCGACACCGCGCTCGTCCTGTTCAGCGGCGGCCAAGACTCCACCACTTGCCTGGCCTGGGCGCTGCAGCGCTATGCGCGGGTCGAGACGATCGGCTTCGATTATGGCCAGCGCCATGCGATCGAGCTGGCCGTGCGCCCCGGCGTGCTGGCCAAGCTGCGCGCGCTCAATCCCGACTGGGACACGCGCCTGGGCGACGATCACATGATCGACCTGTCCTTGATTTCCAAAATTTCCGACACCGCATTGACCAGCAATGTCGCGATCGAGATGCAGGAAAACGGTTTGCCGAATACGTTCGTGCCGGGCCGCAATCTGATGTTCATGACGGTGGCGGCGACGGTGGCGTACCGGCGCGGGCTGAACGTGCTGGTGGGCGGGATGTGCGAGACGGATTTCTCGGGCTATCCGGACTGCCGCGACGACACGATGAAGGCGCTGCAGGTGGCGCTCAACCTCGGCATGGCCACACGGCTGAAGGTCGAGACGCCGCTGATGTGGATCGACAAGGCGCAGACCTGGGAACTGGCGGAGCAGGAGGGTGGCGAAGCGCTGGTCGATCTGATCCGCTTCGATACGCACACCTGCTACCTGGGTGAGCGGGGCGAGGCGCACGCCTGGGGTCACGGCTGTGGCACGTGCCCGGCGTGCGCCCTGCGTGCGCGGGGTTACGCGCAGTACGTGGCGCGCTAGGCTTTTACGCTGCCGCGGCCTTGTCCAGCGTGACCGGGCGCGGCCGGCGCATGGCGTACCACACGAGCGCCACGACAACCACCAGCGGCAGCAGCAGCGGCGACATGGCGAGCGCCAGCACGAGGGCGCCAATCGCCAGCGAGCCGATCAGGATCACGCCGACCCCGGCAAACACCACCGCCAGCACCGCTACCGTGATCACCGAGATGAACACGGCCAGCAACATGCCGCCACCCGTGAACAGCGTGGCCAGCAGGAAGCCCAGCGGGCCGTCGATCTGGTCGCCATCGAGATTGACCGTCATGTCGCCGCTCCAGGTAAACACATTCCACAGCATGGCGGCAAACAGGAACAGGATGACGTAGGGGGCGTATTTTTTCATGGCAGTCCTCGCGAATGGTTGGGTTGAGCGGTTTGGTCTTGCATGCTCGAACTGTATGCGCGGCGCGCGCGTGCAGCCAGCCGCGTGCGACAGGCTGCATGATTTACGGGATGAAATGTGCATAGGCCGGGTCAACCAGAATCGCCGCGAATTCCGTCCTTGTAATCACGGCAGCGTTTCCTATACTGACAGCCTGCTCTGTTTCAGGGGGACCCCATGTACGCTGTGCCCAATGCCTTCCACGATGTGGCCCATGCATCGGGCGGACCGAAGGATCCGCCCTCGGCGCCACCGGCCATTCCGCCCATCATCATCACGCCGTTCAACCGCGATACGCCGGCGCCCAACGGCGATCCGCGCCCGATCCCTGTTGGCCCGCCGATCATGCCGCCACCCGGCCCGTCGTGGCGCTGTCCGCGCATCGTCGACGATTGTCCGGCTTAGTTATCGACTATTTCAGCCAATCGTCCGCGGCAGCGTCGTGCGGCCTTTTTCATGGGGCCGGTTTCCTCTATGATCGTGGTTTTGGGCGCGCAAGCGCCGAGGACACCGACCCATGAACGACCAGATGCTGGACCCCGAGAGCGACGACGGCAGCGAGGACACCGGCCCCGTGCAGCAACCCCGGCTGTGGCAGGGCAATGGCTGGACCGCGCGCGTGATCAAGAACGACGACGATGAAGGCTGGGCCGTGGCGATGTACAAGGATGGCGAGCCCGAACCGGCGCTGGTCGGTCCCTGGACCATGGGCCGCGACAAGAAGAACCCGAAGCCGCTCGACACCAATGCCTTCAACACGCTGATCAAGACGGCGTCCGAAGTCATTCGCCGCCACGAGCAGCACATGCACGCGATCCTGCACAAGAACCTGTACATCTTCACCGAGCAGGGCGAACTGAAAGTGACGCTCGATATCGTCCCGGATGACGACGATCCGTACGCGATGCTGGCCGCCACCGACGAGATGGGCGAGCAGGTGGCGCGCGTGCGCGTGGCGCCTACCTTCAAGCTCACGCCAAGCTCGGCGCAGGCCTGGGTCGAGAACGACTTCCGCGCACCGCGCTAAAAAGCCACAGCCGGGTGCGGCAAGCTGCTGCGTCCGGCCCCAAGCTGCTACTATTTCCCCTGCGCATCATCAGATGCATTCTGTGAACAGGTAGGGGGAAGTATGGAACGTCTTGACCGGCTGGAAGCGGTGCAGTCGATGTTGCTCGATATCGGGCAACTCTCGACCAGCTGCAGCGACATCACCGCATTCATACGGGCCGTGCACTGCGCGCTGGGCCGCATCATGTATGCGGCCAACTTCTATGTGGCACTGGCCGACCGCGAAGACGGCACCGTGCGCTTTCCCTATTTTGTCGACGAAGCCGACGGCGCGCGCGATCCGCTCGAGCGTATCCGGCTCGCCTCGCCCGACCAGTCGCCCACGGCCTGGGTACTGCTCAATCGCCAGCGGCTGGTGCTGACGGCGGCCGATTTCAACGAGCGCCACCGCAAGGCGGCCGGGCGCTGGGGCAACGGCAGCACGCCGGAGCACTTTGTCGCCTGTCCGCTGCTCGACCAGAACCAGCAGGCGCTGGGCGCGATCGTCATCCAGAGCTACTCTGCCGAGCAGACCTACAGCGAGGAAGACATTGCGCTGTTCGGGCTGATCGCCAACCACGTCTCGAACGCGCTGCAGGGCCTGCAAAGCATGGACCGGCTCGAGCGCGCGGTCTCGGCGCGCACGGCCGCGCTGGCGCACGAGGTGGCCGAGCGTCGCCGCGCCGAAAAGATCCAGCATGCGTTGTACGAGATTGCCGACCTCTCGGCGCAGGCGCTCGACACCGACCAGCTCAGCGCCAGCCTGCACCGCATCATCGGCGAGCTGATGGTGGCCGACAACTTCCTGATCGGGCTGTACCACGAGCGCACGCAAGAGATCAGCATCCCGTACTTCGTTGATCAGAAAGACAGCGCGCCGCCGCTGCTGCGCTTCCCGTTCGGCAAGGCAATGTGCTCGCACATCCTGTCGACCAAGCAGGCGCAGCTGCACGACGTGGCCAGCTTCGAGGCGCTCGTTGCCGCCGGCACCGTCGCCGAGCCGCTGGGCAGCACGGAGATTGCCAGCTGGATGGGCGCGCCGATGCTGGTCAACGACCAGCCATACGGCGTGATCGTGGTGCAGAGCTACGACCCGGCGATCGTCTACAGCAAGGCCGACCTCGACCTGCTGGCGTTCATGGCCAGCCACGTGGCCGTGGCGATTGCGCGCATGCAGGCCGACCGCAGGATCCGCAAGACCAAGGAAGCTCTCGAGCAGCAGAACGCGGCGCTGAACGACGCGCTGCACGCACTGCAGGAGGCGCAGTCCGAGCTGGTGCGGCAGGAAAAACTTGCGTCGCTCGGCCGCCTGGTGGCCGGCGTGGCGCACGAGATCAACACGCCGTTGGGCATCTGCGTCACGGCCACGAGCCACCTGGTGCAGGAACTGAAACTCACGCGCGAAGAACTGGCAGCAGGGGAGATGACCGCGGAGAGCCTGGAGAGCTTCTTCGACATCGTCGACCAGTCGCTGCGCATCATGACCACCAACACGCAGCGCGCCGCCAACCTGGTGCGCAGCTTCAAGCAGGTGGCGGTGGACCAGTCGTCGGACGATATCCGCAGCTTCAACCTGGGCGCGTACCTGAACGAGGTACTCCTGTCGCTGCACCCGAAGCTCAAGGGCCGCCCGGTGAAGGTCGCGGTCGATTGCGCGCCCGACCTGATGCTCGAGAGCTTTCCCGGGGCCGTGTCGCAGATCCTCACCAATATGGTCATGAATTCGCTGGTGCACGGCTTCGAGCACGAGCAGCCCGGCAACATCACGCTGCGCGCCGCGCTGGGCAGCGATGGCTGGGTGGTGGTGGAGTACGCCGACGATGGGGCAGGGATGGATGCAGCGACGCTCGACAAATTGTTCGATCCGTTCTTCACCACGCGGCGCGGCACCGGGGGCAGTGGCCTGGGCGCGCACATCCTGTACAACCTGGTGACCGGCGCGCTGGGCGGGACGGTGCGGGCCACGAGTGCGCCGGGGCAGGGGCTGACGTACCACCTGCGTTTCCCCCGTTCGCAGCGCAAGGAAAAACTGGCTGCCTAAGGCCCTGATCGTGCGCGCACGTGTGGCGCCGTACAGATAGGTTGCGGCAGGTTCTCTACGCTTGGCTCCCCATTTGGAGAGTCCATGAACGAAAACAAGCAAGACGCGCCACGCCAGGGCTCGCAAAAAGTCATCTATGCGGCCATTGCCGCCAACTTGGGCATCGCGGTGGCCAAATTCATCGTCGCCGGCATCACCGGCAGTGCGGCGATGGTGGCCGAGGGCATCCACTCGGCTGTCGATACCGGCAATGAATTCCTGCTGCTGCTGGGCGAACGCCGCAGCGCCCGCGCGCCTGACCGCAAGCATCCGTTCGGCTACGGCAAGTCGCTGTATTTCTGGGCGCTGATCGTGGCGCTGTCGGTGTTTTCGCTGGGCGGTGGCTTATCGATCTACCATGGCGTCGCTGCACTGCAGAACCCGCCGCCACTGGAAGACCCGATGTGGAGTTACGTCGTGCTTGGCGTGGCTGCCCTGTTCGAAGGGTATAGCTGGAACGTGTCGCGCAAGGAGCTGAACACGGCGCGCAAACCCGGTGCGACGCTGTGGCAGGCCGTCCGTGCGAGCAAGGATGCATCGGTCTTCACGATTTTCATCGAGGACTCTGCCGCGCTGCTGGGCCTCGGGATTGCCGCCGCCGGCATCGCGCTGGGCCATTATTTCAACAATCCGTACATTGACCCTGCTGCTTCGATCGTGATCGGCCTGCTGTTGCTCGGCGCCGCCGTCATGCTGGCGCGCGAGACTGGTGGCCTGCTCGTGGGTGAAGCGATCGACCATGACGAGCTGGCCGCATTGAAGGCGCTGTTCCTGCGCGAGCCGGCGCTGGACAGCGTGGCCAGCCTGCGCACGATGCAGCTGGGGCCGGAAGAAGTGCTGCTGGCCGCGTCGGTCCAGTTTCGCCGGGGGCTGTCGATCGACAAGGTGGAGGCCGCGATTGGCCGCATCGAAACCGCAGTGGCCGCCGAGCATCCAGTGATCCGTCAAATCTATTTCGATGCGTCGGCGCTGCGCGCTGCGTTCAAGTAATCGATAGGCTCGTCTAGAGCGCAGCTCAGTCGGGCCACTGCGCGTTGATCGCCAGCGCCTTGTCCATATTGCGGATCAACAGGTCGACATAGGTCGGGTCGAGGTGGTGCCCGGCCACCTCGCGCAGGTGTTCCGTCACTTTCGCGGCCGGCCACGCTTCCTTGTAGCAGCGCGCGTGACTCAGGGCGTCGAACACGTCGGCCACCGCCACGATGCGCGCGTACGGGTGGATGTCCTGCCCGCGCAGGCCTTGCGGGTAGCCGGTGCCGTCGAATTTTTCGTGGTGCTGGTGTGCGATCACCGCCGCCGCCTTCAAAATGGGGCGCTGCGAGCCGTCCAGGATCTGCAGCCCCACGGTCGGGTGCTGCTTCATGATGGTCCACTCGGCATCGGTCAGCTTGCCGGGCTTGAGGAGCACCGCATCGGGCGTGGCGATCTTGCCGATGTCGTGCATCGGTGCGGCGTGCATCAGCACCGCCGTCTCGTCTTCGGGCATGCCTGACGCCTGGGCCAGCATGTAGCAGACCTGGGACATGCGGCGTACGTGGTTGCCCGCCTCGTGCGAGCGTGATTCGACGACGTCGCCCAGGCGCAGGATCAGTTCGGCCTGGGTATCGGTAATTTCCTGGTTCAGCAGGATGTTGTCAAACGCGATGGCCACACCCGAGCAGAATACCTCGAGCATTTGCGCATCGATGTCCGAGATTTCATCCACACCCTTGAGCACCAGAAGCGACGCCTTGCCGCTGTTGTTCGGGAAATAGCCGACATAGGTGTCGCCGTGCAGGCGCGAAATGCGGTTGTGGCGCGCGTCGTCCAGCTGCGCCACCAGTTCCGGACCGATCTCGTCGCCCTCCATGTCGCCGATCTGGGCCAGCACTTCGTACTGGCTCTGGCCGGTGATCACGCTGGCCGCCTTCAGGCGCAGCAGCATGCTCTGTTCCAGGCGCAGCAGCGCCACGACCTGCAGCAACAGGCCGTTGGCGAAGTCCTTCAGGTTGCGTTGCTGGAAAATGTGGGCGGACGCGGCGATCACGCGTTCCAGGCCTTCGCGGTAGGTTTGCTGGACGCGGCGCGATTCCTCGACCTTCATGATGTCGCGGTAGGCGCGCAGCGCGGCAAACGTCGTCGTAAACAGCTTGGTGCGATCGAGCTCGGTCTTTTCCTTGTAGTCGTTGATGTCGTAGTCGACGATCACGCGCTCTTCCGGCGCCTGGCCCGGCTGACCGGTGCGCAGCACGATGCGGGTGAACTGGTTGTCCAGGTCCTGGCGCATCCAGCGCGCCACTTCCAGGCCGCTGTCTTCGCGCTCCATGACCACGTCGAGGAACACGAGCGCGATGTCTTTCTCGCGCGCCAGGATTTCCTTGGCTTCGGCGCCACTGTAGGCATGCACGAATGCGAGCGCCCGGCCGTCGAGGCGAAAGCGCGTCAGCGTCAGTTTGGTGATGTCGTGGATGTCGGGTTCGTCGTCTACCAGCAAGACTTTCCAGGGTGCGAGTTTGGGCGCAGCGGACGACAAGAAGGACATGGACGATTCCGATTCGTGGGGGAGGCCAGGGTTAAGCGAGCAGACTATTTTTTTCACAACAAAAGTAGCCCGGAGTCAAGCCGATTGTAGTACGGCGCATGATCCTTAACAAGAAGCAATATTAAAATTGTGACTGACGGATGTAACATCTGCCTTGCTGCGTCGGAAATGCTGTTGCAGCGACGTGACAGGGCGCGTTACGTATAGCGTTTTTGGCAACGCTCGCAGTAGAAGCTGCGCCGGTCCGAGGTGCCGAGCTTGGCTTTTGAATAGGGGATGTCGCAGCGCGGGCAGATCTTCTTGGCGTGGGCCAGCCAGTGTTCCTTGAGCGTGAAGGCTTTTTTCCAGCCCAGGAAGTCGAAGCTGTACTGCCGCGCTTCGTCCACCAGTGCGCGCAGCTTGGGCGCGGGCAGCGCGCCCATCGTCGAAAGGGGATGGACACGGATCCTGAACAGCACTTCGTTCTTGATGATATTGCCCACGCCCGAGAAGATCTCCTGGTCGAGCAGCGCGTCGCAGGCCAGCATGTCGGGCGCGGCGCGCAGCTTCTTGCGCGCCTTGACGGGGTCCCAGGTCGTGCCCATCACGTCCGCGCTGAAGTCGTAGTCGTCGAAGGTGGCGCGGTCGATCTCGCGAATCGCGCAGGCATAGAAATTCATGGCGCCGCCGTCCTCCACGCTGATGGACAGGCGCGGCGGCTTGTCGCGGTCCTCGTCGATTCGGTAGGTGCCGAACAGCAGAAAGTGGACGCGCAGGATGACGTCGGGCGTCTCGATCAGGAAGTGCTTGCCCCAGGTATGCAGGCCGGTGATGCGCTGGCCCACGAGGCGCGCCGGATCGAGCGTTTTCAGATTGCCGCTGGCGCGTACGATGGTTTGCCCCACGAAGCGCGTGGTCTGTTCCTTGAGCATGTACAGCGTTGGACCTTCTGGCATGGTGGCCTCCTTGATGCATTCTTATATGGCACTATCTTTTGGTCATGTTCGGGGCCTAACATTTGGATACAAGTTCCAACGTTTCGCCACGAGCAGAACAGTGCGAAGCGGCGTATATTGGTAAGCGAAGATCGCACACGAGATGCATTGAGAAGGAGCTCCAGCAATGAAATCCACCCTGATAAAAACCGCCCTGGCAGGCCTCCTGGCACTGGCTGCCGGCGCCGCCTCGGCGGGCGTGACCGTCACCTACATCGAGTCCGACAAATTCGCCGACCTGCCATTTGCCCCATGGGAGCGCAAGCAGGTGCTGGAAGAACTGAGCACGTATTTCACCAAACTTGGCGAGAAACTGCCGGCGGGGCAGGACTTGACGATCGAAGTCACGGACATCGACCTGGCCGGGCGCGAGTACCCGAATTTCAACAGCGGTCGCGACCTGCGCATCCTGAAAGGCACGGCCGACTGGCCAATCATCAACCTGCGCTATTCGCTGACGCAAAACGGGCAGGTGCTCAAGGGTGGCGATGCGCGCCTGGCCGACATGAACTACATGCAGCGCATTGGCCGATTCAGTGACAGCGAGAGCCTGCGCGCCGAAAAGCGCATGATCGATGAATGGTTCGATGAAACGATCATCGGCAAGAAGCGCGGCGGTTGAGTGTTTGCTGGCTGCAAAGAACAACGGCGCCCCTCGGGGCGCCGTTTTGTTGTGGGCTAGTCGACCCGGTTGACCCGCGCGAACCTGGCACGAAAGTCGTCGGGCATCGGGCATACCCGGCCCGCTGTGTAATTGAAAAACACAAAGCCGGTCTTGGCCATGGCAATCAGCTTCTCATCGCGCGGGCGCGTGATCCGGTAAATCAGGTCGCCGCCGTACTTGTTGAAGTCCATGACGCCCACGTCGAACAGCAGCTCGTCGCGGCGGTACGCTTCGGCGCAGTAGATGGTGGCCAGGTCGGTGACGATGATGCCGTTGCCATCGAGGCCGGTTTCCGGCACGCCGAACTCGAACAGAAAGCGCGACCTGGCCTCGGAGACCATCGCGATCATCGATTCATTGCCGACGTGGTTGGCCGCATTGATGTCGGTGGCGCGCACCGTGAGCAGCGTGGAAAAGTAGAATTGGTCGTCGGGAAAGTCGAGTTGTAGACGTGGCATGTGTTGATCCTGGTTGGACTAACGTACCAGGGCAGGCGCGCGGGTACGTGTTTTTGCAACGACGCCGGCCGGATCGATCAGCACGACAAATTCGGCAAACTGGCCGCCACCCGCCGGCGACTGGTAGACCCAGGCCTCGAAGCCGCTGTCGAAGCGTACGTTTTTCGTCGGCCCGAATGCTGCCAGCAATTGCGCCTTGGTGGTCTGGCCGGCGACCACGGTCTGTTGCAGCCGCTCGGCCGCGACTTGCGCGCCGGGTGGCGCGGCATTCTGCGTGGCGCAACCGGCCAGCAGCGCAGCGCACAGGATCAGAGGCGCCCTCATGGCGTCCCCCCGGCTGGCGGATCGACCATGTACGTGAATTCGACGAGCGTATCGTCCGGCCAGCTGGCATCCCACAACGGCACGTAATAGGTGCGGTCGAGCAGCACCTGGCAATCGCAGAACGGCAGCATGTCGGGCGTCTGGTCGCCGCCCGCGTACAGCATCGAAAACGGCAGCGTTTCACTGCGTTCGCCCGCACGCAGCGTGACCGCGAAGATCGGGCGCTCGGCGAAGAACAGGTAATTGCCATCCGGGCTCGTACAGACGCCTTCAGGCGAGTCGAGCGCATCCGAGATCCAGCCGAACAGCGGCGAGCTGTTGGAGACGAGACCAGCTTCCTTGCCCACGCGGCATTCCAGGCGCAGGTCACCCAGGCGGCGCATGCCGGCCGGGACGCCCGGCGTTTCGATGCGCGCGCGCCAGGTCATGCTGGCGGTCTTGCGACTGGCGAGCACGGCAGCGTCTTCCTGCAAGGCTTGCGCGTTGCGCGGCAGGACAAAGAAATTGTGTTCATCGACGGGGACGGGCACCGATACGGTATCGCCCGCCACGCGCAGCGTGATGCCGCGCATGTCGACGTTCGGCAGGCGCGGCAACAACTGGAAGCGCAGGGAGGCGTTCGGCGCAAAGGCGCGCTCGCGCTCAAAGCGTTCCATGCCGCGGATCATCTTGCGATACGACTTGTCTACCGGGTCGCGGGTGGACTTGACGGTGACGGTGCTCTGGCCGGCGGCATGCGCCGGCAGGCTTGCGGCCGCAGCCATGAACAGGCCGCTCATGGCCAGTCCGGCAACGACACGGACAATGGGCGGCCGCATCAAACGATTACCAATACCGCACGCGGCCGGTATCCATGTGGACAAACTGCGAGCTGGCGTAATAGCCGACGCCGCCGCCCTGGAGCGACATGGCCGCCTTTTGCAGGTTGCGCAGATCGGTGCCCGGCAGGCGGATGTCGATGGCCTTGCCTTCCATGTGCAGGCTGCGCTTGGCGACGCCGCCGCTGCCATGGCCACGCAGGAACGCATTCGATTCCGGCGCGCGGTAGCCCGAAATGATGTGCAATTCCTTGTTGTTGCCGAGCTTGCCATTGAGCTGGCCGAGCAGCAGCAGCAGTTCGGGATCGATGTCGGCAATCTTGTTGGTACGGTGGTCGCGCAGCACCTTGTTGATGTCGCCCAGCGCATCAGGGATGAACTCGCCTTGCTCCCAGAACGTGCTCGTCAGCTTTTCACCCGTGTGCGTATTGTAAAAACGCAGACAGCAATCGCCGGTGGCAATCGATGAATTTTTGGCAAGGGTGGGAAGGCTGAGGGAGGATGCTGCGAGGAGGAGACCGCTTTTGAGGATGGTACGTCGTTGAATCATTGAAGGGAGTCCTTGCGCTGGTTCAGTGAGCAATCGATGATACGCCATTTGCCGCAATCGTGCAGACAATGTGCAGAAAATCGCGACATTTCAGCTACGATGTCAAGTATTTAACTGTTTTTGGGAGATTTGCGTATGCCGAGTACCGACACAGAATTCATGCGCAAACAACGGGTGCTGGGTGCCATGCTGGCAGTCGCACTGGCCCAGCTGGCGGGCGCTGCGCTGGCACAGGAAATCATACCTGTCGACAAGCCGCCACTGGCCAAAGGCTGGCAACTCGACACCGTCGCCACTGGCGTTCCGCAGGGCTGGGGCATGGCCTGGCTGCCCGATGGCCGCATGCTCGTCACGGGCAAGGGCGGCACGCTGCATATGCTCAATGGCAAGACGTTCCGGCAGGTGAAGATGGACCCGCTGCCGAACCTGTTCGTGGGCGGGCAGGGCGGCCTGCTCGACATCGCGGTCCACCCCGGTGACAAGACCAATCCCCGCATCTACATGACGATCGCCAGCGGCACCGACGCCAGGAACCGCACGGCGCTGGTGATGGGCACGTTCGATGGCAAGCGCGTCACCGGCATCAGGACGCTGTTCTCCGTCAGGCAAGCCAAGAGCGGCGGCCAGCACTTCGGCTCGCGCATCCTGTTCTTGCCCGATACCACGCTGCTGATGAGCATCGGCGATGGCGGCAATACGCCGCAGCGGGTGGGCAATATGCTCGCGCGCGACCAGGCGCAGAACCTGGCCACGCACCAGGGCAAGATCCTGCACCTGACCGACGCCGGCAAGCCGGTCGGCACCGGCGCGGCCGAAGCGCAGCCGAACCGCCTGGCAGAAATCCACAGCCACGGCCACCGCAACGTGCAGGGGCTGGCGCTTGACCCGAAAACCGGCCGTGTCTGGGCCAGCGAACACGGTTCGCGCGGCGGCGACGAGATCAACCTGATCGAGGCCGGCAACAACTACGGCTGGCCTCTGCAGAGCTACACACTCGATTACACGACGCGCGAGCCGATCGGCAAGAAGGTCGTGCCGGGCACGGTGCAACCGATCGTCGTCTGGACCCCGTCGCCCGCGCCATCGGGCCTGGCGTTCTACACCGGCAAGGCGTTCCCGCAGTGGCAGGGCAGCCTGTTCAGCGGCAGCCTGGCCGGTAAGGACGTGCGCCGCGTGCAGCTTGACGCCGCCGGCAAGGTCACGGCGCAAGAACTGATCCCCGTTGGCCAGCGCGTGCGCGACGTGCGCCAGGGCCCGGATGGCCAGTTGTACGTGCTGACCGATGAAGCCAGGGGCACGCTGCTGCGCATCGTGCCGAAGTAAGATCATGCACCATGTGTGGCGCACGATGCGCTGCGCATGGTTTGTCGTTCGGCGAGACATGCATACGCTGTTTTGTTTGTTGACTAACTGAAACGTGCCTAGAATGGTTCTTTCCCGACCCATTCAGGAGGCGCAGCATGGCAGTTCTCGTTCGTCGCACCACTTACCTCGCGGCAGCGCTTGCGCTGATGTTCGGCGTGCCCACAGTGCAGGCTGCACCGAAGGCCGCGCCCGTCGCCCCCGCCAGCACGCCCGACATTCCGATCCCGGACATCAAGTACACCAAGTTCACGCTGAAGAACGGCTTGACCGTGCTCGTGCACGAAGACCGCAAGACGCCGGTGGTGGCCGTGAATACCTGGTACCACGTCGGCTCGAAGAACGAGCAGCGGGGCAAGACTGGCTTTGCGCACCTGTTCGAACATCTGATGTTCAGCGGCAGCGACAACTTCAAGAAGACCTATCTGAATGCGATGGAGCAGGTCGGCGCCACTGACCTGAACGGCACCACCAGCCAGGACCGCACGAATTATTTCCAGAACGTGCCGACCTCGATGCTCGACTATGCGCTGTTCGCCGAGAGCGACCGCATGGGTTACCTGCTGGGCACGGTCGACAAGACCAAACTCGACATCCAGCGCGGGGTCGTGCAGAACGAAAAGCGCCAGGGCGAGAACCAGCCCTACGGCATCGCCTACGAGCTGCTGGTGGAAAACACCTATCCGGTCGGCCACCCGTATTCCTGGACCGTGATCGGCAAGATGGCCGACCTCGATGCGGCCTCGATGACCGATGTGCAGGACTGGTTCAAGCAGAACTACGGCCCGAACAACACGGTGCTGGTGCTGTCGGGCGATATCTCGCCGGAAGAAGCGCGCAAGAAGGTCGAGCAATACTACGGCGCGATTCCACCGGGCCCGCCATTGGCCAAGCACGATGCCTGGATCGCCAAGCGCACCGGCACGCACCGCACGCTGGCGCAGGACCGCGTGCCGCAGACGCGCATCTACCGTACCTGGAACGTACCGGGCGCGAACACGCCCGAAGAAGCGCTGCTCGACCTGGGCGCGCGCGTGCTGGGCGGCGGCAAGACGTCGCGCCTGTACAAGCGCCTGGTCTACAAGGATCAACTGGCCACCAGCGCGACCGCAAGCGACGATGCGTCGGAAATCGGCGGCCAGTTCGACCTGACGCTGACGGCCCGTCCCGGCGCCGACGTGAAAAAGATGGAACAGGCGGCCGACGAGGAATTGCGCGCGCTGATGAAGAGCGGCCCGACGGACGCCGAGCTGCGCCTGGCCAAGACCACGATCCTGGCGCAGTACACGCGCATGATCGAGCGCGTTGGTGGCTTCGGTGGCAAGAGCGACCTCCTGGCCTCGTGCCAGACCTTTACCGGCAACCCGGACTGCTACAAGGTCTATCTGCAGCGCATCAAGGACGCCACGCCGGCGACGGTGAAAAAAGCGATGAACGACTGGCTCAGCGACGGCGACTACGTGCTGCAGATCGATCCGTTCCCGACCGGCCTGGCCGCTACCGATACGGGGCTCGATCGCAGCAAGGAACCGGTCGCCGGCAAGGCGATGTCCCTCAAATTGCCGCCGGTGCAGCGCATCACGCTGTCCAACGGCCTGAAGGTCGTGCTGGCCGAGCGCCATGAAGCGCCGGTCGTCAACCTGCAGATGATGGTCGACAGCGGTTATTCGGCCGACAGCGCCGCCTTGCCGGGCGTGGCCAGCCTCACGCTGCGCATGCTCGAAGAAGGCACGGCCACGCGCAAGTCGCTCGAGATCGGTGAAGAACTCGAACGCCTGGGCGCGACCTTTGGCGCCAGCATCAATCTCGATGGTGCCTTTGTCGGCATGAATTCGCTCAAGGCGACGCTGCCGCAGGCGCTCGGCCTGTATGCCGACCTGGTGCGCAATCCGGCGTTCCCGCAGAACGAATTTGCGCGCCTGCAGAAAGACCGCCTGGCCGCGATCGCACGCGAGAAGGTCGATCCGCAGGGTATCGCGCTGCGCGTCGTGCCGGCCCTGATGTACGGCCAGGGCCACGTGTATGCGCGCACTGCCAACGGCACCGAGGACGCCGTGGGCCGCATGACCCGCACCGACCTGGCCAATTACCACGCAACCTGGTTCAAGCCGAACAACGCGACGCTGCTGGTCGTGGGCGACACGACGCTGGCCGAGATCACGCCGCTGCTCGAGAAAGCGTTCGGCGGCTGGAAGGGCGGCGAAGTGCCGAAGAAGGTGATCGCCACCGTGCCCGCGCCAAGCAAGCCGCTCGTGTACCTGATCGACCGGCCGGGCGCGCTGCAAAGCGTGATCGTCGGCGCGCAACTGGCGCCGCCGCGTAACAGCCCCGAGTCGCTGCCGCTGGAAATCGTCAACGACGTGTTCGGCGGCACATTCAGCTCGCGCATCAACATGAACCTGCGTGAAGACAAGCACTGGTCGTATGGCGTACGCAGCCTGGTGCAGCCGGCCGTCGGCCAGCGCACGTTCATGAGCATTTCGCCGGTGCAGACAGACAAGACCGGTGATGCGCTCAAGGAACTGGTGCGCGAATACAAGGGCGTGGCGGGTGAGCGCCAGATCACACGCGCCGAGCTGAAATTCGCGCAGGACAACCGCACGCTGCGCCTGCCGGGCAGCTTCGAGACGGCTGGCCAGCTGGGTGGCGCCTACACGACCATCGTGCAATACGGTCTGCCGGACGACTACTACAACACCTACACCGAGAAGGCGCTGGCGCTCACGCCCGAGCAGGCCAACACGCTGGCCGCGCGCAGCTTCCTGACCGATCGCCTGGTGTGGGTCGTGGTGGGGGACATGAGCAAGGTCGAGAAGGACGTGCGCGCGCTGAACCTGGGCGAGGTGCGCCGCATCGATGCGGATGGCAAGCCCNCGTTGAAACATCAGCGCTGGTGTCAGCTGTTGCGCCGGATATCGGCCGTGATCTCGTACGCATGCAGGCGGGCTGCGTGGTCGTAGATCTGCGACGTGATCATCATCTCGTCCGGCTTGGCCTTGTCGATGAACGCGTGCAGCTGGGCTGCCACGGTGTCGCGCGAGCCGATCGCCGAGCAGGCGAGTACGCTGTCGAGCATCATGCGCTCGGGCGTGTCCAGCGCTTCCAGGTAGCCACTGACCGGTGGCTTGAGTTTGCCCGGATTGCCCGTGCGCAGCGCGACAAACGCCTGCTGCATCGACGTGGCCAGCAGATGCGCTTCTTCGTCGGTGTCAGCCGCGAACACATTGAATCCGAGCATGACGTACGGCTCGGCCAACTGCGCCGATGGACGGAAGTTGCTGCGGTACATGTCGATTGCCTGCATCATCATCTGCGGCGCGAAGTGCGACGCAAACGCATACGGCAGGCCGAGGTGCGCCGCCAGTTGCGCGCCGAACAGACTCGAACCGAGAATCCACAATGGTACGTCCAGGCCTGCGCCCGGCACGGCCAGCACCTGCCGGCGGCTTGAACCGGCAAAGTAATCCATCAGTTCCACGACGTCCTGCGGGAACTCGTCGGCGTCCGACGCCAGGTTGCGGCGCAGCGCGCGCGCCGTGGTATGGTCAGAACCAGGCGCGCGGCCCAGGCCCAGGTCGATCCGGCCCGGATGAAGCGACGCGAGCGTGCCGAATTGTTCGGCGATCACGAGCGGTGAATGATTCGGCAGCATGATGCCGCCGGCGCCCACGCGGATCGTGGACGTGCCGGCTGCCACATGGGCGATCAGTACCGCAGTCGCGGCGCTCGCAATGCCCGGCATGCCGTGGTGTTCGGCGAGCCAGTAACGGTTGTAACCCCAGCGTTCGCCATGCTGGGCGAGGTCGAGGGAGCTTTTGAAGGAAGTTGCCGCATCGCTGCCTTGAACGATCGGCGAGAGGTCGAGTATCGATAAAGGGATCATGGAACAATGATACGCCGATGCGAAAAAACGCGTGCAACGGTGCCCAAAACGGCACTGGCCGCTTGTCAAGCTATCATGTCGTCATGAGCGCCCAAAATAGCTTTAACCGGCATCATCTGGCCGCAATTGATGCTGCCATCGACGCTGCCGTAGCAGCCCGGTCGCTGCCCGGCGCGGTGTACCGGCTCGAACGGGGCGCAGCCCATGCAGTGCGCGCGTATGGCCGTCTGGATTTCGGGCCGGATGCCGCGCCCGTCGCCGGCGACACCGTGTTCGACGTTGCATCGCTGACAAAGGTGCTGGTCACGGCGGCGGCAATCCTGCTGCTGCACGAAGCCGGCCAGATCGACCTCGACGCCCCGTTGCTGCGCTACCTTCCCGAGTGCGCGGGCGGCGGCAAGGATGCGATCACGGTGCGTCAATTGCTCACGCACACGTCTGGCTTGCGGGCCGGCCTGCCAGCAAGTCCGGCGTGGCAGGGCAGGGAAGCAGCGCTGCTGCTGGCTTCGCTCGAACGCGTGACGCATCTGCCGGGCAGTGTATTTCGCTATTCCGACATCAACTACATCCTGCTTGGCGCGGTGATCGAACGCGTGGCCGGCGTGCCGTTGGACGCGTTTGCCTGGCAGCGCATCTTTGCGCCGCTGCGCATGTGGGACACCGGCTATCGGCCGCTGGCGCGCTGTGACGGGCGGACAATCGCACCCACCCAGCGTGGCGCGGTGGATGTCGAGGCAAGCATGTCCAGCGCGCAGCGCGATCTGGCCCCCGGCGCCGTGCTGCAAGGCCATGTTCACGATCCGACAGTACGCAGGATGGGTGGCGTGGCAGGCTCGGCCGGTGTGTTCTCGACCGCGCGGGATGTCGCGCGCTTTGCCCGCATGCTGCTTGCCGGCGGGGAGCTCGATGGCGTGCGTGTGCTGCACGCCGACAGCGTGCGCCTGCTGAGCACTGCGCAGTCGCCACCGGGTATCGCGGCACTGCGCGGCATGGGGATGGACATCGATTCGCCGTTCGCGCGTCGGCCGCGCGGCAGGCATTACCAGATCGGCAGCTACGGCCACACGGGATATACCGGCTGCATTTTATGGATCGATCCGCAGTCGCGCAGCTTCTATGTGTTCCTGTCCAACCGGGTGTATCCGGACGACCGCAACAGCATCCTGCCACTCTACGACGAGCTCGGGACACTGTCAGCCTTGGCAGCATTGTCAGCTCAGCAATAAAAAAAATGGCTGCATTTGGCGGCAAATTACGCGCTGTTGGGCGACGATTTAATATTTCCGAGCGGTATTGTGCGCGCCCATATTGACGGTGCCCGTACACTCAATTCATGACTTGACGCAATCATGTGTCGGGCACGCGATACAAAACAATTGAGGAGAACACCATGAACAAGCTACTCAAAGGAATGATCGGCGCATCGCTGACGGTTGCCATGCTGGGTGCTACTGCAGTCCATGCACAGACGGGCACCACCGCCGGCGCAACTGGCCGCACTGGTACGGCAACTGGCACGATGGGCACGGGCATGGCAGGCACCTCGGGCCAGGTCGGTAGCCAGACCGGCAGCAGCATGCAGGATTCGACGGGCCGCTCATCGATGAGCGCCACCGGCACCAGCAGCATGACGCCGCAGAACGATCGCCGCAGCAGCACCAGCCCGATGACGGGCACCACCGGTTCGGCGGGCGTTGTTGACAGCCGCGCAGGCACCGTCGGCGCCACGGGCCGTACCGGCACCAGCGGCACCACGGGCGTGACCGGCAGCACGAGCGGCGCAATGGGTAACAGTGGCATGACCGGCGTGACCGGCAGCGCTACCGGTACCACTGGCACCACGGGCGTGACGGGCAGCACCAGCGGCGCGACTGGCACTACCGGCATGACCGGTACGATGGGCAACGGTACGACCGGCGTGACCGGCGTGACTGGCAGCACCAGCGGTGCAGCAGGCACCGGTACCACGGGCGCCACCGGTACTGGCACCGGCACCACCGGCACGGGCACGGGTACCACCGGCACCACCGGCCGCGGTTATTGATAGCACCAGCAATGCGTCAGCACTAAGGGTGGCTTAGCCGCCGCCAGCACAACACCGGCCTCGCGCCGGTGTTGTCGCTTCATCTGTGGTATCCGCGCCGCATCGGTTGTCAATATTATGGCGTGGGTGATCTTCCACGGATGTTGTGGCGTACCATTCATAATTATTGCCACACGGAACTAATTATGATGCACCCCGACGCGCCGCAGGAGATGCTGGCTCCCAGCGCCATGAAGCTCTCCGAGCTGATTGGCGCGCTGAGCTATGCGCTCGACATTACCGAAGGCCAGCCCGCTGGCCATTGCGTGCGCTGCTGCTGGATCGGAATGCATATCGGCCGCGTTGCCGGCCTGAATGACGACCAGTTGTGGGAGCTGTATTACACGCTGCTGCTCAAGGACCTTGGCTGCAGCAGCAATGCCGCCCGCATCTGCGAGCTGTACCTGACGGACGACCTCGACTTCAAGCGCAGTTTCAAGACGGTGGGCGACAGCCTGCCGCAGGTGCTCGGTTTCGTGCTCAAACACACCGGCCTGAAAGCCGGCCTGGCCGAGCGGTTCCGCAGCGTGATGACCATCCTGCGTGACGGCCCCGAGATCGCCCAGGGCCTGATCGCCACCCGTTGCCAGCGCGGCGCCGACATTGCGCGCCTGCTGCGCTTCCCGGAAGGCGTGGCCGAAGGTATCTATTCGCTCGACGAACACGTCAATGGCAAGGGCAAGCCGGCCCAGCTCGCGGGCGACGCGATCCCCGTGTATGCGCGCATTGCGCTGCTGGCGCAAGTGATCGACGTATTCCACACCGATGGCGGGCGCGAGGCCGCGCTGCACGAAGCGACCGCGCGCGCCGGCAGCTGGTTCGATCCGCAGCTGGTTGCGGCGTTCGGGCAGGTCGCGCTGGAGGATGCCTTCTGGCGCAAGCTGGCCGCACCGGACCTGGACCGCGCCGTGTTCGCACTGGAGCCGGCTGGCCACGAAGTCGCGCTCGACGAAGACTACCTCGACGATATCGCCACCGCCTTCGGCCAGGTGGTCGATGCCAAGAGCCCGTATACGAGCGGCCACAGTGCACGCGTGGCGCTGTACACCGACATGATCGGCGAGGCGCTCGGGCTGTCGGCGCAGCGCCGCCGCTGGCTCAAGCGCGGCGCGCTGCTGCACGACGTCGGCAAGCTGGGCGTGAGCAACAGCGTGCTCGACAAAGCTGGCTCGCTCGACCGCGACGAATGGACCGCCGTGCGCCAGCACGCCGAATATACCGAAACGATCCTGGGCCGCATCGCGGCGTTTGCCGAACTGGCGTCAATTGCCGGCGCCCACCACGAGCGCCTCGACGGCAACGGCTACCCGCGCGGCCTGCATGCCGACGACATCCGGCTCGAAACACGCATCATCACCACCGCCGACATCTTCGATGCCATCACCGCCGAGCGCCCATACCGCGGCGCGATCCCGATCCCGCAGGCGCTCGAGATGATGGAAAAGACCGTGGGGACCGCGCTCGACCCGGCCTGCTTCGATGCGCTCAAGCGCGGGTTGGCGCTGGTGCCGTTCCCGGCGCCCTGAATCTGCCGCCAGGTTCCGCCTGCCACAGTCACATGTCAGTGTGATGAATTCCTCTTCCGGATAGCAAGATTTGACAAACACGGCATCCCGGATGCCACCACAATGCGCTCACTGAGAGCCTGTCCGGATTGCTTGGGACAGGCTCCAATACCCGATAGCCAACCTGGTTTTTTGGAGCGCACATGAATGAGTTGAAGGCACGGCAGTATCAGCGGACCGCGATCGCAGCGGCAGTGACAATCCTGGCGATGAGCGGGGCAGGCGCGCAGGAAGCGCCGGTGCTGGCGCCGCAGACCGTGGTGGTGACGGGCGTGCGTGCTGCGCTCGAACAGTCGCTGCGCCAGAAGCGCGACAGCGATGCCGTCGTCGAGGTGGTCACTGCCGAAGACATCGGCAAGATGCCCGATAAAAACGTGGCCGATGCCATCCAGCGCCTGCCCGGCGTGAACACGCAATCGTCCGCCGGCGGCGAAGGCGGCTTCGGCGAAAACGACCGCGTCAGCCTGCGCGGCACCAGCCCGAGCCTGCAGCAGACGCTGTTCAACGGCCACGCGATCAGCACCGGCGACTGGTTCGTGCTGAACCAGATCGGCGGCAATGTCGGCCGCTCGAGCAGCTTCTCGTTGCTGCCGTCCGAGCTGGTCGGCTCGATCGTCGTCCAGAAAAGCCCGACGGCCGATCTGGTCGAAGGCGGCGTTTCCGGCGCCATCAACGTCATCACGCGCCGCCCGCTCGACTTCCGTCAGCAGCTCACCGTCGAAGGCTCGGTGCAGGCCAACTACAACGACTTGTCGGGTGAGACCAAGCCGCATCTGTCGGGCCTCGTGAACTGGAAGAACGCCGCCAACACGGCCGGCATCCTGATCCAGGGATTCTCCGAGAAATCCTCCGTGCGGCGCGATGGCCAGGAAATCCTCGGCTACACCCCGATCAGCGCGACCAGCGCGGCGGCGCTTGCCAACCCGGCGCTGGCCGGCGTGGTCGTGCCGACCTTCATCGGCGCCGCGCTGTTCGAGCAGGAGAAGAAGCGCGAAGGCGGCGCGTTCGACATCGAGGTGCGCCCGAACCGCGACCTGACGCTGGATTTCAACGGCTTCTATTCGAAGCTCGAAGCACCGCACCAGAACACCAACTGGCTGGCCGCGCCGGCCAACTCGATCAACAGCCTGAACCTGATTCCCATCAATCCCGTCGTGCGCAACAACACGCTGGTGGCGGCCGAATTCACGCGCAATGCGGGCGAGGTCGACAACATCTACCGTCCGGATGCGGGCGGCGAATCGTGGTATCTGGACTTCAACGGCAAATGGCGCGTCAACGAGCGCTTCTCGCTCTCGGGTAAGCTCGGCAAGACCCACGGCGTGGGCTGGGACCGCGACGACGTCTACTACCAGAACAATGTCGACGGCGGCATGGTGTACGGCTTGAACGGGCTTTCGCCGGCATCGGTCAGCTACCCCGGCGGCAACACGGTGTCACCCGGCTCGACCGCCTGGGCCGGCGGCGGTGAATCACAGTCGGTGGACAAGGAACAGTACGCGCAGCTCGACGGCGAGCTGCGCCTGGACAATCCGACCTTCCAGGCCGTGCGCTTTGGCGCGCGCTGGACCGATCACCAGCGCACCGCCGAGCATCCGCTGGAAACCCGTCCCGGCCCGCTGGGTTTCAGCAATCCGGGCCCGGCCTGGAACGGCCAGCTGTACCCGAGCGACTTCGCCAGTGACCTGGGCGGCAATCTCGCATCGAACTACTTTAAATATGACGGCGCGGCGCTGGGCGCCTGGGGCGCGATCCCCGGCAACCGTCTGCTCGACTACGTGCTGCGCCATAACTGGATGAACGAATTCGAAGTGGGCGAGAAAACGGCCGCGCTGTACGGCATGGTCGACTTCGGCGGCGACGGCTGGAGCGGCAACGTCGGCCTGCGCGCTGTCGAGACGCGCCAGAACACGATCGTCAATCTGCCGGGCGGTCCGGCGCCGATCACCGGTTCGGCCTTCGGCGCCTACACGCCGACGACGTTCAAGCGCACCTACCGCGACTACCTGCCAAGCGCCAACCTGAAGTACAACGTAACGCCCGATCTGGTACTGCGCACGGCGCTGGCCAAGACCATCGCGCGCCCTGACTACAGCGCGCTGGGTGGCTCGGTGTCGCTGAACGACGACGCGCTGAGCGGCAACGGCGGCAACGTCAATCTGGAACCGGTGCGCTCGACCAACTTCGACATCGGCGCCGAGTGGTATTACGCGCCAAAGGCGCTGCTGTCGGCGGGCCTGTTCTACATGGACCTGCGCTCGATCGTGGCGCAGGGCACGTCGACCGGTACCTATTACAACAACAAGCGCAGCACGCTGACCGAGTACCAGATCACGTCGCCGTACAACACGAGCGGGCGCAATCGCGGCGTGGAGCTGAGCTGGCAGCAGCCGGTGGCGCGTGACTTCGGCTTCCTGGTCAACTACACGTTCGCCGATGGTGAGCTCGACGATGGCGGTGAACTCATCAACTCGTCGCGCAATACCTACAACGTGACCGGCTACTTCGAGAACGAACGCTTCTCGGCGCGCCTGGCCTACAACTGGCGCTCGAAGTACAAGGCCGGCGTGGACCGCGGCGCGAGCCAGCACGTGGACGACATGCCGTCGCTGGCCGGCTCGATCAACGTCAAGCTGAGCGAACGCTTCACGCTCACGTTCGACGCGCTCAATCTCACCAACGAGACCATCAAGATGTACGCCGAAAACGAGGACCGGCCACGCGCCTTCTACTCGAACGGCCGTACCTTCTACCTCGGCCTGCGCGGCAAGCTGTAATCAGCCCAGGGGCGGCGTTGGCCGCCCCGCATCCAAATGGACACCCATGACGGACCGATCCGATGGCGGCCCGGCGATCCACATCGCCTGGGAATGCCTGAGCAATTTCATACGCGACGATGCGTTCAGCGCGCGTCTCGTGCTGCGCAACGATGGCTGCGATCCCATCGCGCCCGGCTGGACGCTGTGCTTCAACACCTGTCGCAAGATCCTGGCCGAGACGGTCAGTGCCGGTTACACCATCGCGCACGTCAATGGCGACCTGTTCGCACTGTCGATGCCGGGGGGCGACGCCTGGTTGCCGGGGCAAACGCACACGCTCGACTACGAGGCGCTGCACTGGGCCATCAGCATCACCGATGCGCCACTGGGCTTTTACCTGCTGCCAGGACAATGCGGCGCGGCTGTCGATCTGGGCGACCCGGTCATCGCGCCGTTCGTGCGCCCCGAGCAGCGGCACCGCAAATGGGGTGACACGGTGCCCACCGCCGATGCGGCCTGGCGCTTTGCGCAGAACGCGGCGCTGTCGACTCTGCCCGAGGCCGAGGTCGGGCGCATCACACCGCGTCCACGCTCGGCGCACTTTACTGGCGGCCAGTACCGTGTGGGGCGCGACGCGGCGATCGTGCAAGGGGCAGGGCTGAACAATGAAGTGCGGTTCCTGCGCGCGCTGCTGGCCGACCTGCCGCCGGGCGAGGGCGTGGTGACGCTCGCCATCGGGCCGGTCGCTGAACCCGGGCCCGAAGCGTACTCGCTCGAGATCGATGCGCAGCGCGTGGCGCTCACGGGCGCCAGCGCGCACGGCGTATTCAACGGCCTGCAAAGCCTGGCGCAGCTGGTGTCGCCCGATGGCGCGCTGCCGCTGGGCGCGGTGCAGGATGCGCCGCGCTACGCTTATCGGGGCATGATGCTCGACGTTGCCCGCCACTTTTCCAGTGTCGACACCGTGCTGCGCCTGCTCGACTGCATGGCCGCCTATAAACTCAACCGCTTTCATTTTCACCTGACCGACGATGAGGGCTGGCGCCTGGAGATTGCCGCCTTGCCGGAACTGACCGCCATCGGCGCGCAGCGTGGCGTTGGCGCTTGTTTGCCACCGTCGTTCGGCTCCGGCGCCGCCGTCGATGCATCCAGCGGCAGCGGCTTTTATACGGCAGAGGAGTTCATCACGATCCTGCGCCATGCCAAAGCGCGCCACATCGACGTCATCCCCGAATTCAATCTGCCCGGCCACGCGCGCGCGGCCGTCGAAGCGATGCGCGTGCGCCATGCGCGCCTGATGGCGGCGGGCGACCTCGCCGGCGCCGACGAGTTTTTGCTGAGCGACCCGGCCGACATGTCGGCCTATGAATCGGTGCAGCTGTGGCACGACAACGTGATGTGCATCGCGCTGCCGTCGGTCGATCGCTTCATCGACACCGTCGTTGCTGAGGTGGCGGCGCTGTACCGGGAAGCAGAGGTGCCGCTGACCGTCCTGCACACGGGCGGCGACGAAGTCCCTGGCGGCGCCTGGGTCGGTTCGCCTGTCTGTCAGGCCAGCATGCGCGCCCATGGGTGGACGGATGTGCGCGAGTTGCGCGACGACTTCCAGGCGCGCTGCCGCGCGATCCTGGCGCGTCACGGCATTGCGTTTGCCGGATGGGAAGAAACAGCGCTGACACCGCGCGCCGATGGCGTGCTGGCGCCCGACCGGCGCCAGGCCGGGCGCGACTTTCATGTCTATGTCTGGAACAACGGCGGCTTGCCGCACGAACGCGATTGCGCTACCGAACTGGCCGCTGCCGGTTTCGACGTCGTGCTGGCCAATGCCACCAGCCTGTATTTCGATTTCGCGCACGCCAAGCATCCGCTGGAACCAGGCTACTACTGGGCCGGTTTCGTCGGCACGCGCGATGCGTTCGATCTGGCACCGAGCGCCGGCGTCACCGGCCTGCAAGGCCAGCTCTGGGGCGAGAACGTGTGCTCGCGCGCGCGGCTCGAGTATCTCGCCATGCCACGCCTGCTCGGCCTGGCCGAACGCGCGTGGTCGCCACCGGACACGAATCCGGACTGGAATGAATTTGCCAACCGGCTTGGCCGGCGCGAGCTGCCACGCCTGGACCGGCAAGGCTGGCATTACCGCCTGCCGCCGCCGGGCGCCCGCGTGGAGAACGGCATGCTGCAGGCGAATACCGCCTTTCCCGGTCTGGGCCTGCATTACACTGTCGATGGCCGCGACCCTGACGCGGGCAGTGCCCGTTACGTTCATCCGGTGCCCCTGCACGGCGCAGGCATCGTGAAACTGGCCAGCATCGACACGCACGGTCGTGTGAGCCGCATCGTCACCCTACATCTGGAATCGCCATGAACGAGACGCTGGTCGCTGCCCCGGTCCACCATGCGCCACGGCGCCATCCGCTGTCGTGGGTGCCCACGCTGTACCTGGCGCAGGGCTTGCCGTTCTATGCAGTGGCGCTGGTCGCCGGCCAGATGCTCAAGAGCATGGGCGTTCCGAACGACCAGATCGCGCGCTGGACGGGCCTGCTTGGCCTGGCCTGGGCCTTCAAGGCGCTCTGGAGTCCGTTCCTGGAACTGGCCCCGAGCCGGCGCATGGCCGTCGTCACCTGCCAGATCTTCGGCGGCGCCTGCCTGGCAATGGTTGCGCTGGCCCTGCAACTGCCGATGTGGTTTGCCCTGTGCCTGGCGCTGCTGGCGATCGTGTCGCTGGCCTCGAGCACCCATGACATCGTCGCCGACGGCATCTATATCAGCAGCCTGACGGCGCGCGAGCAGGCGGCGTATGCCGGCTGGCAGGGCGCCTTCTTCAACGCCGCCAAGTTCCTCTCGCTCGGCGGGCTCCTGATCCTGGCGGGCGAACTCGAAGAGCGCTTCGGCATTGCTGCTGCCTGGACTGTCGTGTTCCTGCTGCTCGGCGGCCTGATGGTGACGCTGGGCCTGTACCACTGGCACGCGCTGCCCGCCACGCCCAAGCTCGCGGGGCGGATCCGTCATGCGCGCGACGTCAAGGCCACGCTGGTCGACGTGTTCAAGACGTTCTTTGCCAAGCGCGGCATCTGGATGGCGATCCTGTTCATCATCCTGTTTCGCGCCGGGGAAGGGCAGATCCAGTCGATCGGCCCGCTGTTCCTGCGCGACGCGCGCGAGGCCGGTGGCCTGGGCTTGACCACCGGCCAGGTGGGTTGGGTGTATGGCACGGTCGGCACGGCGGCCTTTTTGATCGGCAGCATTGCTGGCGGCTACTTCACGGCCTGGCTGGGCCTCAAGCGCGCATTGCCGCTCTTGATCCTGGCGATGAACCTGCCCAATGCCGTGTTCTGGTACCTGAGCGACGCGCAACCCGTCTCGATGCCGCTGATTGTCAGTGCGCTGGGGCTCGAGATGTTCGGCTATGGCTTCGGCTTTGTCGGCGTGATCCTGTTCATCATGCAGGTGGTCGCCAGCGGCCCGTACCAGGCGGCGCACTACGCGCTGGGCACCGGCTTCATGCAACTGGGGTTTGTGCTGTTTCGCACGATCAGCGGCGACATCCAGCAGGCGCTGGGTTATCGGGATTTCTTTCTGTGGGTGCTGGTGGCGGCGCTGCCGGTGCTGGTGCTGAGCCGCTTCATGCGCATCGAGGCGCCTGACAACGCGGTGGAGAACAACTAGCGCCGTTTGACCGGCAGGGCCAGCCAGCCCTGCCACCCGCCATCGTCGGTGCGCGCGACCTTCTGGACATGGGGCCGCGTCGCATCGAGTCGCCACACGCTCTGGTGTTCGAGCCAGTCTTCGTACATGGCCCGAAAGCGCGGCCACTCGCCGTGAAATTCGAGAATCGCCACCATCCCGGCCGGCAGCACGCGCAGCCCCAGGCCCGGGTCGGCCAGCACGCCGGCGTCAAAGCCGAAGTCGTAGCAGTATTCGCGCTCGCCCGTAAACCCCGGATCTTCGTCGAACACGCCGTACCACGGCGCCCCGCGTGGGATGCCGGCGCTTTCCTGTGCGCAGATGAAGGCATTGCAGGCCAGCGACAGCGCCGCGCCGGATTGGCCGAAGAAGCGCTGGTAGCGCAGCTGCAGGGCCGGCAACTGGCGCAGCGTGACGCGCGCGGCAACGCTGCCCGGTACGGGCGCGCAGTAAGGGGTGTTCAGCGCGGTGAGTTCGCCCGGCTCGGCGACAAAGAAACTGACATCGCTTTCGCGCCCGACCTGGGCATCCATGTAGATGCGCCAGCCGCCGTCGCGCCAGGATTTGGCCGGCATGCCGAACTGCTGGCGGAAGGCCTTGGCGAACGCTGCATTGGACGGAAAGCCGCAATCCTGCGCGATGCGCCCGACCGGTACGTCCGGCTCGTGGCGCAGCAGGTGCGCGGCGCGGCGCAGGCGCCGCTTGCGCTGGTACTCCACCGCTGAAAACCCGGTCAGCTCACGGAAGATGCGGTCGAAGTGGTAGCTCGAATAACTGGCTGACGCGGCCAGGCTGCCCAGGGCCAGCGGATCGCCGACCGAGTCGAGCATCAGGTCCATGACTTCGTACAGGCGCGACAGACGCGACACCGGTACCCGCGGCGCCACGCAGGGAGCGGCAGGTGGCATGCGGTGGGCGAGGGCGGCGTGGGTCAGTGGCATATCGAAGATCGTCATGACAGCGTTACTGAATTATGCGACCAAACCCGCTGCCGTGGCGAACTATGTGTAGCCTGGAAAATACAGTCCGCGCCCCGCCGCGCCTCATCACTCCCAGGGCTGGTAAGCGATGCCCTGGCCGATCAGGTCCGCCACTGCCGCAACGTTTTCACCGCTTTCGCTGAACGAGGCCAATACGCCTGCCACGTTGTCGCGGCCCGAGTCGAGGACGTCGAGCCAGAAGGCGAAGCCACTGTCGTCCGGCGCACGGTCCAGCACATTGCGGTAGAGCAGACCGACCACGGCGGCATTGCTCGGCGCCGCGCCGTACATGTCACGGAACTCCCGCGAATCGGCAAACCCGCCGGCGACAGCGCCGAGCGATGCGCCGCGATCGAGTGCGGCGATCCAGTAACCCAGACCAATTTCGTCGGGCGCGCGGTCAAACGCGGCGCGGTAAATGCGGTAGGCCTGGCCGGCGGCGCCGTCCAGATCCAGGGCCAGCGTGCGGTTGGCAAATTGCAGACGTTCGACGGACTCGAGCTGGTCGCGGTTGTCGTTCATGCCTGCTACCCGTTCATGGATGGTCCAGGTGCCGGTCGCGGCCGAGCCGGCAATCGTGTAGTTGTCGCGTCCGGCCGTGTAACGGACGGTGTCGATCCCGGCGCCGCCATGCAGCAGGTCGCCGCCGGCCCCGCCAATGAGCACGTCGTTGCCGTCGTCACCATACAACCGGTTGTTGCCAAGGCTGTCCTCCAGAACGTCGTTACCGTCGCCGCCGTGCAATTCATCGTTGCCTTCATTGCCGTTCAGGAAATCCCTGCCGTCGCCACCCTCGAGCACGTCGTTGCCAGCGCCACCGTTGATGGTGTCATTGCCGGCCAGGCCGCGTACCAGATCGTCGAGCCGGCCACCGGAGAGGCGATCGTCGAGCAGGCTGCCAGCGACCGTCTGGCCGCGCGACGAGCCGTCCGGATGGCTGCCCTCATGGAAGTTGTCGGACGTGAAGGCACTGACCGTCGTGTTCTCGAGCACAACTTGGGTCGCAAACGTGCGTGGACCGGCCGCGCCGTCTGCATCGATCTGGAGCAGCACGTGGCTGCCATACTGCACCATGCGCGCGCCGCCGCCCGTGCCGAAGGGATTGTCGGCGCGGTAGTAAAAGAAGGAAAAAACGTCCAGCATATCGCCGCCGGCGCCGGTCTGGAAATCACGGATCGTGAGCACTGCGGCCGGATCGTTGAATTCGTTGAACCTGTAATGGTCGCTGCCGCTGCCACCCGTGACGTCGATCCGGCGCGACGTGTCCAGATATTGGAACCTCATCGTATCGTCGCCCTCGCCGCCATCGATCTGCAGGCCTGGCGCGTCGGCCGGTTCGCTGCCGTGGCTCAGCGTGATCTCATCGTTGCCGGCGCCGCCGATGATCTTTCTGACCGCGCCGCCGCGCAGGGTGTCGTTGCCGGCGCGCCCGTCGAGCTGGTCGTCGCCATCGCCGCCATCGATCGTATCGTCCTGTGTGTCGCCCACCAGCACATCATTTCCAGCGGTGCCGGTCTGCACGCTGCCCTGGCTGCTGCCATTGGGGTGGTAGCCGTTGACGAACTGCGTGCTGCCGAGCGATGCCAGCGAGACGTTGGCCAGGACCGCCGCCAGCTCGAACGCATGCGTGCTGCCCGCGACACCGTCAAGATCGATGTACAACGCAACGTCCGCACCTTCCTGGCGTGCGTTCAGATAACCGGCAGCGCCGAAGGGATTGTCCGTCAGGCCATACGGAAGACCACGGCTCAGGTCGATGCGGTCGGCGCCGCCAAAGTCGGTGATGATCAGGTTGGTGCCGGTTGCCAGGACTTCGAACAGGTCGGCGCCGGCCCCGCCGCTGGCACGGATCGCCACGGCGTTGCGCGTCTCGTCGAACACCAGGGTGTCGTTGCCATCTCCGCCGTCGACAGTGATGGTGCGGCCCGGCGCACCGTTGCCGCGCAGGTTCAGGTAGTCGTCGCCGGCGCCTGCCAGCATGGTGTCGGCGCCGCTGCCACCGGACAGATAATCATTGCCGATGCCACCCTCGAGCAGATTGGTGCCTTCCGAGTAGCTCTCGAGCCGGTCTTTGCCTGCGCCGCCGCGCAGGACGTTGTCACCGGCACCGTCGCGCAGCGTGTCATCGCCGTCGCCACCGTCGAGCATGTCGTTGCCGGCGCCGCCGAACAGAGCGTCGTTACCGCCCAATCCCAGCAGCCGGTCGTCGAGCACCGTGCCGTTGAGCATGTCGTTACCGGCAGTACCGGTCAGGAGCATGCCGGTGGTGCCACCGCGCGGATCGAAGCCATCGACGAAATTGGCTGCGCCGACCTGCCCGGGCGTGACGCCCCGCAGCGTGACCAACGTGAGATAGAGCGCAGGATCGCCCGTGCTCTGTTTTTGCAGCAGGGTGTCGGCGCCGGACGCGACCAGTCGCAGGATACCCGTGTCGAAGGGATTGCCGACCGGTTCGACGTTGAACATCCGGCGGATGTCGATCTGGTCGCCGCCCGCGCCGGTCGTGAAGTCGGTGATCACGATCTCTTGCGCTAAATTAAGCGGACCAAACTGGTTCAGGACGAAGCGATCGCTGCCGGCACCACCGGCCAGGCTGCCGGTGCCCACCATGACGCCCGCGATATCGATTGCAATGGTGTCGTCGCCGGCGCCGCCATCGGCGACGGTTGCCACGCCGTTCGTGAACCAGCTGATCTGGATATAGTCGTTGCCGGCGCCGCCAGCGTAGGTGCTGCCGCTGGAACCGGTCAAGGTATCGTTACCGTTGCCGCCGAAAAAGTGGTTGGCGCCGAGGCTGTCTTCGATCCGGTCATCCCCGTCGCCGCCTTCGATGCGGTCGTCGCCGCCGCCGCCTCGCAGGTCGTCATTGCCACCGTAACCGTAGATCGTGTCATTCCCCTCACCGCCGTCGATGTTGTCGCGCTGGTCGCTGCCATGGATGGTGTCATTCTGTTCAGTACCGGTCAGGTTGACGGGGCCGGGGCCGGGGCCGGCGCTTTGGAGCAGGGCATTGATCATGCGAAAAATCCAGTGAATATCGTAATGGCCGTGACTATTGCGGAACTGCACATCCCTGTCCAGATAATTGACAGCCTGATGCGTTTTGCATACAGATCGCGCACGCCATACAGTTGCTGCGCCGCAGCAAATTTACAAATCACTTACAATTACGTGGTCATTTAACTATCACAACGCCCCGCGCGTTCTGTCTCTGGAGAAACTATGCAGACAGCATTATCGGCGGGCTTCATCCTCGCCATCGTTCTGTGGGGTGTCATTTCGCCCGATACCATGGGCCCGGTCTTCGAGACCGCGCTTGCTACCGTCACCCGCAATTTCGGGTGGTTCTACCTCTGGGTCGTCCTCGGCATGGTGGTGTTCGTTGCCTTCCTGGCCTTCAGCCGTTATGGCAACCTGAAACTCGGCGGCGATGACGACGAGCCGGAATTCGCACTCGGCAGCTGGTTTTCGATGCTGTTTGCTGCCGGCATGGGCATCGGCCTCGTGTTCTTTGGCGTGGCCGAACCAATCTCGCACTACATCGAAGCGCCACCCGGCACCGTGTCGAACACGCCGGAAGCGGCGGGCGCCGCCATGCGCTATACGTTCTTCCACTGGGGTATCCACCCGTGGGCGGTGTACAGCGCCGTGGCGCTGGCCATTGCCTTCTTCCAGTACCGGCGCGGCGGTGTCGCCCTGGTCAGCACCGTGACGGACGCGCTGCCGTGGCCGATCGTCAAGCACATGGGCGGGTTCTTCAACGGCCTGGCCGTGGTCGCGACCGCCTTCGGTGTCGCAGCGTCGCTTGGCGTGGGAGCGCTGCAGATCAACAATGGCCTGAATACCGTGTTCGGCCTGCAAGTGAGCGAGGCGTCGCAGATCGGCATCATCGTGCTGGCTACCGTCATGTTCCTCGGGTCGGCCGTCAGCGGTGTCACGCGCGGCGTGAAGATCCTCTCGAACGCCAACATGTCCCTGGCCGCGCTGCTGGCGCTGGCCGTGTTCATCCTTGGCCCGACCGTGGCGATCATCGACACGCTGACCAGCACGCTGGGCAACTACGTCACCGAATTCGTCCGCATGAGCCTGCGCGCGACGCCGTTCCGCGACAGCACCTGGGTCGGCAGCTGGACCATCTTCTACTGGGCCTGGTGGATTTCGTGGTCGCCATTCGTGGGCCTGTTCATCGCCCGCGTCTCGCGTGGCCGCACGATCCGTGAATTCATCCTGGGCACGATGCTGGCGCCGACTCTGGCGGCGTTCATCTGGTTCTCGATCTTTGGCGGCACGGCGCTGCACATGCAGATCTGGCAGCAGATCCCGATTGCCGACGCCGTGCGCGCCGACACGGCCACTGCGCTGTTCGCGATGTTCGACGCAATGCCGTTCGGTATGCTGATGTCGGGCGTGGCCACGATCCTGGTGCTGGTGTTCTTTGTCACGTCGGGCGATTCGGCCGTGCTGGTGCTGGGCATGATGAGCAGCGGCGGCAATCCGAATCCGTCGACCCGCACCAAGCTGCTGTGGGGCGGCCTGATCGCCGGTATTGCGATCAGCCTGTTGCTGGCAGGGGGATTGAAGGCGCTGCAGACCGCGACCATCGTGTTTGCCGTGCCGTTCTCGCTGGTCATCATCCTGATGCTGATCTCGCTCTGGCGTGGGGTGCGTGAAGACTGGACGGCGCACGAGAAGCAGGAACGCGAACTGCGCCGTCGGGTGCGCCAGATCGTCGAGAAGTAAGCGTCAATCTCGTACGACACGAACGGCCAGCCGCAGTTGCGGGCTGGCCGTTTTTTCATGCGCTGATGCTCCACAGCGAGCTGTCAAATTTCCTCCCGTCATCGACTTGGCACACTAACGGGCCATGCCACGTAGGCGCATGCGCCGCTGCCGCCCGGTCTGTGACCTGGCGAACAGAGCATCAATCGTGCGACTCCCAAAGTAGGTGTTTTATTCACCGAACGCCTCACGAAGGGAACCCAATGAAAGCACTTGTCTACAACGGACCATGCGACGTCCAGATCAAGAACGTGCCGGATGCCACGATCGAGAAGCCGACCGATGTGCTGGTGCGCATCACGACCACCAACATCTGCGGCTCTGACCTGCACATGTACGAAGGTCGTACCAGCATGGAAACGGGCCGCATTCTGGGTCACGAAAACATGGGTGAAGTCATCGCTGTCGGCAAGGCCGTCGACCGCGTCAAGGTCGGCGACATGGTCTGCCTGCCATTCAATATCGGTTGCGGCTTTTGCGAAAGTTGCGAGCGCGGCCTGACCGGTTTTTGCCTGACCTGCAACCCGGGCAACGCGGGTGCGGCCTACGGCTTTGCCGGCATGGGCCCGTACAGCGGTGGCCAGGCTGAACTGCTGCGCGTGCCATACGGCGACTTCAATTGCCTGGTGCTGCCAAAGGATGCACAGGAAAAGGAAAACGATTACGTGATGCTGTCGGATATTTTCCCGACCGGTTACCACGCAACCGAACTGGCGCAGATGAAGCCGGGCGACTCGGTGGCCATCTATGGCGCTGGTCCGGTGGGCCTGATGGCCGCGATGTCGGCTTTCCTCAAGGGCGCAAGCCGCGTGTTCGTCGTCGACCCGAACAAGGACCGCCTGGCGCTGGCCGAGAAGATGGGCGCGATCGGCATCAATGACATCGAAGGCGACGGCGCGGCGCAGATCAAGGAACTGACGGACGGCCAGGGCGCCGATTGCGGTTGCGAATGCGTGGGCTACCAGTGCTGCGACAAGCATGGCAAGGAAGTGCCGAACCTGACGATGAACAATCTGGTCGAAGCAGTCAAGCCAACCGGCGGCATCGGTGTGGTGGGCGTGTTCCTGCCCGAAGATCCGGGTGCGAAGGACGAGCTGGCCAAGGAAGGCAAGCTGGCGTTCGACTACGGCAAATTGTGGTTCAAGGGCCAGCGCATCGGCAACGGCCAGGCCAACGTCAAGGCGTACAACCGCAGCCTTGCCAAGCTGATCCACGCCGGCCGCGCCAAGCCGTCGCAGATCATCTCGCACGAGCTGTCGCTGGACGAAGCGCCGCACGCGTACAAGAAGTTCGATGAGCGCGCTGATGGCTGGACCAAGGTGATCCTGAAGCCGGGCCAGTAAGTTGCAACGTGGGCCGGGGCAGCCCGGTTCACGTCATTGCTGAAAGGAGCATGAGCATGACGACAACGTTCAAGGCCGGTGACAAGGTGGAGTGGGAGTCATCCCAGGGCACGGTCACCGGCAAGATCAAGAAGAAGTTGACAGCGCCGACCGACATCAAGAGTCACCATGTCGCGGCGTCCAAAGAACATCCGGAATACCTGGTGGTCAGCGACAAGACCGGGGCAGAGGCGGCGCACAAGGCGTCGGCGCTGAAGAAAGCGTAGTTGCCTGTGCTGGTCTGATGATCAGCGTTGCGCTGGCGCTGTCTGCTGTTTCGTCCCGGACTCGACGACGCAGCTGCGCTTGCACTGCTGGTAGGACTTGTCACAGCGATCAGCGCGGTCGAGCCGGCGGTGCGTGTCGCCTGCAGCTTGCAGGGCGCGCGCGCCCTGGCCCGGCACTGCGCCCTCGGCCGTTCGCGCCAGCGGATTGCGGGCAGCGGTCTCGGGCGGCGGCACAAAGCGTTCCTTGCCACCCGAACTGGCCTCGACGCGGCATTCGCGCTGCGTCGATTCGCACATCGAGGTACAGAAATTCGTGTCGGCTGCCAGCGCCGGGCCGGTTGCCAGCATGCCGAGGCACGCCATCAGCGACGCGGCCGGCGCAGCAAGGCAGGTCAATGCAAGTCGAAAGGTCATGGCGTGAAGTCGAACGTGGAAAATTGCCAGTCTACGGCATCGGTATCGCTGAAAACTCACGCATTCTCATCCACGTCGCCCATGCTTTAAGATTCGGTTCACCTTGTCGCGCAAGCATGGCAAGGCATTCCATTCACTCATTCCACATCATGCGCATTCTGCTCGTCGAAGACGACCTCTCCCTTGGCGACACCATCCAGGCCTGGTTGCGCCTCGATGGTCACGCCGTCGACTGGGTCCAGCGTGGCGACTCGGCGCAGACGGCCCTGATGACCCATCGCTATGACTGCGTGCTGCTCGACCGCGGCTTGCCGGGCCTGTCCGGCGACGCCTTGCTGGGCCAGTTGCGCGCCGCCGGCAATGGCGTGGCCGTCATCCTGATCACGGCCTTCAATGCGCTCGCCGATCGCGTCGAAGGCCTGGACCTGGGCGCCGACGATTACCTCGTCAAGCCGTTCGAACTCGAGGAAATGTCGGCCCGTATCCGCGCGGCCGTGCGCCGCGGCGCCAACCAGGTGAGCAATGACCTCGTGCACGGCGAGATCGCCCTGAACCTGGACACCAAGGCGGCCAGCCTGCGCGGCGTGCCTGTCGCGCTGACGGCGCGCGAGTACAACGTGCTGTATGCGCTGCTGCTGCGCAAGAACAGCATCGTCACCCGCGCCCAGATCGAAGAGACGCTGTACGGCTGGGGCGACGAAGTGGAGAGCAATGCCATCGAGGTCTACGTGCACAACCTGCGCAAGAAGTTCGGCAGCGACAGCATCGTCACCGTGCGCGGGCTGGGCTACCGGATGAAGACCGATGGTGAATGATTTGCCGGTGAAGCCGTGGTCGCTGCGCCGGCGCCTGTTGACGGCCATCGTTGCTGCCAGCACCGTGCTGTGGCTGGCCAGCCTGGGCATCGTCACCGTCATCGCCTGGCAGGAAACCAATGACGTGTTCGACGATGCGCTGGAAGAATCGGGCCACATGATCATGGCCGCCACCACCGACTGGAACGAGCGCGGCCTGTTGCTGCGGCCCGGGCTCGAGAGCCGGCCCGGCCGCAAGGTCGACATGCAGTACCAGATTGTGACGGACGGGCGCGTCATCCAGCGTACTGGCGGCGCGCCCGCGCAGCCGTTCGTGACGGATTTCGATGAGCAGGACGGCTTCGCCGACGTGCGCAACAACGGCGATCCGTGGCGCGTGTTCGTCGTGCGCGACGCGGCGCGCAGCGTCGAGGTGCAGGTTGGCCAGCAGCAGAGCAAGCGCTTCGATATCCTCGAAGAACTGGCCGAATCGCTGTGGCTGCCCGTGCTGGGCTTCCTGCTGCTGCTGGCGCTCGTGTGCTGGGTGCTGACCGGACGCGTGTTGAAACCCTTGCGCCAGACGGCGGCAACGATCGCGGCCAAGACACCGCACGACCTGACACAGGTGCCCACCGCCGGCCAGGCGCGCGAAGTGCTGCCGATCGTGCAGGCGCTCAATGGCGTGCTGGGCCGCCTGGAGGCGGCGCTGCAGGCCGAGCGCCGCTTCACGGCCGACGCTGCGCACGAGTTGCGCACGCCGCTGGCGGGGCTGCACATGCATGTGCAGCTGCTGCAGCGACAGCATCCCGAACTGGCCGCGCCGTTCCAGAAGCTGCGCCACGATATCGCGCGCACGACCGGGCTGGTCGACAGCCTCCTGACGCTGGCGCGTCTGGACCCGCTGGCGCGCGAACAACTGGTGCGCCAGCCCGTGCCCCTGCCGGCGCTGCTCGAGCGCCTCGTCGGCGCGCATGCGCAGGAAGCAGCGGCGCGCGGCATCACCATCGCCGTACACTGCGCGCTCGAACACGTCGAGGCCGACCCGCAGATGCTCGACATCGTGCTGCGCAACCTGCTCGACAATGCGCTGCGCTATTGCCCGGACGGCAGCCGCATTGCCATCGATGCGCGCCGGCACGGCGGGTTCGACCGCATTGCCGTGCGCGACAATGGCCCGGGTGTGGATGCCGCCAGCCGCGCGCGCCTGAGCGAGCGCTTCTTCCGCGTGCTGGGGCAGGGCCAGCCGGGCAGCGGACTCGGGCTGTCGATCGTCCGGCGCATCGCCGATCTGCACGGCATCGCGCTGGCCTTCGGTACAGGCCTGGACGGGCGCGGCCTGGGTGTCACGCTCGACTTCGATGCGCCCTTAAGATCGGTTTAATGTCCCGCCGGTGTAATGCGTCTGTGCCTGCCAACGCTGTGCAGGCAACGACCCACCAACTACCGAGGACTTGACCATGAAACGTATTTCGCACATCGCCTGCATCGCCCTGTTGATCACCGGTTCGGCCGCCGCTGTCGCCCAGACCGCGGCAACCCAGACTGCAACGCCGGCTGCAACCGCGACCGCCGCCCCGGCCGCCAAGGCCGCGCCATCGGGCTATGCCGGTCCGTCGGGCGCGCCGTTGATGACCGCCAAGGACTTGCTGGCCAATGGCAAGGATGACCAGTACGTGCGCCTCAAGGGCAAGCTCACCAGCCACAAGGGCGACGAGAACTACGAGTTCACCGATGCCAGTGGCAAGATCATGGTCGAGATCGACGCGGACCGTTTCCCTGCCGGCGTGACGGTCGATCACAACACGCTGGTGGAACTCACGGGCGAGTTCGACAAGGAAATGTTTGGCGACTCTACCGTGGACGTCGAGCAGATCAAGGTCGTCGCGCAGTAAGAACTGACGTGTTCGGGCGATAATGGTGGCTTCGCCGCCATGATTGACCGATTTGCCCATGCATTACGATTACGCCGACCTGACGCACAACTTCGACCCCGGCGCCCTGCAGCGTGGCCACGATTACGCCGATGACGGCCATGTCCTGGTCGCGCAGTGGCAGGCCGACCGGCTGGTCGGCGAAGTCGCCGGCAGCGGCGGGGCAACCTACCATCAGACCATCCGCGTGTTCACGCGCCGCGAGCAGGTCAACTTCGACGGTCGTTGCACCTGCCCCGTCGGCTACAACTGCAAGCACGTGGTGTCGGTCCTGATCAAGGACATCGAGTGCCGCGAACGCGAAGCCCGACAGGCCCCCGGCGCGGCCAACGCCGTCGCGCAGCACTGGCTCATGCAGCTCTCGCAGCTGAGCCAGATCACGCAGCCGGCACTGCCGGCCACGGGCGCCGTGACCATCCTGGCCTGGGTTCTGGTGCCGGATCTGCACGGCCACTCCCGGCTGCACCTGCGCAAGGGCCGCCAGGGCAAGCGCGCCGGCATCGGCGCCAGCTCCAGCGACGTCAACCACCACGGCCTGCTGCGCGATCCGCCTGCCTGGATCGCGACCGGTGACGTCGAACTGTTGCGGCAGTTTGCCGGCCTGGCCGCAGCGTCGGGCGGCCTGGGCGTCGCGCGGCCGCAAGGCGCGCTGGGCGCACGCCTGCTGGCCCAGCTGGTCGCGCAAGAGCGGCTGCTGCGCGCCCACACGCCAGAGGATCTGGCCCGTGGCCGGGTCGCGCCATTGCTGGCCGGCCCGAAGCGCGCGGCCGTGATCGACTGGCATCCGCTCGACGGCGATCCCGATGCGCTTCAGCTGAGCTGGCAATTTGCCGGTGGCGGCGCGCGCGAGCAGCAGATTCCCGACGAAGTATTGCCAACCGAACCGGCCTGCTACATCGATGGCGACCTGATCGGGGAGCTGACGCTGCCGGCTTTGCTGGCACCCTTGCCGCTGGAGATGCTGCTCGGCGCGGTGGAGCAGGCGCCGCTGCTGTGGCCGGAGCACCGCGCCAGCGTGGCGACGCGCATGGCCGAGCTTGGCCTGGATGGCGTGTTCCCGCTGCCGCAGGTGCTGGAAACGCGTGAGCGCAGCGACGTGGCGCCGGTACCTCTGCTGGTGCTCGACAGCATGCTGGCCAGGCAGCGCGGCGACTACCGCTGGTACGACCATGCCACGCTGATGTTCGACTACGATGGCTGGATTGCGGAACCCGACGACGGGCCTGTGCTGCGCCGCGTCGAAAACACCAGGGTCCAGCTCATCGTGCGCAATGCCGCGCTCGAGGCAGCGGCGCGGGCGCTGCTGACCGGGCTCGGGTTTGCCGAACCGCCACCCGACTCGCCACTGCTGGATCTGCCCGGTGCCTTGCAGCTTGCCGACGAGGCAGCCTGGGTCGGCTTCGTGCGCGATGCGCTGCCGCGCCTGGAGGCGGCCGGCTGGCAGGTCGAGATCGAAGCCGATTATCGCTACCACCTGGCCGAGGTCGATGACTGGTACGCCGAACTCGATGAAGAAGGCGAGGGCGGGCAAGCCTGGTTCGCGCTCGAGCTGGGCATTGTCGTGAATGGCCAGCGGCACGCGTTGCTGCCCTTGCTGCTCAAGATGATACGCGCCGCGCCGCAGGAGTTCGATCCGGTGGTCCTGGCCACGCGCGCCGACGAGGGCGACCTGGTGATCGAACTCGACGACGAAACACGCGTGGCCGTGACCTGGGGCCGCATCAAGCCGATCCTGGTCACGCTGGGCGAGCTGTACTTCAATGAGCGCATGGGCAGCCGGGTGCGCCTGCCGGTGATGGATGCGGCGCGGCTGGCCGAACTCGAGCGAGCAGCACACCTGCGCTGGATGGGCGGCGAGCGCCTGCGCGCACTGGGCCGCAAGCTCAACGACTTCGACGGCATCCGGCCGGTCGCGTTGCCCGTTGGCCTGCAGGCCGACCTGCGGCCCTACCAGCGCAGCGGCCTGGCCTGGCTGCAATTTTTGCGCGAGTATGAATTCGGCGGCATCCTGGCCGACGACATGGGCCTGGGCAAGACGATCCAGGCGCTGGCCCACATCCTGGTCGAGAAAGAAGCGGGGCGGCTCGATCGCCCGGCGCTGGTCGTGGCGCCCACGAGCCTGATGCCCAACTGGCAGGCCGAAGCGGCGCGGTTCACGCCCGGCCTGCGCGTACTGCTATTGCACGGCAAGGAGCGCACGGCGCTGTTCGATGGCATCGGCGACGTCGACGTGGTCCTGACCACCTACGCGCTGCTCGGGCGCGACGAAGTGGCGCTGCGCGGTCACCGCTATCACCTGTTGATCCTCGATGAAGCGCAGTACATCAAGAACAGCCGCAGCAAGGCGGCGCAGACAGCGCGCCTGCTCGACGCGCGCCATCGCCTGTGCCTGACCGGCACGCCGGTACAGAACCACCTGGGCGAATTGTGGTCGCAGTTCCATTTCCTGATGCCGGGCTTGCTGGGCGACGAGCGAGGCTTCAACACCGTGTTTCGCAAACCGATCGAGCAGGGCGGCGACATGGGTCGCAAGGACCTGCTGGTGCGGCGCCTGAAACCGTTCATGCTGCGCCGAACCAAGGACAAGGTCGCGACCGAACTGCCACCCAAGACCGAGATCATCCTGCCGGTCGAGCTCGGCGGCGTCCAGCGCGACCTGTACGAAACGGTGCGCGTGGCGATGGACCGCAAGGTGCGTGACGAGATCGATCGCAAGGGCCTGGCGCGCAGCCACATCGTGATTCTCGAGGCGCTGCTCAAGCTGCGCCAGGTGTGCTGCGATCCGCGCCTGCTCAAGACGGGCGCGGCCGGCGGTTCGGCCAAGCTCGAGGCGCTGATGGAATTGCTCGACACGCTCATCAGCGAAGGCCGCAAGGTGCTGGTGTTTTCGCAGTTTACGAGCATGCTGGCGCTGATTGCCGATGAACTCAACGCGCGCAGCATCGCCTACGTCGAACTCACCGGCAGCACGGTTGACCGCGCCGCGCCGGTGGCTGCGTTCCAGTCGGGGCAGGTGGGCGTATTCCTGATCAGCCTGAAGGCCGGCGGCGTGGGCCTGAATCTCACGGCGGCCGACACCGTCATCCACTACGATCCGTGGTGGAACCCGGCCAGTGAAAACCAGGCCACCGACCGCGCCTGGCGCATTGGCCAGACGCAGCCGGTCTTCGTCTACAAGCTGATCGCGCGCGGCACGCTGGAAGAAAAAATCCAGGACATGCAGCGCCGCAAGGGCGATCTGGCCAATGCCCTGTTGGCGGGCGACACCGAACTGGCGCCGGCCATCGGGGCCGACGACCTGCGCGAGATCTTCTCGCCGGCCGAACACGCACGGCCATAACGCAACAGGCCCGCCGAAATGGCGGGCCTGTCAGGGTTGGCGCGACCTTGCGGTCAGCCGACCTTAGGCTTTTTCGAGATGCGCCGCGAGCTGGCCGCGCAGTTCGTGACCGCTCGAGTGCGTGTAATCCTTGTTGAGCTCATGCGTGATGAGCGCCTTGACCTGCGGATCGATTGCCGTGCGCAGCAGGCCCAGGAACTCGGGCGATGCGGACACGATCAGGTGCTGGTACTGGCCTTTCTGCTGCCCTTGCAACAGGTACGCGGCGACGTCCTTGGCAAACTTTTGCGCTTCGTGCTCGGCTGGCGTGACCGCTGGCTGGTAGTCGCTGCCCGGCGCGCCTGCCTGGGTGGCGTGCTCGAAGCCGCCGCCCTGGCCGCCGCCGATATTGTGGCCGCTATTGCCGGCCGAGCGCGGGCTCAGTCGGTCGGTCACGATGTCGCTCACGCGCTGCTGTGCAGCAGGATTGACCATGTCTTCCACTTCTTGCAGCGACTTGGCAGATTTGGCATCGGCAAAAATACGTGCACGACCGGCATTGGCCGCGATAATCCAGGTTGTAGGCATAGAGTCCCCTGATTGAATGGTGAGTGGGCGCATCTGGCGCTGCGGAGCCTGGGCCCCGGCTGGCGCGATGCGCACGAAGGCCATCGCCGACAGTGGTGGCCACGAACGATACACAGCATCGGACCGCGCCCCCTGCCTGGCGACAAGTGATGATTTAGTATAGCCCTGTCAAAAAATCCACGTCGCACCGCGTTCCTGCCGTGCGCGCCTGGTGAGGTGCCGGATACCAAGTGGATCAATTTGCTGGTGGACGTGCAGTAGCGTACTGAACGGGGAGACTGCAGGGTGCAAGATGGATCCATCGACACTGCAAACACGGAAGGAACACTATCATGGGTAAATTTTTCATTGGCTGGCTCCTGGGCATCCCGGTCGTTGTACTGGTCATCCTGTACCTGATCTTCTGATCGACGAACGTTCGCAGCAAATAAAAACGCCACCTTGTAAGGTGGCGTTTTTATTTGCACGCTTCACGACGCCTGGCGCCGTGAAGCGTTTTATCCAACGATTACCAGCCGATATCCTTCAGCAGTGGCAGCGTCAGATCCTGCGGTGGCGACACCGACAGGGTCAGGTCCGAATTGATGCTTGGCTCCATCAGCAGGTTTGGCGATGCCGTCACGTCCCAGTGCGAGACCGACGAACCCGGTGCCAGCGTGGCTGGGGTGTACAGCAGCGGACGACCAAAGGCATCGGCGCCAGCCTTGCGGGTGTTGTCAACGGCAAACGTTGCAGTGACCGCACCGGCTTGTGCACGCGAGCCGTATGGCTTGGCGGCGGCCACGGCCGCTTTCAGCAGTTCGCCTTCCGCTTGCGTGATACCCACCGACGGGATGGTGACGCTGGCATCGGTGCCACCTGGAACGAGCGGGCCTGCCGCGTTGTTAGCCAGCACGACGCCGATCGCACCGGCGTTCTGTGCATTCTTGACCTTGAGGGCAAAAGCGCAGGCGCCGCGATTGATGATCGGTACCTTGCCGCGGACCGCTGCGGTATTGGCTGCATCGAATGGTGAGCATCCAGGCCCGATTTCACCAGCCTGAGGCGTAATCGTGGTCAGCACGCCAAGCTTGCCGGAGGTTGGTGCAACCGGGCCGAAGGATGATGCATTGAATTCCATCGTCGGGATGGTGCTGCCCGGGCCGGCTGATTTCAGCAGTGGCGTGCCGCGCAGGATGCTGGCGCCGGCAACCGAGTTGGCACCGGTCCAGGCCAGGCCCAACGGGTTGATCGCCGAGGCGCGGCGTTCGGACGACGTCATGTTCAGCCAGCTCTTCTTGGCTGTGTTGTCGTACATGAACTCTTCCCAGACGCTTGGCAGGCCGCCTTCGGACACATACGCCGAGCCCGCCGCATTGATGCGGAAACCAGTCGAGGTCTGCACGCTGACGACCGAGAAGCCCAGGCCGTGGCCCAGTTCGTGCAGCAGGGTTGCTGCAAAGTTCACCTGGCCGCTGGCATTGCCGTCCAGGCCCAGGTAGAAGCTGCTGCCTGCGAGGCAGTTCGGCTGACCGAGGTTGACGTTGAACTGGGTCTTGATGTCGACGTTGCCGTAGCCCGTGCCGTCGTCAGGAATGCCTGCAGTCAGGTTGACGCCGGCCAGCTTGTTGGCCAGTGCTGCCGGATACCAGGTGTTTTTCTTGCCGCCTGGGAAATTATTCCAGATATTCCATGCGCCGGCGCTGCCCAGCGTGGCCGAGGTGGCAGTGCAGTTCAGTGCTTCCCAGCCGGCTGACACGGTGATCGTCACGTTGCTCTGGAGATTGCGCTCCCAGATATCGGCAACGTGGCGGTACACGTTCATGCGTTGCTGGCCGAGCGTCGTGCCATTATTGCCGCCAACCGGTGCCACAGGGGTGGCATCGTTGAAGCCGAAGCCGGCTGGATCGCGGCTCTGGATGGTGATGGTTGCAGCTTGCGCGGCGATGCAGGTCAGGATGCTGGCGGTGGCCAGTACGGTGCGTGCGGCGGTGAGCGAGAAGGATGGGGTGCGCATGATTACTCCGTGACAGGCGTAATGGTGTGAACGTGGCCGGTCGAATCGGCATTCTGGGTGTCGCCGTGCGTAACGGTAATGCTGCCGTCGGCGTTACGAACTGCCACTGACGTGGTCATGAATTCGTCGGTCAGACGGGCGCCGCGCGCGCCGCTGCTGTGGGATTTCTGCAGGGTTGCTTTCGGTGCGATGCGCGCGTAGGCCCTGACGGACTGCGCTTTCAGCGCGACTGCTTCGGCAGGGGTGGCGCCGCGCAGCTTGCCGGTTTCGGCATCGCGCACGACGGTCAGGGACTCATTCGAGACGACCGGTGCTTCCTGGGCAATGGCGGACTGGCCGGCGAAACCCATCAGGGCAAAGGCAATGCCGGCGGCGCGCAGCGCGCGCAGGCCGGTTTGTTGTTTCTGGAACATGACACTCTCCTGGAAAAACCTGTTCGATGCAAAAGGTGCGAAGCGCAGTGTGCTTCGGCGGACAACGTGGCGTGGCGCGCTCAGGCGCGTTTGCGGCGACGTGCGGCAACCAGGCCCATGGCGCCAGCGGCCAGAATCAGGATGCTCGACGGTTCAGGCACGTCGACGATGACGGAGTCGAGGCCGACATAGTTCGACTCGGCCGTTTCGCCGGTGTATTGGAAGCCGAAGCGGGCAGAGCCCTCGCGTGGGCCGATCCAGGCCGTGTATTGCGTCCAGCCGTTCTTGCCAACGGTGAAGCTCGGGACCAGGTCAAATCCGATACCGTCAGTGTCGACAAAACCAAACGCGAACTTGTCGCTGAAGCCTTCTTCGTCGACTGCCCGCAGCCAGAACGAGACGGTTACGCCGAGCACGGTCGAGAATTCAGGGGTGTACAGCCAGTTGTTGAGTGTGCCGCCGTCGACACCGCTGTTGAAACTGGTGGCGACGAACGATTCCGGTGCGCCGCTTTGGGCATCGAATTTCGTTTGATCGCCCTGGAACCAATTGAGAGTACCAAGTGGAGCGCTCTTGTTGTCCACGATCCAGCCCTTGCTCTGGAGCGTGTTGACATTGTCAAAACCTTCATTGACTACGACCGCGGCGGATGCCGAAGCCATCATTCCGGAAACCAGCAATGCGAGTAATGCGTTCTTCATTCTATTGCGCTCCAAGTGTGTACGATGAACGGGGCCGCATTCGTGTCACAGCCCCTGTATCGGATGTCGTAACGATTATTCGACGACCATGGGAGTCAATGCATATTACGTGCCAGCAAAACAAGGCGTTGATTTCTATAAGGAATATTTTTCGAAATGAAAATTCAGTAATTAATTGTAAGATTTTCCGACAAATTTCATACGCTTGTCACATAAATAACGACACTTTATTTTTCAATTTGCGGCATGACGCTATTTTGTTGCCATTGAGTAGGTTTTATTGACGATTTGGCAGTGCCGCAGCATGCTGTGTTTACAGTGATTTTTCTGGAGCGGGACCACGATGCATCTTCTTTTTCCTTCACTGGCGCTCACCTGCCTGCTGGCTGGTTGTGCTGCTGTTCCGGCGCCCTCTGACGGCGACAGCTTCATGGCCACACTCAGAACCATGTGCGGGCAGCGCTTCGAGGGCGGCCAGACCTATGCGGTCGATCCGAACAACGAGTTCGCCAACAAGACCATCTCGACTGAAGTCATCTGCAACCCGGCCGATGTGCGCATGCCGGTCAAAGTTGGCGAAGATCGCTCGCGCACGTGGATTTTCACGCGCCCGGCAGCAGGGCTGGAATTGCGCCATGACCATCGTCACGCTGACGGCACGCCAGACAGGGTAACGATGTACGGCGGCATGGCGCAGCCCGGCGGCACTGCGCGCTCGCAGGCATTCCTGGCAGACGCTTATACTGCCCGGCTGGTTCCCGGCGCCGACACCAATTTGTGGACTGTGACTGTCAGTGAGGACGGCGCCGTGCTCACTTACCGCCTGGAGCGACACGCCAGGCCACGCGCCGAGTTCGTCATGAGGCGCGTGCCGGATTAAGCCGGCGTCCAGGTCGCCGTATCGGCCCGGAGCGTGTCAGCGAATGACAGGATCACCTCGTTCACGATGCCGGGCCGCTCCCGGTGCAGCCAGTGACCCGCGCCGTCGACGGTCACGGTGTCGTGCAATTGCGGCACCAGCCTGGGCATATCGGCAATGATGCGGTCCATGCCCGGTATCGCCATGCCCGGATCGCGCGATCCGACGGCAAACAGGGCAGGGACGCTGACCTGCATGCCATCGAGGCTGCCTTGCAACTGCCAGTTGCGGTCCAGGTTGCGGTAATAGTTCAGGGCGCCACGGAATCCGGCCTGCCCGAAGGCTGCAACCGCAGTATCCAGGCCGGATGCCAGCCAGTCGGGCACCTGGGCGGGGTCGGGCAGGTCGGGGAGCATGCCGCGCGCGGGCGCGACCATGCCGAACGGATTGGGTGTGCCGTCGCCTGCACAGCGCGGGCCGGCGTCGCCCGACGCGCCGTAATAGATCTTGCGCAGGGTGGCCGGGATGTCGCGCTCGAGTTCCTGCTCTGCAATCCCGGGTTCCTGGAAATACAGCGTGTAGAAGAGTGCGTCATCCGTGCGGGGAAACAGACCGGTGGGTGGGATGGGCGAGCGCGCCATCATCGGCACGCCCAGGGCCACGATACCTGCGATGCGGTCCGGCCGCATCAGGGCCAGTTGCCACGCGATCGTCGCGCCCCAGTCCGCACCGACGACGATGGCGCGTTCGATCGACAATGTATCGAGCAGGCCGATCAGGTCGCCCACCGCATGAAACACCGTATAAACATCGATTGCCAGTGGCGCCGATGACGCGCCAAACCCACGCAGATCCGGCGCCAGCACACGGTACCCAGCCGCGGCGAGTACCGGGATCTGCGCGCGCCATGCGTCGCCCGTTTCCGGAAAACCGTGGCAGAGCAGCAGGGTTGGCCCCTTGCCCGCCTCCAGATAAGACACGGTGATGCCATTGACCTTAGCCGAGTTGCGTCGCATGCTGCCCTCCATTGTTCAGTCGATGCGTAACATCATATGTTTCGGATTGGGTGGGGTCAAGTGGCGTAACATCATGTGTTACGGATTTTTGAAATTGTTATGTGGAGTAATAATGAGATACGACGCCAGACTGTCACGCATGCTGCATGTGCTGATTCACATGAGCAAACGCGGTGGCAGGACGACGTCCGACACGATCGCGCTGATGCTCAATACCAATCCCGTCGTCGTGCGACGCACCATGGGTTCGCTCAAACAGGCCGGCCTGGTGAGTTCGGATGGCGGTGCCGGTGGCGGCTGGTCGCTACAGCGGGACATCGGCAGCATCACGATCCTCGATGTTCATGAGGCACTTGGCTCGCCGCGGGCAATCGCCATCGCTGCCGCCGTCGATCACCCGGTGTGCCCGGTCGAACATGCCGTGGTCGGCGAACTAGGTGCGCTGTTCGGGGCAACAGAAGCGTTCATGCTCGAGCGTATGCGCGGCATCACGCTCGCTGCGATCGCCGACCAGATCGTCATACCAACGTGATACATGATGGCCGCGGGATTTGCCAGCCAATCCCGCCCCGTTCGACACCGTTGCATGCCATAGCGACAAGATAATTTTTAGATAGCTATAATCAATCGGTCGGCGTCTTCGTCCCATTGAAAGAGCTTCATGCGCTTCAGATCCATTCAATTGTCCCTGCGGTTCATCGTTCCGCTTGCCCTTGTGCTGGCGCTATTCGGGTATTTCGCCATTCCATGGATGGAAAACCTCACCCAGCGCTGGTTCGTGCGTGACCTGGACACACGCTCGCGCCTGGTATCGAGCACGCTGCAACAACCGTTGCTGACGTATCTCGAAGACGGTACCGGTGAACGCATTAACGACGCATTCGAGCGCGCGATCCAGGACGAGCGCCTGTATGCGCTGGCCCTGTGCTCGACCGACGGGATGCTGCTGTACAAGACCTCGACCTATCCGGCCACGCTCGGTTGCCGTGAGGGGCAGATCAGCAGCGAGGAGGATGGCGCGACGTCCAACCCGGTCGTGCGCCTGGCAGAGGGTCCGGTCCACGTCTCCACGCGCGAACTGATGCAGGATGGCGTGTCAGCCGGCCGCCTGGTGCTGGTACAGGACATGAGCTTCATCGAGCGCCGCAGCGCCGACACCAAGAAATACATCCTTGGCCTGTTCGTGCTGATGGCTGGCGCGATTTCGATGATCACCGTGATCATCGCCCACCTGAGCTGGCATGGCTGGGTGGCCGGCATGCGCGAAATGCTGCGCGGCGAACTGCTGCCGCGCTCGCCACGCCGCGGTGCGGCCCAGGCGGCGCCGGTCGAAGGCGACATGGCGCCGCTGGCCAGCGAGTTTCGCGCCATGCTCAACGATTACCAGCGCGAGCTGGCCGCCAGTCCGGTCGAGTCAACGACCTGGAGCCCGGAAACGCTGAAGCTGCTGCTGAATCAGGACCTGGCCGGCGACCAGATCCTCGTGGTGTCGAACCGCGAACCCTACATCCACGTGGCCACACCCGACGGCGTGAAAGTGCAGCGTCCGGCCAGTGGCCTGGTCACGGCGGTAGAGGCCGTGATGCGTGCCTGCTCCGGTACCTGGATCGCGCACGGCGCCGGTTCGGCCGACCGCGAGACGGTCGACGCCAACGACCACGTGCCGGTCCCGCCCGATAACCCGAGCTATACGCTGCGCCGCGTCTGGCTGTCGAAAGAAGAAGAGCAGGGCTATTACTATGGCTTTGCCAACGAAGGCCTGTGGCCGCTGTGCCATATCGCCCACGTGCGCCCCGTGTTCCGCTCGACCGACTGGGCCGAGTACGTGCGCGTGAACCAGCGCTTTGCCGACGCCGTGATCGCCGAAGCGCGCTCCGACAACCCGGTCGTGCTGGTACAGGATTATCACTTCGCGCTGCTGCCGCGCATGGTGCGCGCGGTGCTGCCAAAGGCAACCATCATCACGTTCTGGCACATCCCATGGCCAAATCCGGAATCGTTCGGCATTTGCCCATGGCGCGAAGAAATCCTCGACGGCATGCTGGGCAGCACGATCCTGGGCTTCCACACGCCGTTCCACCGCAAGAATTTCCTCGACACGGTCGACCGCTACCTGGAAACCCGCATCGAGGACGAAGCCTCGACCGTCAGCTACGGCAACCAGCTGACGCAAGTAAAACCGTATCCGATCTCCATCGCCTGGCCCGACGAGATCCCGGGCGAACCCGATATCGCCGCCTGCCGCGCCGAGATCCGCCAGGCGCTGTCGCTGCCGGCGGATCAGTTGCTGGGCATCGGCGTCGACCGGCTCGACTACACCAAGGGCATCGTGGAACGCTTCGAAGCAGTCGAGCGCATGTTCGAACTGTATCCGGAAATGATCGGCAAATTCACGTTCGTGCAGATCGCCGCGCCCACCCGCTCGTCGCTGGACGAATACCAGAACCTGGAAACGCGCGTGCGCGGCCTGGCGCAGCGGATCAATGACCGCTACGCCAGCGGTACCTACCTGCCGATCGTGCTGAAAACCGAGCATCACGAACAGCGCCAGTTGCGCACGTACTTCCGCGCGTCGGACGTCTGCAGCGTGACCAGTCTGCACGACGGCATGAACCTGGTGGCCAAGGAATTCATCGCTGCCCGCGACGACGAAGGCGGCGCGCTGATCCTGAGCCAGTTCACCGGCGCGGCGCGCGAGCTGCATGAAGCGCTGATCGTCAATCCCTACCACATCGAAGAAGGCGCCGAAGCGCTGTATCAGGCGCTGCGCATGCCGCGCGACGAGCAGCGCGAACGGATGCGCAGCATGCGCCGCCGGGTGCGCGACTTCAACGTGTATCGCTGGGCCGGGCGCATGCTGCAGGATGCAGCGCGCCTGCGCCAGCGCGAGCGCGTCAAGTCGCGCATCGTCTCGCTCAGCCAGGATCGCGTGCGCAGGGGGGAAGCATGATCACTGACAATGACAACCTGCAGGCCGCACTCGACCTGCTGGCTGCGCCCGATTGCGCGCTGTTTCTCGACTTCGACGGCACGCTGGTGGACATCGCGCCGTTGCCCGACCAGGTGATCGTCACCGACATGCTGCACGCCGCGCTGCCGCTGCTGCAGACGCGCCTGAACGGGCGGTTGGCCCTCGTGTCGGGCCGGCCCATCAACGAGCTCGACAAATTGCTGGCGCCGCTGACGTTCCCTGCAGCCGGCGTGCATGGCATGGAGCGACGCGGCGTGGATGGCGTCGTGCGCCGCCTGACGCCACCCGACTTCGACCTGGTGCGCCAGGCCGCGCAGGGGCTGGCGGCGCGTCATCCCGACCTGTGGGTCGAAGAAAAACACGGCGCGCTGGCGCTGCATTTCCGCCAGGCGCCCGAGCTGCAGGCGCTGTGCACCGACGCGATGCGCGTGGCGGTGGACGCCAGCCCGGGCCTGTTGCTGATGGAAGGCAAGATGATCGTCGAGGTCAAGTCGAACGCCGTCAGCAAGGGCACGGCGATCCGCGACTTCCTGGCCGACGCGCCGTTCGCCGGTTACCGGCCCCTGTTCATCGGCGACGACACGACCGACGAAGCAGGTTTTGCACAAGTACAAAGTATTGGCGGGATCGGCCTGAAGGTCGGCCCGGGCCCCACCGTGGCCCAGTGCCGTATCGCGTCGGCGGAACAATTGCGCATCGTACTGTCGCAAGCGGCCGCCGCGCCAACCATTGGAAAGGACATACCCCATGAATGATGATTCCCACGAGTCGACCATGAGCACAGGCACCGCATTACCGAATGCCCTCGAAGCACGGGGCACCATTGACCCTACCGGTTCGCTCGATTGCGGCGTGATCGGCAATTGCGCTTTCAGCGCCCTGGTCGACCGCATGGGCCGGATGGTCTGGTGCTGCCTGCCGCGCTTTGACGGCGACCCGGTCTTCAATGCCTTGCTCGACCCGAGCGAGAAAGGCAGTCTGTGGAGCGTCGAGCTGGAAGACTTCGCCCGCAGCGAGCAGGTGTATGAACCGAACACGGCGGTGCTGCGCACGCGCCTGTTCGACAGCGGCGGCAACGGCATCGAGATCACCGACTTCGCGCCGCGATTTTTGAGCCGTGACCGCATGTTCCGCCCGCTGATGCTGGTGCGCCGCGTGCGGCCGTTGGGCAGCGGCGTGCGCGTGCGCGTGATCATGCGGCCGCGCTTCGAGTACGGCGCCAAGGCGCCCGAGATCACCCAGGGCAGCCACCACATCCGCTACGTCGGTCCCGACCAGACGCTGCGCCTGAACACGGACGCGTCGCTTAATTATGTGATGTCCGAGTCGTTCTTCCTGCTCGACCGGCCGCTGAACTTCATGCTGGGGCCGGACGAAACGCTGGCTGACGGCATCAAGGACACCGCGCACCGCTTCGAGCTCGAGACGATTTCGTACTGGCGCACCTGGTCGCGCCGCCTGGCGCTGCCGCTCGAATGGCAGGACGTGGTCATCCGCGCCGCGATCACGCTGAAGCTGTCGCTGTACGAAGACACCGGCGCGATCATCGCCGCGATGACGACCAGCATCCCGGAAGCACCGGGGAGCGAGCGCAACTGGGATTACCGCTATTGCTGGCTGCGCGATGCGTTCTTCGTGATCCGGGCCCTGAACAGCCTGTCGGAAGTCGGCACGATGGAAGACTATCTGCGCTGGCTGAGCAATGTCGTGGCGCGCGCCAAGGGCGGGCATATCCAGCCGCTGTACGGCATTGGCCTGGAAGAAGAGCTGCCCGAGTCGATCATCGAGCACCTGCCCGGCTACCGCAACAACGGGCCGGTCCGTGTGGGCAACCAGGCACAGGAGCACTTCCAGCACGACGTGTACGGCAATATCGTGCTCGGCGCGGCGCAGGCATTCTTCGATCACCGCCTGTTCCGCCGTGCGGGGCATGCCGAGTTCGTGCAACTCGAGGCCGTGGGTGAACAGGCATTCCGTCTGTACGACGAGCCGGACGCCGGCATGTGGGAGCTGCGCACGCGCGCCCGCGTGCACACCTCGTCGGTGCTGATGAACTGGGCAGCGTGTGACCGCCTGGCCAAGATCGCCGAAGAACTGGACTTGCCCGAGCGCGCGACGTTCTGGGGCGAACGCGCGGAAATCATCCGCAATCGCCTGTTGACCGAAGCGTGGAGCGAAGAGCGCCAGGCGTTTGCCGAAAGCCTGGGCGGGCGCGACCTTGATGCCAGCGTGCTCCTGATGGCCGAGATCAACTTCATCGATCCGATGGATCCGCGCTTTGTCGCCACGGTCGACGCGCTGGAAAAATCGCTGTGCGACGGCCCGTACATGCGCCGCTATGAAGCGCCGGACGACTTTGGCAAGCCCGAAACGGCCTTCAATATCTGCACGTTCTGGCGCATCGATGCGCTGGCGCGGATCGGGCGCGAGGACGAAGCACGCGCTGTGTTCGAGGCGATGCTGGCGGCGCGCAATCACCTGGGCCTGCTGTCGGAAGACACGCATCCGGACACGGGCGAAATGTGGGGTAATTTCCCGCAGACGTATTCGATGGTTGGCCTGATCAATTGCGCGATGCGCCTCTCCAAGCCGTGGAACAGCGTCGTGTAACTGCGTAGTCGTCATGGCCGGGTCATAATCGGCCTTCACACTTCGTCGCATCACGTTGCGATGGAGTGTGCATGAAGCAGAAATCTTCGCCTGACCGGACGGCAGCGTTGGCGCAGGCCGGAAAGCGCCCCTCGTGAAAGAGGGCGAACTCCAACGCAGCATGGCCGGCAAGACCATCGTCCTGCTCAGCGTCCCGGCTGGCGCCGGCCACACCCGGGTCGCCGAGGCCATCCGCGCCTGCGCCGCAGCCGACCATCCCGACGCCACTGTTATCCACCTGGATGCGATGGCGTTTGCCACGCCGCTGCTGCGCAAGGTCTACACCGAGTTTTATCTGCGCCTGATCACCCGCGCGCCGGGCCTGTGGCGCTACATCTACCGCTGGACCGATGCGGCCAGCCCGGATGGCTTGACCAGCCGACTGCGGCGCCGGATCGAACGGCATGCGTGCCGCATGCTGACCGATGAAATCGCGGCGCTGAAACCCGACGCGATCATCTGCACCCATTTCCAGCCGGCCGAAGTACTGTCGCAGCAGATCGCCGCCGGAAAACTCACGTGCCCGCTCTGGGTACAAGTGACCGATTTCGACCTGCACCGCATGTGGCTGCAGCCGCACGTCACCGGCTATTTTGCCGCCAACGACGAAGTGGCGTTTCGCATGCACGAGCAGGGCGTCGCCGCGCATGCCATCTACGTCGCCGGTATTCCCACGATGCCGGCGTTTTCCCTCACCCACGATCGCGCCGACTGCGCCAGAGCACTGGGCCTGAATCCGGCGCTGCCGACTTTTCTGCTGATGGGCGGGGGTGCCGGCCTGGGCGGCTTGCACCGCGTGGCGCAGCAGTTGCTGGCGATTCCAGGCAATTTTCAGCTGATCGCGCTGGCCGGCAAGAACGCCGCCGAACTGGCCGCGCTGCAGCGGCTGGCCGTGCGCTTTCCGGGCCGGCTGGCGCCCCAGGGCTACACGGACCGCGTCGAGCGCCTGATGGCGTGCGCCGACCTAGTGATCACCAAGCCGGGCGGCGCGACCACGGCCGAATGCCTGGCGATGGGCGTGCCGATGATCGTCAACGCGCCGATCCCTGGCCAGGAAGAACACAACGCCAATTATCTGCTCGAGCACGGCGCCGCGCTCAAGGCGGTCGACCTGGCCACGCTCGACTACCGCATCCGCTACCTGATGGCGCACCCGGAAAAACTGGCCGGGATGGCTGCCTGTGCTCGCGCCCTTGGCCGTCCGCAGGCTGCGCGCCACGTCGTCGAAACCGTTCTGGTGCAAGCCGCCCGCAAAAGTGATGTCGCTCATGTTTGAATTGGCCGATGGCGCCAGGCTCGTGGCAACCGTGTGCGCCGTGCTGGCCCTGGCCTATTTGTTCGCGCGCGTGGAAGTGGAAATCGAAGGCGAGGCCGGCTGGGCGGCGAATCTGCCGACCTGGCGTATCGAGGAGCATCTGCTGCTCGACATCTTCTGGGGCGGGCGCGCACTGACGGGCTACCACCTGTGGATGTTTTCGTTCATCGGACTGGTGTTTCACTTCCCGCTGTTCTTCATGGGCCAGTGGTCGTGGCAGCTCGAGGCGACCGTGATGGCATCGATCATGCTGTTCTGGATCGTCGAGGATTATCTGTGGTTCGTCATCAATCCGGCCTTCGGCTGGCGCCGCTTCAAGCAGGTCCACGTGGCGTGGCACAAGCGCTGGGCGCTGGGTGCGCCGATCGATTACTGGTTGTTCGGCGCCATCAGCGCGGTGCTGTTCTGGTACGGCGCCTGAACCAGGTCCAGTGCATGGCGCACGCGATCGCATAACTCGCCCGACGTGCGCGAAATCAGTTCCGGTGGAATGGCAAACTTGTTCGTCAGGCGATCGTAGTCTTCGAACCCGTACGAGACCATGAACGGGTGCATGCCGGTATGGGCCGCCGCCGTGAAATCCTTGTGCTCGTCGCCGCAGATATAGCCGCGCGCCGGATTGACGCCGAAGCGCTCGCGTACGGCCCGAAACGACGCCGTCTTCTTGTCCTTGAGTGGAATATGTTCCAGAAAATCCAGTGCGCCGATATCGATATCGTGGCGCAGGAACAGCTGGCGCAGCGTTTCCAGGGGCTCGATCGTGATGTTGCGCGTGACGATGCCCACCGTGATGCCGGGCGCGGCGATCAGTTCGCGGATCAGGTCGGGGATCCCGTCATACAGCCGGGCTTCTTGCCGGTAGATGTCGGTCAGCGTGTCGACCAGTTTGGCGCGGCTGTTCTTGCGCAGGTTTTTCTTGATAATCGACGGGAATTGTTTCAGGCCGCCCACGTACTTGAGCAGGTGGTGCCGTTTCTGGAATGCCGTTTCGGCGCCGAGCACGCAGCCGTGCTGGTTGAAGGCCATGGCGATCGCGGAAAATGCATCGATGGTGGTGCCATCCGCGTCGAGAATGAGAAGCCGTTTATCGCTGTTGTACATGTGTAGCGCTCCCGATGCCGTTGACCGGACCGGCCTGTCAACCCTGCCGGTGACCACTGTGCACCATCATCGGATGCTGTCATGACAGGGGTATGACAACGTGCGCGTTACGTGGCCGCGAGGTAACGGTCCAGTTCTGCATGGTCCAGCAGGCTGTCGCCCAGGCATGTCGTGGCGATCAGGCCCCGTGCCTGAACCAGGTCGTACCGCAGGCAGGCGCGCAGCGTGTCGAATGCACGGTCGTTGAAATCGGGCCGTGCTTCGTCGATGGCAATGTCGGTGCTGCTGAAGACGACGGGAACGGGCGGCGTGTCGACCGATCTCTCGAATACGGCGTCGACGAAACGGCGGCGCGCGTCGGCATCGTCAAGCCGGCTGACGCAGATGACGGACAGGTCGGACGGCAGGTAGCGTTCCAGCAGCGTGCGCAGCGGGGTGTAGTAAAAGCTGTTGGAAATGATGGAGAAAAAAGGGAATTGTTTGCGCGACAGGTAGAACGCGAATTCGTACTCGATGCGCTGCATGAAGGTATGCGTGCAAAGATGTTCCAGTTCGTGCCGCGCATAGCCTTCAACGATCAGATGCAAACGCCTTGGAAAGTAGGCCTGGCAGATACGGATCACGGTCGCCGAAAAGGTGCTGGCCTCACGCGGCGCGCGGCCTGTCCCGCTGTGTTCGGATTGATACGATGAAAAATAGTCCCGTGCCTGGTCCCCGCCCAGCGAGTCGAGTTTGAACATCTTGTAGAAGCTCCACATCCGCTCAAACTGGTTGCGCAGGCACAGGACCAGGCGCGTGTCGTGCTGCGGCAGGCGCTGCACGGTGGCCGGATCGAAGGCATACCCGGCGCTGGCATCGAGCAGCGGCAGACTGGCCCTGCGCGAACGCGCCGCGTGTGGCTCGTCGTTTGCATACAGATAGGGCTCTTTTTCGCCCGGCACGCGGTCTTCGGCCAGGCCGTTGACGACCATCCATTCCGACAGCGCCGTGGTGCCGCATTTTGCGACGCCGACAATGAATACATGCTTGATCGTCATCGTTCATCTCCCGGGAAGCGGTTGTGTCACGAGACGATAGTCTCACACACGCACTGCTGACCCGCATGTGACGAACGACGAATCGTTACACTGGCATCCTTCAGACTTTGCCGAGGCAAGCATGCGCTCAATGGATTTCAGTTCGTGGCAAGGGGCGATGACGACCATCATCGGACTTGCCGTCATCACCTTGCTGGGCGTGGGTATCCGCCTCATCATCATGCAGACGATCCAGCAGCGGCGCGAGCGCATGAACCGCCAGATCAACGAGCGGCTCAAGACGCTGATCGCAGCCTACCGCACGCTGGGCGGCTCGTTCACGGGCCAGCTGACGGTCGACCCGACCCATTTGCGCGACCTGCATGAGCGCGCCCGGGCCGGGGAGGGCGGCCTGGCAGTGGCCGAGGAAACCTTCAGCTCCGAGCGGTCACGCCGCATGCGCGACGCGGTCGAGGCCGCGCTGGCGGACATCCTGCTGCTGGGGACCGAAGAGCATTGCCGGCTGGCGGGGCAGGCCGCGGCCGACATGGCAGCCGGCCGGCCGATCCACACGGCGGACCTGGTGATCAGCCTGCGCGGTTTCATCCGCAGCGCACTGGACCTGGGGCCGATGCCGGCCGATGTGCTGATTCCGCTGCAGGGGCCGACGCGCACCCAGGGCGGCGCGGCGCGTGGCAAGGGCGAGGCGGGCGGTAACCGGGGCGGTGGCAATGGCGGCGGCAATGCCGATGGCGGCGGCGGTGGCATGGCCATGGGGATGGCGCCGGGCCTGGGCCGCAGGGATGCCGATCAGGCCGGCTGATGCGCCCCTGATCCGGCAAGCGGTGAGGCCGCCTTGGCGGCATACATCGCCTTGTCGGCATGCGCGATGAGTTCTTCACGAGTACTCCCATGCTCGGGATAGTGCGCGACACCGACGCTGACGGAAATCTGCAGCCGGTGCCCGTCGCCCAGATCGACAGGCGCCGCCAGCGCCTGGTGGATCTTGTCCAGGACCAGCCCCGCATCGGCCGCCAGCACGATGTCTTCCAACAAGACGACGAATTCATCGCCGCCCAGGCGGGCCAGCGTATCGCTGTTGCGCAGGCAGGCCGAGACACGGCGCGCGACCTCCTGCAGCAAGCGGTCGCCACAGGCGTGACCAAAGTTGTCGTTGACCTGCTTGAAGCGGTTCAAGTCAAGGAACAGCAGCGCCAGGCGTTCCTGCTGGCGGCGGGCATGCGCGAGCGCGGTGTCGAGGCGGTCGTGGAACAGGCGCCGGTTTGGCAGGCGGGTCAGCTCGTCATGCAGGGCCATGAAACGTAGTTGCGCATGCAGTTGCTTGCGTCCGATGGCCGCGGCGAGCTGATCGGCCACGAACACCAGCAAATCGCGGTCCTGCGTCCGGTATGGGGCGTCATCCGGGCCGTTGCGCAGCGCGATGACGCCAACGACGCCGTCGGTCGTGGTCATCGGTACGGCCAGTGCGCCGCCTGCCAGGCTCGCCGCTGCTGCCTGCAAGGGCGCCGGCAGGACGGACTGTGCGCCGGGGGCAAGCAGCAGTGGCGCAGCGCACTGCGCTACTGCCTCGCACAGCAGCGGCATCAGCGCTGCATCGCACGGGGCGCCGTCGTCCACGAGGTAGGCGAAGTCGATGTCCTGGCCGGCCGTATCGCACAAGGCGACCGCAAAGCAGCAGGCCGGCAGGAACTCGTGGACGATGGCGTGGCTGCGCTCGAACAGGTCGGCCAGGTCATCGCTTGCATGGGCCGCTTCTGAAATCGCGTACAGCACCGACTGCATCGCCTGCGCCTGCTTCAGGGCAGTTACGTCGCGCGCAACGGCCACGCGCAGCTGATCGGCCTCGGACCAGCGCGCCGACCACATGATATGCACGATGTCGCCATTCTTGCGCACATAACGGTTTTCAAAGTTGGTATGGACCTGGCCATTCATGACCTCTTGCGCCACAGCGAGCGTGCGCGCGCGGTCGGCCGGTGCGACCAGGTCGATCATGGTCATGCCAATCATTTCCTGCTGCGTATAGCCGAAAATGTTGACACAGGCGGCACTGACGTAGACGAACCGGCCGCCGGCGTCGACCATGCAGACGGCGTCGAGCAGCAAGTCCGTGAAGTTGGCAATCGGGGCGCCCACAGTGTATTCCATGAACATATTCTAAATGACATTTGATCTGAAAATCTGGTCCATCAGTTCGGGCGCGATGTCATGCATACAGGATGCGCTTTTGGGAAACAAGGAAGCACACCCGTAGGAGTATTCCGTTTTAAAAAAACTTGCTCATCTGACAGTAATTTGGCCGGCTGAATAGCGCAAAATAAAGTTCGCTAGAGATATTTTTCTCCCTCAAAAATACATCATCGACAGAGTCGCCAGGCGCAGCCAGCCTGCGCACCACCGGGGCAGCGCCGTTCTGCTGCGCAGATCAAGAAGGAGTCAGGCATGTCCAAAACAAGCAAGGCCACGAACAATCTGCATCACGTGCAGAACCAGTGGGGCGGGACCTCCGCGCAGTGGCATGAAGGCGGCATGTGGATCATTGGCGCACGGCCCGGCCAGCACGTGGTGGCGCTCGACCTCACGTCGAGCGACAACGGCAAAACGCTCACCGGACAAATGAAATACGCAGGCGAAGGCGCTATCGGCTTTCGCGCCACTCTGACCCAGAGCAACACATACATCGTCGAAAACCAGTGGGGCGGTTCGTCGGCGCCATGGCATCCGGGCGGGACGTGGGTGATCGGCTGCCGCCCTGGCCAGAGCGTGGTCGCCATCCATGTCGAATCGGGCGACAACGGCGCCACGCTGAAGGGGACGATGACCTACAGCGGCGAAGGCCCGATCGGCTTCCAGAGCCAGACGAGCGATGGTGCCGTGTACGCTGTCGAAAACCAGTGGGGCGGCGGGTTCGCGCCCTGGCACCAGGGCGGCATCTCGGTGCTCGGTTGCCGCGACCAGGCCGTGCTCGCGGTCGACCTGACGTCGACCGATGGCGGCAAGACCCTGACCGGCACCATGACGTATGCGGGCGAAGGCCCCATCCGCGTGCGCGCCACGGCGGTCGCCGGCAACAACTACCAGGTCGAAAACCAGTGGGGCGACACGTCGTCCGCATGGCATCCGGGCGGTATCTGGCTGATCGGCTGCCGCGCCGGCCAGCACAGCGTGGCGCTCAATGTCACGTCCGGCAACCAGGGTAACAACCTGCATGGCGGCATGACCTACAGCGGCGAAGGCGTGATCGGCTACCGCGGTACGGAATTGCCGATGTAAAGACCCTGCAGCGGCCATCCCCACCAGGGGGCATGGCCGCTGCCTTGCTCACATCACGCCGCGCCGGGCAGCATCATTACCGTCACCCACAATCGGGGTCAGGTCTGACATTCGGACACGAGCTCGACAATACAATCGGGGTCAGGTCTGACATTCAGACACGAGCTCGACAAAAATCTATCTATAAAATCCCAAGCGAAGACATCAAGGAAGAGTCCGTGTCCAAATGTCAGACCTGACCCCGGCTGTGCTGGTTGTGATCCTGGCGTCATGCCGCGCCGGGCAGCGGCAGCGGCGTCACTGTCACCTGCACGTCGAGCTCCTGTTTGCCGCCACCCAGCACGATGCCGCGCATCGGCGTCACGTCGCTGAAGTCGCGGCCCCAGCCTAGCGTGATGTGCTCATGCTGCACGAGACAGCGGTTGGTCGGATCGAAATCGACCCAGCCCAGCGCCGGGCAGAACACCGAGACCCACGCGTGCGAGGCATCGGCCCCGATCAGGCGCGGCTTGCCTTCCGGCGGGTGCGTCAGGATGTAGCCGCTGACATAGCGCGCCGGCAGGCCGATGCTGCGCAGGCAGCCGATCATCAGCTGCGCGAAATCCTGGCACACGCCGCGCCGGCCGCGCAGCACCTGGTCGAGCGGCGTCGAGATGTCGGTGGCCTTGCTGTCGAATTCGAAGTCGTCGAAGATCCGGTGCGTCAGGTCGAGCGCTGCGTCGAGCTGCGGGCGGCCCGGGACGTAGCTCTCGCGCGCATAGGCTTCCAGTTCCGGGAACAGCGCGACATGGGGCGACGCATACAGGTAGCGGCAGGCTTCCAGCGTGGCTGCGCTTTTTTCCTTGTCCATCATGTCGCGCACGGATTCCCACGACAACGTGCCGGCGATCTGCGCCAGCGTGTAGCGCGGGCGCAGCGAGACCGTCGATTCGGCGTGCACCAGCAGGCTGTCATGCGGCACGGTCAGCGCCACGTGGCGCGTGATGTTGCCGAAGTAATCGACGCCCTCGTTGCTGTCGTTGATCACCGGGTCGAGCCAGATCAGGTGCGACTCGGTCTGCTGGCACGCGAACGAGCGCGGCGTCAGGTGCAGGTATTGCTGCGACAGCGTCACCATGCTGTTGTACTTGTAGCGCGTCTCGTGCACCACGCGATAGCGGGCAATCACGTCGGCGCCCACGGCGCCCGGCAGCAAATCGGTCATGAGGTACGGTTCCTTTGCCGGCCGTTGGCGGTATAGCTGAAAAACTGGACGCCGATCTGTTCGGACAAGGCCGCGCTGGCCTGCCCGATACGGCTGAGCAGGTCGCTGAGCAGCGCGTTGCCATGCTTCAGGTCGACGCCCGGGTCGAGCGCGGTCAGTTCGGCCTTCAGTGGTGCCAACAGGTCCAGGCCCCCGGCGCCCTGGGCCTGCGTGACCTTGCCCAGCGTGCCGATGATGCCGTTCAACTGGAACACGATCGAGCGCGGGTTGGTTTCGTCCAGCAGCAGCAGGTCGAGCACCGGCAGCCACTCGGGCTGGGCGCGGTAGCGGGCGCGGTAGGTGATGATGCTGTCGGACAGTTCGAGCACCCAGTCGAGATTACCGTTTTCATCCATCGCCAGTGCGCGCTGCAGCACGACCGCCTGGAACTGCAGGCGCTCCAGGCGCCGGCCGATCGACATGAAGCGCCAGCCGAGGTCGCGCACCATGCCGTCGAGGGCAAAGCCGGCCAGCGTCATCAGTGCCGCGGCGGCATCGTCGAGAATCGTCATGACGCCCGACTGCGACGGCCGCTCGCCAGGCGGCGCGACCGGCTGCACCATGCGGTTCAGGGCGCGCCAGTTGTCGACCGAGAAGCGCTCGTGCAGCTGGCCGGCGATCCGGTGCAACTGCTGCTGCTGGCGCGCCAGGCCCGGAACGGCAGGCGACACCACCGCCAGCAGCAGCGCCGATTCGATCTCGGCGTCGGTGAAGATCGGGGCCGGCAGGGCGCTGGCAGTGCCCGGCAACTTGCTTGATCCCGTAACGGCGGGTGCTGCCGGCTTGCGCTGCGGATCCAGCAAACCGAACCAGATGCACAGCGCCTCGACGGTCGGCCACTCGGCGCCGCGCTGGTCGAAGCGCACATTGAACAGGATATTGAGCGCGACCCGCAGCAGGCGGCAGATATTGTCGCTGCGTTCGGCATGGCGCCCGAACCACAGCAGGTTTTCGGCCACGCGGCTCGACAGGTTGCTGTCTTCGCGCACCAGGTCTTCACCCGTGATGCTGCTTTTTTGCAGGCGATGCGTGTCGACGCGGGCGCGCGCCTGGACCCAGGTGTCCTTGCTGGCGCCGCCCATCTGCATCGTCAGCACGCGCGCGTCGGGTCCGGTGGCCACGCGGGTCAGGCCGCCCGGCATCACGACATAGCCATTCGGCGTGGCGCAGGCAAACACGCGCAGACCCACCGCGCGCGCCTGCAGGCCGGGCGCGCGGCCATCCTTCCACACCGGTGCCTGCGACAGGCGCACCAGTTCCTGCGCGATGTAATGGTTGGGATTGGCGCGCAGATTGGCAATGAACGCTGCGCGCGCCTCGCCGTCGAGATCCTGGCCGAACACGGCCGGCTGGAAAGGCATCGCGCCACTCGGTTTGATCACCAGGCGATCGAGTCTGGTGATCACCGTTTCGAGCGCGGCCGGTTCACCGCACCACCAGGTCGCCACCGAGGGCATCTTGAGCGGCTCGCCCAGCAGGCGCTTGGACAGCGCCGGCAGGAAGCCGAGCAGGGCGCCAGACTCGAGCAGGCTCGAACCGAGGCTGTTGGCCACCACCACATTGCCGCGCATGGCGGCCTGGGTCAGGCCGGCCACGCCGAGCAGCGAATTTTGCAGCTCGAGCGGATCGCACGATTCGTCGTCGACCCGGCGCATGATCACATGCACCCGGTGCAGCCCGGCCAGCGTCTTGATGAAGACGACGCCGTCGCGCACCGTCAGGTCGCCCCCTTCGACCAGCGTCAGGCCCAGGTAGCGCGCCAGATAGGCCTGCTCGTAATAGCTTTCGCTGCGCGGGCCAGGCGTGAGCAGCACGATCAGCGGCATTTCGCCTTCGCGCAGCGGCGCCGGCTTGTCGCCATGGGCCGCACACAGCCGGCCCCAGTGCACCAGGCTGTCGTGCATGGTGCGGAAGAACGGCGACACCGGCTGCACCTTCAGTTCGCGCAGCAGGTCGGGGAAGGTAGGAGCGATGATCGACCGGTTTTCGAGTGCGTAGCCGGCGCCCGACGGCGCCTGCGTGCGGTCGGCCATCACCCACCAGCGGCCGTCGGGCGCGCGCGCCAGGTCGACCGCATAGAAATGCAGCGCCACGTCGTCATGGTGGCGCATGCCGTGGCACGGGCGCAGAAAGCCCGCGTGGCCATGGATCAGCGCCGACGGCAGCAAGCCTTCGCGCAGCATCGCCTGCTCGCCATACACGTCACCCAGGATCTTGTTGAGCAGGGTGGCGCGCTGGATCACTGCCGCTTCGATGCCGCTCCATTCCTCGTGCGGCAGGATCAGGGGCAGCACGTTCAGGTCCCACTGGCGCGGCCTGGTGCCGGCGTCGGCCAGCACGTTGTAGCTGACGCCGTTTTCACGTACCTGGCGCTGCACCATCTCCAGACGCTGGCGCATCATGTCCGGTGCTTCATGCTCCAGGTTGGCAAGCATCGCACGCCAGTGCGCGCGCGGCGCCTTGTCGGCGCCCAGCATTTCATCGAAACCATCCGGCGCGGCCAGATAGTGGGCAAGCAGTTGATTGGGCATTGGCGTGCAGCTTTACGGTTGAAACAAATGCCAGCGTTACATCGGCTGCCAGCGCAAATCGAGGGTCATCGGGAAGCTCGGATTGAGGTCTTCCTTGTACACCGTGAACGGGCCCGGCGTGTGACCGTGTGGCCAGAAACGGGCAAAGCGGCGTGCCTCGGCAGCATTGGCATTGACCGGCGAGCCGGTTTCGCTGCGCCCGCCCGGGTGCACGACGTGGTAGGTGCAGCCGCCGATCGAGCGCCCGCTCCAGGTGTCGACCAGATCGAACACGAGCGGCGCCTGGACCCGGATGCTCGGATGCAGCGCCGACCACGGGCTCCAGGCGCGGAAGCGCACGCCGGCCACGTATTCGCCCGGCACGCCGGTCGGATGCAGCGGCAGCATGCGGCCATTGCAGGCCACCACGTGGCGCCCGTCGGTCAGGCCGCGCACCAGCAGCTGCATGCGCTCGACCGACGAATCGACGTAGCGCGCGGTGCCGCCGGCGCTGACTTCTTCGCCCAGCACGTTCCACGGCTCGATCGCCTGGCGCAGTTCCATCTCGACGCCTTCGTAGACGACGGTGCCAAAGCGCGGGAAGCGGAATTCGATGAACGGCTCGAACCAGTGGTCCTCGAACGCATAGCCGGCTGCGCGCAGGTCCTTCGCCACGTCGCGGATATCCTGCGCGACGAAATGCGGCAGCATCCAGCGGTCGTGCAGCGCCGTGCCCCAGTGTACGAGCTTGGCCTGCAGCGGCTGGCGCCAGAAGCGCGCGACCAGTGCGCGCAGCAGCAGCATTTGCAACAGGCTCATGCGCTCGTGCGGCGGCATTTCAAACGCGCGGAATTCCACCAGTCCCAGGCGGCCGGTCGGGCCGTCCGGCGAGTACAGCTTGTCGATCGAGAACTCCGAACGGTGCGTGTTACCCGTCAGGTCGACCAGCATATTGCGCAGCAGGCGGTCGACCATCCACGGCTTGTCGCCGGGATGCATGGTCGGCAGCACCTTGTCCATTTGCTGGAAGGCGATCGCCAGTTCGTACAGGTTATCGTCGCGCGCTTCATCCACGCGCGGCGCCTGGCTGGTCGGGCCAATGAAGGTGCCCGAGAACAGGTACGAGAGGGCAGGGTGGATTTGCCAGTACGTGATCAGGCTTTTCAGCAGGTCGGGCCGGCGCAGCATCGGGCTGTCTTCGACCGTGGCGCCGCCCAGCGTCGCGTGGTTGCCGCCGCCCGTGCCGGTGTGGCGGCCGTCGAGCATGAATTTCTCGGTGCCCAGGCGCGTCAGGCGCGCTTCCTGGTACAGCGTCGTCATGTTGTGGACCAGCTCATGCCAGCTTGCCGCTGGATGAATATTGACCTCGATGACACCCGGGTCGGGCGTGACGCTGAGCAGCTTGATGCGCGGGTCGCGCGGCGGTGCGTAACCCTCGATGCGCAGCTTCATCTTCAGCTTGGCGGCCGTGTTCTCGACCGCCGTGACGAGCGCCAGGTAATCCTCGATGCGCTTTTGCGGTGGCATGAAGATGTACAGGCGGCCCGCACGCACTTCGAGGCACAGCGCGGTGTGGATGACTTCGCGCGCTTCCGGGTCAGTTGCGACAGGCGCCGTCTTGTTCGACGATTTGCCGGGCGCCACGCTCAGGACCGGGCGCCTGTCTTTCTTGCCAACGGGGAGCGGGCCGCGCGGCGCGAACGGGTCGACATCGAAATCGGGATCGCGCTCTTCGGGCAGCACCCACGGCAGCGTGGCCAGCGGCAGGCGCAGGCCGATCGGCGAATCGCCCTCGATCAGGTACAGGTTTTCGCGCTTGAGTGGCCACGGCGACGTGCGCCAGCTGGTGCCGAGCATGACGGACGGATCGTGTTCGCGCGCTTTCAGTGGCAGCACGTAGCCGGCCACCTGGCCCAGGCCCCGTTCGAGCAGGCGCGCCAGGCGGCGGCGCTCTTCCGGTGCTTTCAGGTCGGCGTCCAGCGGATCGAGATTGCGCGGCAGCGCCTGCTCGCGCTGGGCTTGCAGCAGCACGTCTTCGTAGGCGGGAATAGCGCTGCCGGCCGGCAGGCCGAGCGATTTGACCAGCTCCGCAGCAAAGCGGCCAGCGTCCTCGCTGCCGTAGCCATCGTCGATGTGCTCGTCCGAGAACAGCGACGGATCGAACCACATCGGCTGGCCGTCGACGCGCCAGAAGATGTTCAGCGCCCAGCGTGGCAGCGGCTCGCCCGGATACCACTTGCCCTGGCCGTAATGAATCATGCCGCCCGGTGCAAAATGGTTCTTCAGGCGGTGCATCAGGTTGCCCGCCAGCTCGCGCTTCTTGTCGCCGTGTGCCAGCGTGTTCCATTCGGCGCCGTCCATGTCGTCGATCGAGACAAAAGTGGGCTCACCGCCCTGCGTCAGGCGCACGTCCTGGTTCACCAGGTCAGAATCGACCTGCTGGCCCAGGCGATTGATCTTGTCCCAGTCGTGTTCCGTGTACGGCTTGGTCACGCGCGGGTCTTCGTGGATGCGCGTGATCGTCATTTCGTGGACGAACGTGACCTCGGCCTTGTCCGTAAAGCCCGTGACCGGTGCGGCCGACGACGGCATCGCCGTGCAGGCCAGCGGAATATGGCCTTCGCTGGCCAGCATGCCCGAGGTCGGGTCGAGGCCAATCCAGCCGGCGCCCGGCACATACACCTCGGTCCAGGCGTGCAGGTCGGTGAAGTCGACGGTGGTGCCGCTCGGGCCGTCCAGCGCTTCCTGGTCGGCGGTGAGCTGGATCAGGTAACCCGACACGAAGCGCGCTGCCAGGCCCATCGCGCGCAGGATCTGCACCAGCAGCCAGCCGGTATCGCGGCATGAGCCGGAGCGTAGCTGCAACGTGTCTTCCGGCTCCTGCACGCCCGGCTCCATCCGCAGCAGGTACGCGATGTCGCGCTGCAGGCGCTGGTTGATGGCCACCAGGAAGTCGTTCGTGCCCATCGGCTGGGCCAGCAGTTCGCGCCGCGCGCTGGCAACCCACTCTGTCAGCAGTGGGCCTGGCTCTTGCGACTTGGTGTACGGGCTCAGTTCCGACTGCAGCAGGTCCGGGTAGGCGAACGGGAACGTCTCGGCATATTTTTCGACGAAGAAGTCGAACGGGTTAATCACCGTCATGTCCGCCACGAGGTCGACCGTGAACTCGAGCACGTCGGTTTGTTCGGGGAACACGAAGCGGCCGATGTAATTGCCGTACGGGTCTTGCTGCCAGTTGATGAAATGCTCTTTCGGCAGGACGGTCAGTGAATACGACAGGATCGGTGTACGCGCATGTGGCGCCGGACGCAGGCGCACTTCATGCGGTGACAGATTGACCAGGCGGTCGTAACGGTAGCTGGTCTTGTGATGAAGCGCAACGCGGATAGCCATGCGGTGGTGCCTTTCGATTGGGGCGCGATCGATGCCGGCGCTCTGAATTTGGTCGTATTAATTTGCGCACAACTGAGCAGGGGGCTGAGTAAGCGCAAGATAGGAGCATTTAAGCATGATTCATACCTGCGTTCGTTTGACTTGCGAGTCGGACGGGGTGGCTGGCACGTTTCTTGTTAGTATTCTGGCACAGGAGGCAATGATGTCGAACTTTTACGATGAAATGTATTCCAATGAGGCAACTGTGCGGCCTCATTACCAGGCATTCGCGGATTGGCTCGGCCAGCAACCCCCGCATCTGATCGAGCAGAAGCGGGCGGAAGCCGAGCTGAACTTCCAACGCGTGGGGATCACGTTTGCTGTGTACGGCGACAACGCCGGCAAGGAACGGCTGATCCCATTCGACATCATTCCGCGCGTGATCAACGCCGCCGAGTGGGCCAAACTGCAGGCCGGCCTGGTGCAGCGCGTGACTGCGCTGAACCGCTTCCTGCACGATGTGTACCACGACCAGAACATCCTGAAGGCGGGCGTCATTCCCGCCGAACAGATCCTGAATAACGCGCAGTACCGGCCGGCCATGCAAGGCGTCAAGGTGCCCTTGGACATCTACGCCCACATTGCCGGCGTCGACATCGTGCGCGCCGGCGAAGGCGAGTTCTACGTCCTGGAAGACAATCTGCGCGTGCCGTCGGGCGTGTCGTACATGCTGGAAAACCGCAAGATGATGATGCGGCTGTTCCCGGCGCTGTTCGCCCGCAACCGCGTGGCGCCGGTCGACCATTATCCCGACCTGTTGCTCGACAATCTGCGCACCGTGGCGCCGCATGGCGGCGACGATCCGACCGTGGTCGTGCTCACGCCCGGCATGCACAATTCGGCCTACTTCGAGCACGCGTTCCTGGCCCAGCAAATGGGCGTGGCGCTGGTGCAGGGGCAAGACCTGTATGTCAGCAACGACACCGTCTACATGCGCACGACGCGCGGCCCGAAGCAGGTCGATGTCATCTATCGCCGCATCGACGACGATTACCTCGATCCACGCGCGTTCCGCCCCGAATCCACGCTGGGCGTGCCGGGCCTGCTCGACGCCGTGCGCGCCGGCCGCGTCGGCCTGGCCAATGCCATCGGTACCGGCGTGGCCGACGACAAGTCGATCTACCCGTTCGTGCCGGACATGATCGAGTTCTATCTCGGCGAAAAGCCGATCCTGAACAACGTGCCGACCTACCAATGCCGCAAAAAAGAGCACCTGGACTACACGCTGGCGAACTTGCCGCAACTGGTGGTCAAGGAAGTGCACGGGGCCGGCGGCTACGGGATGCTGGTCGGACCCGCCTCGACGACGGCCGAGATCGAAGACTTCCGCCGCCGCGTGCTGGCCAATCCGGACGGCTACATCGCCCAGCCGACGCTGGCGTTGTCGGCGTGCCCGACCTATGTCGAATCGGGCATCGCGCCGCGCCATATCGATCTGCGCCCGTTCGTGTTGTCGGGCAAGACCGTGTCGATGGTGCCGGGCGGACTGACCCGCGTGGCGTTGCAAGAAGGCTCCCTGGTGGTCAATTCGTCGCAGGGCGGCGGCACCAAGGACACCTGGATACTGGAGAACTAGCATGTTGAGCCGCACCGCAGATCATTTGTTCTGGATGGCCCGCTACACCGAGCGGGCCGAAAACACGGCGCGCATGCTCGACGTGCGCGTCCAGTATTCTCTGATGCCGCAATCGGTCCAGGCCGAGCAGCAGGGCTGGCGCACGATGCTGAGCGTGTCCGAACTCGAAGCCCAGTTCGACGCCAAGTACGACGCACTGACGCAGAAGAACGTGCTCGACTTCATGGTGCGCGACCCGGACAACCCGTCGTCGATCGCCAGCTGCCTGCGCGCCGCGCGCGAGAATGCCCGCGCCGTGCGCGGCACCTTGACCACCGAAGTCTGGGAAACCGAGAACACCACCTGGCTCGTGCTGCAAAAGCACCTGAGCGAGCGCATGTTCGAACGCGATCCCGGCCAGTTCCTGGAATGGGTCAAGTACCGCTCGCACCTGTCGCGCGGCGTCACGCTGGGCACGATGTTCCAGGATGAAGCGTTCAACTTCATCCGCCTGGGCACCTTTCTGGAACGGGCCGACAACACGGCGCGGATCCTCGACGTGAAGTTCAGGTTTCTGGCATCGGACACGATCCAGGAAGGCGCGCAGGGCGAATACTATTACCTGGCGGCGCTGCTGCGCTCGGTATCTGCGTTCGAAACCTATCGCAAGGTGTACCGCCACGCGATCACGCCGACGCGCGTGGCCGAGCTGTTGATCCTGCAGGGCAAGATGCCGCGCTCGCTGGTGGCCTGCATGGCCGCCGTCGTGGCCGTGCTGCAGGATGTGCGCAACGAGCTATCGCACGACACCGAGCGGCTGGCGGAAAAGCTGCATGCGTCGCTCAAGTCGGCCGAGATCAACGAGATCCTCGATGAAGGCCTGCACGAGTTCTTGACGAAGTTCCTGGCCTGCATTGGCGAGCTGGGTAACGGCATTGGACGTGACTTCCTGCTGCCGGTGGCGCCGGAGTTGCCGGAGGTTGTACCGGTGCCTGTGCCGGTGCCCACCCAGTCGCAGACGCAGTCGCAAACATCGTCGCAAACCTCGTCGCAGACGCAGACCCAGTCGCAGACGCGTTGAACAACTCGCGCACCAAACAATGGCGCGGCGCACCGTCATGGCCAGCCTGCGTCATGATGGTGCGCTCACTTTAACGAAGGAAGGCGGGCCAGCAATGTGGTTGCGAACCGGGTGCAAGCTCAGTTTCACCGTCGAATACCCTACGCCATTCATCCTGATGCTGCGTCCGCGCAGCGGTGCGCAGCAATGGGTGGCGCGCGAATCCTATACGCTCACCCCGAGCGTGCAAGTGCTTGAATATACGGATGCCTACGGCAACCTGTGCCAGCGGCTGACGGCGCCGCCCGGCGAATTTTCGATCCAGACCTCGGCCGACGTGCTGACCGACCAGGTCATCAATGTCGCGCCAGGTGCGCCGTTCGACGAGGTGCCAACCTTGCCGGTGGACGTGCTGCTCTATCTGCTACCGAGCCGCTATTGCGAATCCGACCGGTTTGCCGAGATGGCCAGCGCGATCGTGGCCGGCGTCGCGCCAGGCTACGACCAGGTGGCCTGCATCAGCGACTGGATCCGGCGCGAGGTGCGGTTCAATCCGGCGTCGAATCACACCCAGATGGCGGCAACCGAGGTCAATGAATACCGCGAAGGCGTGTGCCGCGACCTGGCGCATCTGGGCATTGCGCTGTGCCGCGCGCTGAGCATTCCGGCGCGGATCGTCGCCGGTTATCTGCACGGGCTGGTGCCGATGGACCTGCATGCGTGGTTCGAGGCGTATGTGGGCGGGCGCTGGTACACGTTCGATGCGAGCCAGGATGGGCCGCGAGGCGGCCGCGTGACGATAGGGTATGGGCGCGATGCAGCCGATGTGGCGATCTTCACGCAGTTCGGGCCGGCGCTGGCGCTGCATGAGATGCAGGTGACGGTGGCGTTGCTGGAGGGCGCGCCGGGTTGACACCTGCTGCTGTCTTGTCATCCCGGCCGTAGCGTGGACGGCTATGCCGTCCACGCGTTCAAGGTACCGTGATCTTGTGGCGCGCCAAGGATTGTTGAACGCGTGGACGGGAAACCCGTCCACGCTACTCAAGCTCAGACGGCAGCTGGTGCCGGTGCTGCAGGTGCTGCCGGTGCTGGCGCAGGCGCCGGTGCCTGCGCTGCCTGCGCAGCCAGCGACGGCTTGCCCATCTGATCACGCACGACCTTGTGCACGAATTCCAGCTTTTCCAGCACAGGCGTGCTCAGCTTGAATGGATACGAATCCGGCATGCCGATGCTGCGGTTCAGACTGTTGAGCACATAGGTCAGCGCGAACCAGTCGCTCAGCGTTTCTTCGAACGCGCCGGATTTCGTTGGCAGCGTGATCTTGTCCAGTTCCGGCTCATCGGCCTTGGCCGGCTTGAGCGACAGGCCGCACGAGTGAGCGGTTTCCAGCGTATCGATCATGTGCAGGTAGTGGGCCCAGGTTTCAGCCCAGTCTTCCCACGGGTGCGATGCGGCGTAGCTGCTGACGAAGCGCTCTTCCCAGTCGGCGACCGGACCGTTCTCGTAGTGCCGCTTGAGTGCGTCGCCATAATCCTGGCGCTCGTCGCCGAACAGGGCGCGGTAGCTGTCGATCCATGGTGTATCGGCAACCAGGCGGTCGAAATAATAGTGGCCGCTCTCGTGACGGAAGTGACCCAGCAGCGTGCGGTAACGTTCGTGCATCTGTTCGCGCGTGCGCTCGCGCTCGGCCGGATCGGCTTCGGCGATGTTCAGCGTGATCAGGCCATTGTCGTGGCCGGTCATCACGCACTGGTCGGTCACGCCATCTTCGAGGAACTGGAAGGCCAGGCCGGTATCCGGCTGGATTTCTTTCGAGGCCGGGGTCAGGTTCAGCTGGGCCAGCGAGAACAGCAGGCGACGCTTGGCGGTTTCGAGGCGCGACCACAGGACGCGGTTCTTTTCCGACGTCAGCGCCGGGATCACCACTGTCAGCTGGCATGATTCGCACAACTCATGCGGATCGTCGGCCGGCAGCATCCAGTTGCACACATTGTGCTGCACATAATTGCTGCACTGCTTGTAGAGCTTGCCTTCATCCTTGCGGTTCAGGCTACGCCACAGGCCGTCTTCAGCCTGCTCGAAGCTGTTGATGGAGCGCTGGGAAGGCTGGTAGCCCAGGGTGCTTTCGCAATTGAAGCAGAGGGTGTTTTCGAAGAAGATCTGATGCGAACATTTGTCGCAGTGAAAGGTTTTCATAGCAGCACTGATAGAAGGGTTGGGAGTGAAGGTGTATTAACAATCTAACAGTAAATGCGATGTGGGTTTAATCATGTAAGACAATGCCTCATATCGTGTGCGCCCCCTGCGACGCGCGCCTGCTACGCCCTTGGCGCGCGCACCAATTACATTAAAAAATGTGCAGAAAAAACAACAAATCACACCGCCGAAAGACGGCGCGGTTCGGTGGTCCGGCGTTCTGCCGCGCCGGTCGATCAGGTACCCGAACGTCAATGCTGGGCTTGCTCGCGGCCGACGCCGCTGCCCCGTACCTGCCGCTGGCGCCGCTCCACATGGCCGTAAGCGGGCGCGTCGACCGGTTCCGACACCGGCGCCTGCGCGCCAATGACACGGTAGAGCGCGGCGCCAAGTAATGCGCCGGCGATAGGCGCGATCCAGAACAGCCATAGCTGCCCCACGGCCCAGTCGCCGGCAAACACGGCAACGGCCGTGCTGCGCGCAGGATTGACGGACGTGTTGGTCACAGGAATGCTGATCAGGTGAATCAGGGTCAGCGCGAAACCGATTGCCACTGGCGCAAATCCTTTGGGAGCACGCTGGTCGGTCACTCCCAGGATAATCAGCAGGAAAAACGTGGTCATGACCACTTCGCTCAACAGCCCTGACAGCAGCGAATAACCGCCTGGCGAATGATCGCCGTAGCCATTGGCAGCAAAGCCATTGGCGCTGTCAAAGCCAGGGGCGCCGCTGGCAATCGCATACAGCACGCCGCCGGCGAGGATGCCGCCGGCGACCTGCGCCACGATATAAGGAAACAGCTCTCGCGCGGGAAAGCGGCCCCCGGCCCAGAGGCCGATCGAGACCGCCGGATTCAGGTGGCAACCCGAGATGTGGCCGATCGCGTATGCCATCGTGAGCACGGACAAGCCAAAGGCGAGCGCGACGCCGTGCAGGCCGATGCCCAGTTCGGGAAATGCGGCAGCCAGCACCGCGCTGCCGCACCCGCCCATCACCAGCCAGAATGTGCCGAGAAACTCGGCGCCGTAGATTTTCATCGTGGTCTCCTTCAGATCACTATTGCAATGTGAAACAGCAGCGGACACCAGCGGATACCAGTGGAGAAGGTGGTGGCAGTGTCGACGGCCGCAGGTGTTGGTAGGACTCCCTGCGCCGCGGGAGGTTCCACAAACTGTGCACCTCGTGTCTGGAGAAAATTGACCGCCGCCGCGGACATTGGCGCCGCACAAACCAGCGCGAGATTCCGGTGCGCGCCGTACCGTGCGTGCGCGGCGCGGTGCATGATTGCCGCGCTGCCCGCTATCGCCGATGGTGCCGGTCTCGACCGATTGGCGCTGCTTAACATTGACTGGAGAAATCATGCATTGGATTTGGGGGAAGGTGGTGTCGGTTGCCAGCGCCATGCGGTGGCTGGCGTGCATGGGCTTGCGGGCAGGGTCGCTGGTACTCGCGGCAACCAGTCCCGCGCTGGCGCAGCCGGCACCAGCGTCGGTCCATGCCAATGACAGCGCGCGCCTATCGCCGGCTGCCTACCGCGTGATCAATTTGGGCACGGGCGCGATCGCGGCTTATCCACGCATCAATGCGTCAGGGCACGTCGCATTTTCGCTGATCCATGGCGATCGCACGGATGGCTACTTTTACGATGGCAAGATCGTACGAGAGATGGGTTCGCTGGGCGGCCGCGCCGTGTATGTGAACGACCTGAACGATGCCGGGCAGGTGGCCGGCACTTCGCTCAATGACGCTGGCGTCGAGAATGCGTTCGTCTGGAGCGTGCGCGGCGGCATGCTCGACCTGCGCGCCGCGCCATCCCGTGGTCGTTCATATGGATGGGCCATCAACAGCCACGGCGTCGTCACCGGCGCGATGGGCGATGCGGCGCATCCGTTTCGCTGGGGCGTTGCCAGCGGCGTCGAAGACCTGGGCATCACGCCCGGCATTCCGGCGCCTGCGTCCGGCCGTTTGATCAACGACGCCGGCCTGGTCGCCGGCGTGACGACGATCGATGACGAATTCACGCGCACTTTCGTCTGGACACGTTCGGATGGGCTCATCGACATCGATACGCTGGGCAGCGCCGAATCGTCGCCGGTGGCCGTCGGGGCCGGGGGCGAGGTGGCGGGCAACCGGTTCGCGTCGTTCGACGATGGCGGCGCGCGGCCGTTCCTCTGGACGCGCGCCACCGGCATGGTCGACCTTGGTACCGGTCGCGGTTCCTCCGCATCGGTCATTACGATGACGCCCGGCCTGCACATCGCCGGGAGCATCGGGTATCCGGATGGGCATCAAAGGGCGATGTCGTGGTCGCGCCAGCGCGGGATGCGCGAACTTGGCACGCTGGGCGGGCGCACATCCGCCGCGCGCGCCGTCAACGCCCGGGGCCAGATCGTCGGTTTTGCCGAAGACCGGCTTGGTGCCATGCGCGCCTTCGTCTGGAGCGCCGCAGGCGGCATGCTGGACCTGAACCGGGCGCTACGCCATGCGCCACCGGGTCTCGTGCTGGACCAGGCGCTGGCGATCGGTGACAACGGCGCGATCGTCGCGGGCTCGAGTGCGGGGCTGGTACTGCTGAGGCCAGAGCGGGGATGCATGTGCGGTCACACGCTGGGGCCGCTTGACCTGCCTGCGCAGGTCGAGGCCGGCGTGCCGCTGCAGGCGTCGGTCAGCTTCGTCGATGGCGACCGAACGGGCACGCGCAGCGTCGAGTGGGCGTGGGGTGATGGCAGTAGCGGAGCGGCGCGCAAGATCGTGGAGGAGGACAGCGTCTGCAGCGCGAGCGCCAATCACAGCTTTTCAACGCCCGGCGTGTATGCGGTAACGGCGACAGTGGTGGCGCGCGACGGGCGCAGGACGGCCGTCAGTCAGAATGTGGTGGTGACCGGCCCGGCGGCGCCGCACGACGGCACCGTTCCGAGCAATATTTGACCTGTTCCCAGTCGCGCTCCCACTTCTTGCGCCAGGCAAACGGCAGTGCGCAGTGGGCGCAGATCTTGGTGGGCAGCTCGGATTTCTTGCGCATCTTCATGGAGGGATTGTAGCGGTTGCGGGCGCGCGCCGACGCATGGCATCCGTATCGTGACGACGTCGTCAGGCGCAGTCGTCAGGTGACACTCGCTCAGCCGGTTTGACCGGTGGTAAGCTATCAATATCGTTACCTTACACCTGAAGGATTGCCATGAAGCCGCTGTTCTCCGCCGAAGAAGAAGCGAACGCAGCATCCGCAGTGCCGGGCGCAGTGCCAACCGCAGTGCCGGCAACACCGTCGCTGCCGCCCTTGTTCAGTCCTGCCGGCACCGACGCGCTGCCGGCATTGCGTCCCGAGGCAAGCGCGGCGCCGCTGGTGCGTGTCGACATCTCCGGCATTGACGACAAGGCCATCGAGGCCCTGGGCGGCGCCACCGGTGCCAGCGTGGCCAAGGTGTCGGCCAAGCTGCTGGGTACCGTGCGCGCATCCGACGCCGATGTCTTCGGCGCGCAACTGAACGAACTGATCGCCACCGCCAAGGGCCTCGACCCGGCCAAGCTGCGCTCGGGTGGCCTGATGGCGCGCGTGACGGGCATGTTTGGCTCGGTCAAGGAAAAGATGCTGTCGCAGTACCAGGTGGTCGAATCGCGCATGGACACCTTGGTGACCGAAATGACGCGCCATGCCAACGTGCACCGCGGCCGCATCAGCGATTTCGACGAGATGTACAAGGGCCTGGAAATCTACTACCAGGGCCTGGACGCCGACGTCAAAAAGGGCGAGGCCTGGGCCGCCAAATTGCAGCAGGCGGTCGCGCAGCAGGCGGCGCCGGCCAATGCCTTCGAGGCGCAGCAGGCGACCGAACTGCGACGCCGCTTGGAGCGGCTCGAAAAGCGCATCGACGACCTGCGCCGCGCCATGCTGATGGCCACGCAGATGGTGCCGCAAATCCGGCTGTCACAAGACAATGCGCGCGCGCTGACCGACACGTTCACCGATATCGTCAACGTGTCGATCCCGGCCTGGCGCAACGTGTTCTCGCTGTACCTGCTGCAGCTCGAAGCCAAGCAGAGCGCGGCCGTGGCCAATGCTGCCTACGACGCGACCGACGCCGCCTTCCGCACCCAGGCCGACATGCTGCTGGAAAACACCGAAACCGTGGCCCGCGTCAAGCAGCGCTCGATCGTCAGCCTGGAAACCGCCCAGCACGTGCAGACGCAACTGATGACCGCGTTCGACAAGCTCGAGCAAATCTCGAACGAAGGCCAGCAGCGCCGCAAGGACGAGCTGCCGAAGCTGCAGGAACTCGAGCGCGAACTGATCACGCGCTTCTCGTCGGCGTCAACGCCCGGCGCGCAGTAATCACGACCTGACCCATCACATTCATAAAGGAATATCCATGTCGACCACGCTCGAAACCGGCCACCGCATCAACCTCGAAAAGACGGCGCCGGGCCTGAAGCGCGTTCGTATCGGCCTGGGCTGGAAGGTCAATGCGGCCGAAGGCCAGGCGTTCGACCTCGATTCATCCGTCTTCCTGTGCAAGAAGGACGCGGACGACCACCCGGTCATGATCAGCAACGCCCACTTCGTCTATTACAACCACACCACGTCGCCCGATGGCGCGGTGGTGCACTCGGGCGACAACCGCACGGGCGACAAGGATGGCGACGACGAAGTCATCATCGTCGACCTGGCCAAGGTCGAAGCGGCCGTGGTGGAAATGCCGATTGTCGTCACGATCCACGACGCCGAGGTGCGCAAGCAGAATTTCGGCCGCGTCAGTGGCGCCTACGTGAAGGTGTACAACGACGACACGGGCGAGACGATCGCGCAATACGACCTGAACGAAGACTACTCGGACAAGACTGCGCTGCAATTCGGCTCGCTGTATCGCCGGGATGGCGAATGGCGCTTCCAGGCGGTCGGCGCCGGCTTCAAGCTCAATCTGGCGACGTTCATCCGCAAGCTGGGTGGCACGGTCTGAGACCGATCCCGCGCGTTTTATCGCTCACCGTTCGCTGATGCCCAAGCCATTTGATTTCGGTGAGGCGGTCGGGGTGCCTTCCGATCCGGTCGAGGCGCCGGATACGCCGCGCGCGCTCGATTTCGGCGACACGCAGACCGATTCGACGCCGCTCACGCGCAACAGCCCGCCCAGGCCGCTGTCATTCGACGACCTGCCAGCCGTCCCGGTCGTATCGGGCTTGACCGCGAAGGCTGCGCCCAGGGCGCTGTTCGACAGCGAAGATCATCCGGCGGTGCGCGACGCGCTGGCCATTGCCAGAGGCGATTACCCGGTCCTGTTTGCGCATGCAGAACAACGCTTTGCCGCCTTGTTCCGCCGCATTCTGCCGGTCAGGCTGTCTCTGGTGACGGAATGGGGCGAGGCGGCGCTGATGGAGCAGGCTGCGCTGCTGCGTCCCGTGACTGAGCTGGTGCTGTCGTTCACGCAGATGGCGGTGCCGGCGTTGCTCGATGCGGCGCTCGAGACCACTCGCGCGCCAGCGGGCATGTTCGGCAAGCTGTTTCGCCGCGCGACGTCACCTGTTGAATTCAAACCGGCGCTGACATCCGCCCGCGCGCAACTGGTGCAGCTCATCGCCGACAGCGATGTCGCCACGCGCAATCTGGAAGCGTCCGCACAGAACCTGAGCCTGCATTCAGCAGCGCTGGCGGTGGTCTCGACACTGGCCGGCGACTCGGCCGATGTCGCCTTGCTCGACGCGCTCGTGCAGCGCCGTACGCTGCTCCAGCAGGCGGTACGCCAGGCCGAGCTGTCGATTCTGCAGATGGGGCAAGTCCGGCAGCAGGCTGCCGAACTCATCGGGCAGGTGTCGTCATTCCTGACGGTCACCTTGCCCGCGATCGAGATGGCGCAGGCGCAGGGCGGTAACTAGCTGCGGTTCAGCTTTTCTTCTGCGCCGCGATCCAGCGATCGGTCGCCGCTTCCAGCACGTCGAGCGGCACCGCACCGTGCGACAGCACTTCGTTGTGGAAGGCGCGCAGGTCGAAGTCCTTGCCCAGCGTCTTTTCAGCACGCGCGCGCAGTTCGCGCAGCTTGAGTTCACCGATCTTGTAGCTGAGCGCCTGGCCCGGCACCGCGATATAACGCTCGACTTCCTGCACCGCCGTCACTTCGTTCTGCGGCACGTTGTCCATGAAGTAGGCGATGGCCTGTTCGCGCGTCCAGCCTTTCTCGTGGATGCCGGTGTCGACCACCAGGCGCACGCCGCGCCAGATCTCGGCCGTCAGGCGCCCGATCCACTGCCACGGGTCGTCGTACATGCCGATTTCCTGGCCCAGCATTTCGCTGTACAGGCCCCAGCCTTCCGAAAATGCGGTGCTGCCGCCGAACCGGCGGAAGGCTGGCAGACCGGTCGTTTCCTGCGCCAGGCTGCGCTCGAAGTGGTGGCCGGGAATCGCCTCGTGCAGGAAGAACGCATTGGTGGTGAAGCGCGTGCGCGTCTCGGGCTTGTAGGCGTTGTAATAGAAGATGCCGGGCCGCTTGCCGTCGACCGAACCGCGCTGGTACGACGCCGGCGCCGCGCTCACTTCGCGGAACGCTTCGACCGGGCGGATTTCAAACGGCGCCTTCGGCACGTTCGCGAACAGCTGGCCCACCTTGGCCTCGACCTGCGGCCGCACGCCTTCATAGGCGGCCTGGATTTCTTCCCGCGAGGTGAAGCGCAGCTCGGGCGCATTGTTCAGGTGATCAAAAAATTGCCTGAGCGTGCCCTTGAAGCCCACGCGTACCTTGGCCTCTTCGAACTGGGTGCGGATGCGCGCCACTTCCGACAGGCCAATGTCGTGGATCTGCGCCGGCGTCAGGTCGGTCGTGGTCGACTGGCGCGCGCGGAACGCATACCATTCCTTGCCACCGGGTAGGGCGCCAATGCCGGCCGTGGTGCGGCCGGCCGGCAGGTAGGTGTCGCGCATGAACGCGAGCAGCTTGCGGTTCGCAGGCGCGAGCTGCTCGCGCACCAGCTTGCCGTACGCGTCGGTCAGGCGCGCCTTGTCGGCGGCGCTGAACGAGGCCGGGAACTTCTTCACCGGGCCCATATAGGTGCTGGTCGCCAGGTCGTCGCTGCCGACACTCTCGAGCTGCGGCAGTACGCGGCTGATCAGGGCCTTCGGCATCACGATGCCCTGCTTGATCCCGAGGCGCATGTCGTCAATCACGTTGTCGACCGCCGGAGCATAGCCGGCGGCGCGCGCCAGCCAGTTGTCGTAATCCTGGACGGTCTGGAACGGCTGCGTCGAGGCGCCGGAACCCAGTTGGGCCATCATCAGGTGCAGGCCCGAGAACTGGTCCACCGGCACCAGGTCGGACGGAAAACGCAGGCCGTCGAGCACCTGCTGCAGGCGGTAGCGCAGCAGGTCATAGCTGATGCGGTCTTCCGCCGGCAGCGGTGCCGGATCGAACTTGGCGCTGGCGGCGAGGTATTTTTCTGACAGCGCGCGGCTTTGCTTGCGCTCCTCGGCCGACGAAACGGGGCCGAAGCGATCGTTGTAGCGCGCGTCGCCGTTGAAGGTCGCGGCGATCGGATTTTCGCGCAGATAGTCTTCCCAGTAAGCGGCGTACAGCTGGTTCATTTTTTCCGGCGTGGCCGGCGTTTTGACCTGGGCCATGGCGGGGAGGGCGGCGCACAGCAGGGTGCACAGGAGCAGGGGAAGCGAGCTGGTCATGGGGTCTCGTGGTGGTCGGGGCGATGCAAGAATAACATGGGGCTGCCGGGGAATGATCGCCCAGCAGCGCGGGTCGGTCCGCGTATTGACCCGTCGTTATCGTCGCATGGCGGTGATCCCACGACCTGCCTTCGGTACACTCGATGCATGTAAAACGGGGGAGCGCGACATCATGATGAACAGTTTGCCGGACCAATTTCATGCGCTGGTTATCGGTGCCTCGGGGACGATCGGCGCGGCCTTTGTCGATCTGCTGGAACAGTCGCCGCGCTGCGCCTCGGTGCGGGGGCTGCACCGCCAGTCGGCGCCCGCGATCGATTTCGCGGACGAGGCCAGTGTTGCCGACGCGGCGCAGGCGCTTGCCAGCGGGCCGCGCTACCACCTGATCGTGAATGCGACCGGTGTGTTGCACGACGGCGCAACGATGCCCGAGAAGCGGCTGGCCGACCTGAACTACCCGCAGATGCAGGCAACCTTCATGGCGAACACCTTCGGTCCTGCGCTGGTCATGCGCCATTTCGCGCCATTGCTGGCAGGCGAGCGCGCCATCATGGCCATGTTGTCGGCCAAGGTGGGCAGCATCGGCGATAACCGCCTGGGTGGCTGGTACAGCTACCGTGCCTCGAAGGCGGCCCTGAACATGCTCGTGAAAACCGCGGCGATCGAAGTCGCGCGTACGCAGAAGAACAGCGTGCTGGTCGCACTGCATCCGGGGACCGTGAATTCACGGCTGTCGAAACCGTTTCGTGGTGAAATCATCGGGCGACCGGCCCAGGCCGCTGCCACGGACATGCTGCACGTTCTCGATGCGCTGACGCCGGCCGACAGCGGTTCGTTCAGATCGTATAACGGCGCCGAATTGCCCTGGTAGGGCCGGTCAGCCCGTCAGCTGCGCCACCGGCACTGTCATTTCGATGCGTAAAGCGCCATCGGGACCGCGGGTGGCGATGACGATGTCGCCCTGTTCGACGTACTTGCCAACCAGCGCGCGGATGTTCACGTCATGGGTCACCAGCACCAGGTTGCCGGGATCCTTGTATCCCGCCAGATAGGCGCGCAGCTGCGCCAGCTTGCGCTCGCGCGCCGCGTCGTCATCCTGGAACATCGAATCGACCATCTCGCTGGGTTCGACCCGGCCGAACGCAAGCCGGGCGGTGTCTACGCAGCGGCACCAGCGGCTCGACAGCACCGGGCCAAGCGGCACCCCATGCTTGCGCAAGGCCGCTCCGATCCTGGTGGCATCCGCACGACCCGCCTGCGACAGGTTGCGCTGGGTGCTGCACACGCCGAGCTTGAAACCGGGCGGATCACCGATGCCCGGTACCGTCGCGGCATGGCGCATCAGGATGACGTAGCCGCCGCGCTGGAGCAGCGGCCATGGTGATGGGGCGGCCCCGGCCACGGGCGCTGCGCATGCCGTCAGTGCGGCGAGAAAGTGGCGTCGGTCCATGGGGGCTCCTGGTGGCGGGGCTGCTTGAATGATCAGATGGTGCGCATCACGCTGTTAAAAATCACTTTCCTGGCGCATCCAGAAAGAAAATGGCATAGACCTTGGCGCCGGATTTCTCGGTCGGCTTGTCGATCTGGATCTGCGCGCAATCCTGCGCCACCAGGCTGCGCCAGTTGACGACGCCTGCATTGGCAAATACCGAATTGACCTTGCACGCCAGACTCATGTCGAGCGCCAGGCGGGCATTGCGCTGCTCTGTTTTTGCGTAGTTGACGCCGCGGATCTCGATGCCGAAGGCGCTCATCCATGGTTCCCACAAGCCCAGTTCCACACCCTGCGCCATGCGGCCCAACATGGTCTCCAGCGACAAGCCTTTCTTGACGACGGCGCGCAGCAATGTCAGTGACGGTGCTTCGCGAATGTCGGTGCTGTGCTTGCCTGCGCCGCTGTCGCCGATGGCCTTCAGCTCCTTCGAAAAGGCGGCGTCGCGCTCGGTGTAGTCGCGCATGCGCTGGTAGAACTCGACGTCCAGGAAGGGATTTTCGGCCCGGCCTGCGGGCGTCTCGGCTGGCTGGCGGGCGGAAGGCTGTTTTTTATTGGTCATGGCATTGGCTTCGGAGTATGAGGGCGCAGCATACCACTGTGGGCCATACGGGTTGCATGCAACAGGGATGCGGCTGCACCTTCTGAATGCGTTGTCGCCCGTTGCCGGCGAAGCGCAGCCCTTACTCTTTGCGTTCCTTGAATTCACCCTCGATCACCATGTCGTCGCTGCGCTCAGGCGGGCGCCGGCCAGGCATGAACTTGAAGAACGACGAAGACACCCGATCGAACAGGGTTTTGCGCAACCAGGGGAAGGCAACAAGAAACGTCGTTACAAACCCGGTGAACAGGGCTGGCACGTACTCGCCTTGCCACACGAAGTGCAGCAGGCAGAGTGCGACCAGGGTCAACATGAGCGGGCGACGGACAGGCTTGGGCAGCAGGCCAACAAGGCGCAGCTTGCCCTGGCTAACCGAAGGAAACCTGGCAAACAGAATACCAAGCAGCAAGCCGGCCACGAATCGGCCCGTGCCGAGATACTCGGCCATGACCCCGATCACGAGGTAGCCGGTATAGGTGATTGTGCCAGCCAATACTGCCAGCAGCGCCACCACGAGGGCAAGCACCAGTTTTGGCTTGCCGATGGCCATTTTGACGAGAAAGCCGAGGATTTGAGTGCTCCTGCAAATAAATAGGGAAAGATTGTCGCAAATTCTAACAGCCCGCTGATGAGGTCATCCTTAAGCCGCGCGCGCCAGCGGCCCGTGTTTACCCACCAGCGATCGCGCGCAGGGCAATCCCCGTGACGTAGGCGCCGTAGGTGCCCAGTGCATAGCCCAGCACGGCAAGCAATACGCCGACCGGCGCGAGCGCCGGGTGGAAGGCGCTGGCAACCACCGGCGCCGATGCGGCTGCGCCGATATTGGCTTGCGAGCCGACCGCCATCATGAAGAGCGGCGCACGGATCAGTTTGGCCATCAGGATCATCAAGCCACCGTGGAACGCGATCCAGATCAGGCCCAGCAGGAACAGCCAGGGGCGATCGACCAGGGCGCTCAGGTCCATCTGCATGCCGATCGTGGCCACCAGCACGTACAGCATCACTGACCCGATGCGCGACGCGCCGGCGCCTTCGAACGTGCGGGCCTTGGTAAAGCTGAGCAGCAGGCCAATGGTGGTGGCGATCACGACGATCCAGAAGAAGCCCGACGTCAGGCTGTAATCCTGCAGGCGCCACTCGGCCGGCAGGGACGTGATCCACCCGACCAGCAGCTCCGACAGGAAATGCGACAGGCCGGTTGCGCCCAGACCAATGGCAAGGATCACCATGATGTCGGCCAGGGTCGGGATCCGTGCGTGCTGCGCCTGATATTGCTCGATGCTGTCACGCAAGCGGTTCAGCGCCGTGAGGTCGGCGCCCGTCCAGCGATCGAATACCTGGGCCCGGCTGGCAAGGAACAGCAACACGGCTGTCCACAAATTACCGACCAGCACATCGACAGCGACGAACTGGCCGAACATCGTGGCATCGACGTTGAACACCTCGCGCATGGCAGCCTGGTTGGCGCCGCCGCCAATCCAGGAGCCCGCCACCGTGGTCATGCCGCGCCAGGTGTCGCCGGCCACCGTCTCGGGATGGATCACGCGCATGGCCTCGAACGAGACGAGCGCACCGAGCATGACGCCAACCGTGCCGGTCAGGAACATGATGATCGCTTTGGGGCCGAGTCGTACGATGGCCTTGAAGTCGATTGCCACACACAGCAACACGAGAGAACTGGGCAGCAGGTAGTCGCGCGCCATCGGGTAGAGGCTTGAGGCCGCGCCGTCGATGACGCCAAGCGTGTTCAGCAGCGACGGCAGCAGGTAGCACAGCAGCAGGGCGGGTACATAGCTGTAGAACTTTTTCCAGAAGCCGTCCGGGCGCGCTGCGGTCCACAGGACGGTACCGAGTATGGCGGCAAGCATGCCGAAGACGACGGCATCGTTGGTAATCATGGCAGCAGAAACAGGCGGCATGCGCGCTCCAGGTTATTCGCGTCAGGGACCAATGACGGGCATGCAGCGTGCATCGCATTGGTCGAAGAGCAACGAGTATCGCCGGGCGCAAGGGTGTCGTCAACGTCATGGACGCTGGCAGTCGGTAGCGTCAGTACAGCAGCGTCAGTACAGCAGCGTCAGTCGAGGCGCGCAGGCTGGCGCGTTTTGCCTGGCTGGCGAGCGCCCTGGCCTGGATGAGATTCCAAGGCGCTGTCGTGGATCTATTTGGGAATCAATACCTTTCCGATGACATGAATGACCCCATTGCTGGCGCGTACATCCGTCGCCAGGATGCTGGCCGGAACGGCCGTGGTGTCGGTGATCGTCAGATTGCGGTTGATCGTAATGGTCTGGGCCGCAACCGTTGACCCATCGAGGGCTGTCGTCGCCAGCGTGGCCACCGGCGTGCCAAACGGTATGGCAGTAGACAGGACCTGTGCCGGCAGCACGTGATAGGTCAGGACCGATGTCAACTGTGACCTTGTCAGACCCGTCGGCGCCGAGGCGAATGCGGCGTTGTTGGGTGCGAAGACGGTAAATGGACCGCTGCCACTGAGGGCAGGCGCCAGGCCGGTTGCCACGACTGCGCCGACGAGCGCGCTGAAAGACGCCGGATTGGTCTGCGCCATCTGCACGACATTGAGCACGCCGGGTGGTATCAACACCTTGTCGATCCCATGGATGATGCCATTGTCGGCATACACATTGGCCGTCGTTACACTGGCCCTGGCCAGCACGGCGTCGGTGAACGCGACGCCGGAAGAGGTGTTGAGTGCGAGCCGGGCAGCTGCGCCGTCAAAAACGTAGGCTGTCGGCAGGGCGGCGCCAGCGGTGCCCAGCGCCGCTGAGGACCTGGCGCCGGGGAGTACGTGGTAGCGCAGTATCTTGGCCAGATCGGCCGCTGGCAGTGCTGCCACCATGGCGCCGGCATTGGTGAAGCCGAGTTGTGTCGCCAGTGCGCCGAAGGCCGCGTCGGTGGGCGCCAGCACCGTCAGGTCGGCATTGGCAGCAGTCAGGGTACTGGCAATGCCAGCCTTGTCGACTGCCGCCAGCAATGCCGTAAAACCATTCCTTTGGGCGACCTCGGCTACATTTCCGAGATCGTCGTCACTGCTTCCACACGACGACAGAAGAATCGCCAGACTCAACGCACCAAGCCACTTCAAGACAGATCTCATGGTTGCACCTCCGGGATGAACGTCTTTTTTGGACTGATGTTCATCCGTCGGAGTTCCGCTTCAGCGTGCAACCGATGGTCGGGATCAACCGGATACGATTAACCCGACCGTGCCGGGCTTACGTCGATTCCGGGCGCGAGGGCAGCTTCCAGTCCGGACGGATGAAGTGGCAGGTGTAGCCGTTTGGAATGCGTTCCAGATAATCCTGGTGTTCCGGTTCGGCTTCCCAGAACGGCCCTGCTGCAGCGATCTCGGTGACGGCCTTGCCAGGCCAGAGGCCGGATGCGTCGACGTCGGCAATGGTCTGCTCGGCCATCTGCTTTTGCGCGTCGTCGAGATAATAGATGGCGGAGCGATAGCTCATGCCCCGGTCATTGCCCTGGCGGTTCGGGGTGGTCGGATCGTGAATCTGGAAGAAGAATTCGAGAATCCGGCGATAGCTGATCTTGGCGGGATCGAACACCAGTTCGAGCGCTTCAGCATGCGTGCCATGGTTGCGGTACGTAGCGTTGGGCACATCGCCGCCGGTATAGCCGACGCGCGTGGACAGCACGCCAGGCATGCGGCGCAGCAGGTCTTCCATGCCCCAGAAGCAGCCTCCGGCCAGGATTGCGGTTTCAGTTTGTTGTGTCATTGATGTCCTTTGCTTGGATAAACAGGTGGGCTGAACGTGCGTGCCGATCAGCCAGTCGATTGTGGCAAGTGTAAATGCAAGTCGTGTGCAGCGTGGTTTGCATCGCGTGCGTGTGACAGTCCGGCCGCGGCATTGGCGTGGCTGCCGGCCAGTGCGCTCAGAATCAGGTGTGCGGTTTCCGCCGGCGCATCCCAATGCGGGAAATGGCCACAGCGCTCGAACCAGTGCAGTTGGGCATCCGGGAACAGGGCCAGTGCCCGCTTGGCCTGCCATGGGAAGCAGACCCGGTCACGTCGTCCCCAACCAATGACGAGCGGCTGCGTGATGCTGTTGCGGGGCGCGCCTTGCTGCTCTTCGCCATAAGCAAGCTGAGTGAGCATTTCGTCAAACACCGGCGAGGCTACGTAACTGCACAATTCATCGGTCACGACGTCCGGCGCCAGTTTCGTTGGCCGCGATGTGAATTGGGCCAGCAACAGCGCGCGGCCAACCGGGCTGGCGCAGATCGCCGGCAACACGGGCCGCAGCAGTCGCAGCAGCCGTATCGACAGGTAAATCGAGCTGAAGAACGCGTGCCGCTCCCAGCCCTGCCAGAACCCGCCCGGATTGAGCGCCACCACGCCGCCAACGACGCCACCGCGGCGCGCAAGTTCCAGTACCAGCCGCGCCCCCATCGAGCTGCCGACTGCGTCGATGCCGGTCAAGCCCTGGGCGTGGAGAAAGGCTGCCGTCTCATCTGCCAGAGTGCGGATCGAGGTTTCGCCGGCCAGCCTGGGCGTCTGGCCAAAGCCGGGCAGGTCCACCGCGATGACTTCGCGCCTGCTCGCGAGATCGGCCAGGATGGGATTCCAGCTCTGCCAGTGGCCACCGAGGCCATGAATCAGAAGCAAAGGTTTGCCGTTGCCGCAGCGAATGTAATGCATGATCGATCTCCCATCGCACGGGTGTGCGTCTGCTGCAAGCGTACCCCAGCGGGCTTAATGACTGCGTCCGCTAGGACGATTGCCAGCCAGGAACGGCGAACGCAAGCAGGTAGCCGTCAATACGCGCGAGGCGTTATCATGACGTCCATGATGCCTGTCATGCAAGATGCATGACCAGCAACAGCATCCGCGCCGACGAGGGCGGATCGACGACTGAATACCGGAGCAATGCATGAAAGTGAAGGCTATTTTGCCTGGGGCAATTGCGGCCGCTGCGCTTGTGGCGCTGACCCTGCCCGTACGGGCCGATACCGGCATCGACTATGCCGAGGCGCTGCGCCGGATGCAAACCAGTGCGGGTGCGGTAAATGGCGCCCGGCTCGATTTCCAGGCCAGGCAATTGCAGGCCGAGGCGCTGCGCCGCATCGATGGCCCGGATGTGCGCCTGTCCGGCTTTGCCGGGCGGGTCTCGACCACCCTCAGCGTCGACACCGGCGCAATTACGCAGCTGGCCAACCCGTTGCTCGACTCGCTGCCGCCGCTGCCAGCCCTGAACCTGCCGGAGATCCCGCCGGCCATCAATGTCGACCGCGTGTTCAATGTGCATTCGCTCGGCCTGAACACGGTCTGGCCGCTTTACACGGGTGGGCGCCTCGATGCGGTCAAGCAGATCGCCGCCGGCCGCGCGGACGAAGCCCATGCGAGCGTGCAGGCGGCCGTCGACGATGCGTCGATCCAGCTGGCGCAACGCTATTTCACGGTGCAACTTGCCGCCAAGGCCAGCCAGTTGCGCAGCTCGGCGGCCGAGCTTGCCAAAGAGCATCAGCGCATGGCGCGCAAGATGGAGCGTAGCGGGCTGATCGCGAAGGTCGAGCGCCTGAAAGCCGATGTCGCCGTCGACAATGCGGTCAGGGAAGCGGCAAAGGCGGGCAGCGACCTCGAGATCGCGCAGCTCGCGCTGCGCCGGCTGCTCGACGCGCACAGCGCCGTCACGCCGACCACGCCGCTGTTCGTGCATGCCGAGTCGCCGGGCTCGCTGGCCTCGTTCATCGATGCGGCCATGGCGTCGAACGCGGCCTGGAAACAAATTGCAGGCAAGCGCAAGCAGGCGGACGGCGCCCTGCAACTGCAGGGCCGGGAATTCAGCCCGACCGTCATCGGGATCGCCAACTATAACCTCAACCGTGGCAGCTCCAGCCGCGCCAACTGGCTGGTCGGGGTGTCGGTCAGCGTCCCGCTGGTCGAGCGTATCGACCGCGCAAAAATGACCGCCGCCGCCCGGCTCGAGCAGCAGCGCGTCGAGGTGGCGGCAGAGCAGGCCGGGCGCGATATCCCGACCCTGGCTGAAAGCCAGTGGCGCACCATGGAGGATGCCCGCCAGCGCTACCTGGCGATGGGGTCCGCAATCGAACTGGCAGCCGAGACGCAGCGCCTGGCGCAGGTGGGGTTCCAGAACGGGCAGGCCACGTCGACCGACGTTGCCGACGCGTCGCTCAACTACACCAAAACGTCCCTCGAGCGCGCCCAGGCTGGCTACGACTACGTCATGGCGCTGGCCAAATTGCTGGGCACCAGCGGCGAGCCTGAGCGCCTGAGCGCGCTGTCCCGGACCGCCACGCACATCGTCGACCTCACGAAAGAATAAGCATCATGGCAAAACCTTCCACCAAAGGCCTGCTTGCCGGCGGCACCGGCATCGTCATTCTTGCCCTGCTCGGGTGGGGCCTGTACCTGGCCTTCCAGCCGGTGCGCGATCCGCTCCAGGGCCAGATCGAGGCGCAGGAAATCAATGTGTCGTCGAAGGTGCCGGGCCGGGTTGGCCAGGTCCATGTGCAGCTGGGCCAGCGTGTCGCCCGCGGCGATCTGCTGTTCGAGCTCGACAGCCCCGAGGTACGGGCCAAGGTAGCGCAGGCCGAAGCCGCGCGCGATGCGGCGCGCGCGACCAGCCAGAAGGTGCAGGCCGGTGCGCGGCCGGAAGAAATCGTCGCCGCGCGCGCCAACTGGGAGCGTGCCGAGGCGGGCGCGAGGCTCGCCAGGATCACGTTCGAGCGCATCGGGGCGATGTATGCCGAAGGCGTCGTCGCGCGCCAGAAACGCGACGAGGCCGAAGCCCAGGCGCGCTCGGCGAGCGAGCTGGCCACCGCCGCCCGCGCCCAATACGCGCTGGCACGCCAGGGTGCCCGTGCCGAAGACCGCCAGGCCGCCGAGGCGCAGGCGCGGCAGGTGGCCGGCGCAGCGGACGAAGCAGGCGCCGCGCTCGACGAGACGCGCATCACGGCGCCCGCCGCGGGCGAGGTGACCAAGCTCGCGATCCAGGCCGGTGAGCTGGCGCCGCAGGGCTTTCCCGTCATTACCCTGGTCGACCTGGCCGATGTCTGGGCCGTGGTGGCCGTGCGCGAAGATGCATTCAAGGCGTATGCGCAGGGTTCGGTGCACCAGGCCACCATCCCCGCGCTCAACACACGGGTCCAGTTCAAGGCCACCACGGTGTCCGCCTTGCCGGCCTTTGCCACCTGGCGCGCGGCGCGCCCCGGCGGCACCGATCTGCGCACCTTCGAGGTCAGGCTGCGCCCGACCGCCCCGGTGCCCGGACTGCGCCCGGGAATGACGGTCGTATTCGACCACTGAGCGCGGCCGATGACCCGATCCGGCAACGCCATCGCATCGTCCTTGCGGCGCGAATGGGCACGCCTGCGCGCCGATCCATGGGATATCGCCATGCTGGGGGCGATCCCGCTCGCGCTCTACCTGCTGACATGGTGGACCTTCTCGGCCGGCGTGGCGCGCGACCTGCCGCTGGTGGTGCATGACCGCGACCATACCGTTGTCTCGCGCAACCTGATCCGCATGCTCGATGCTTCGCCCGGCCTGAACGTGGTGCTCGTCGCAGACAACGAGGCCGAGGCGCTGCGCCTGATCCGCGCGCGCGAGGCATTCGGCCTGGTGTCGATTCCTGCAGATCTGCAGGAATCGGTGCTTGCGGGCCGGGCTGCCAAGGTCCAGTGGGCCTACAACGCCCAGTTCTCGGCGCATTCGGGCAGCATGACGCGCGACGTGCGCGCCGTGGTGGCCACCCTGTCGGCGGGCATCGAACTGCAGGCGCGCGCGCGCCGCGGCGCTGGCCCCGGCCAGGCCGGCGTGCAGATCGAGCCGGTGCAAACCCGCATCAGCACGCTGTTCAATGAAAACGGCAGCTACATCCCGTCGCTTGCGCTGCCGGTGGCCTTTACGCTATTGCATATGTTCGTGACGCTGGCAGCGGTGACGGCGATTGGCCGCGAATTTCGCGCCGCCACCGTGCCCGACTGGCTGGCCGCCGCCCACGGCAAGCCTGCTGCGGCCCTGCTGGGAAAATTGCTCATCCCTTGCGCCTGCTTCGCCGTGCATGCGCTGTTGCTGTTCGTCCTGTTCGGCGTCGTGCTGCGCTGGCCGGTGCAGGGGAGCGCCACGGCCATGCTGGCAGGCACCGCCCTGTTCATCACGGCCTGCCTCGCGCTTGGCGCGGCGATCGCCGTCTTCACCTCATCGCTGCGCGCGGCGCTGTCGGCCAGCGCCTTCATCACGGCGCCCGCGTTCGCGTTCGCCGGCCAGGGCTTTCCGCTGCTGTCGATGCCGCTGAGCGCGCGCATCTGGGCCGAATCCCTGCCGCTGACACACTATCTGCAAATGCTGAACAACACCTGGACAGGGGGCGCGCCGCTGCGCTACAACCTGGCGCACCTGGCGATCCTGCTGGCCTTTACGCTTGGCCTGGGCGTGGCTGCCTGGCTGCGCCTGGCGCGTCGCATGCACCAGCCTGCCACCTGGGGCAAGCAATGAGCGCCCCGCGCCGCGCCTGGGGCGCGTTCGTGCTGACCTGGCAAGCCATCTTGCGGGACAAGGCGGCGCTGCTGCTGTTTTTCATTTCCGGCATCATCTATTCGTTTTTCTATCCGCTGCCCTATAGCACCGAGACGGTGCGCCGGGTGCCGGTCGCGGTCGTCGACCAGGACCAGTCGGCCCTGTCGCGCCAGCTGATCCGCTATGCCGGGGCCCACCCCGGCCTGGTCGTGGCCGGCGTCAGCACGCGGCCGGAAGATGCGCAGGCGCTGATCTGGCAGGGCAAGGCTGCCGGCGCGCTGTTCATTCCCGCCGACTTCAGCCGCAAGGTGCTGGCCGGCATGCAGCCCGAAGTGGAGGTCAGCGGCCACGGTTCCTATCCTTTGCTGAACAAGGTGGTCCTGAACGGCCTGGCCGAGGTCGCCGGCACGGTGTCCGCAGGTATCGAACTCAAGCGCCTGGGCGCGGCGACCCCGTCCGGCATGCAGGCCGAGGCGTCGCGCCAGCCGCTGGCCGTTGAGGCGCTGCCCCTGTTCAATGTGCGCGAAGGCTATGCCTCGTATGTCGTGCCTGGCGTCATGGTGCTGGTCATGCAGCAAACCTTTTTGCTCGGGATCGGGCTGTTGTTCGGCAGCTGGGCGAGCGACAAATCCTTTCCTTACGGGCAGGACGCGGCCTCGTATTGCGGCGCCCTGACTGCGTTCGCGCTGGTCGTGGTGCTCAATGCGCTGTACTTTTTCGGCTTCGTCTTCTGGTGGCAGGATTATCCGCGCGGTGGCAATCTGGCGGGCACGGCCGTCCTGACCCTGCTGTTCGCCTACAGCGTGGCGGCGTTGGGCATGTTGATCGGCATGTTATTCCGCACCCGCGAGCGCAGCATGCAGCTGCTCGTTGCCACCTCATTGCCCATCATGTTCCTGTCGGGCCTGACCTGGCCGGCAAGCGCCATCCCGCTGCCGCTGCGCGCACTCGGCGCGCTGTTGCCGTCGACTGCGGCGATCCAGGGCTTCGTCGCCACCAACCAGATGGGCGCCTCGCTGCACGAGGTGCGCACGGAGCTTGCGATGCTGCTCGGCCTGGCGCTGGTGTTCGCGGTTGTCGGCCTGGTCAAATGGGGGCGCATGCCCGCGCGTCGATAACAGGCGCCGGCGCGGCGCCGTTCAGTCGAGCTTCAGCCAGATCTCGTTGCGCCGCATGAACCATGGCGTCATCGGGCCGTTGTAGCGCGACAGCACCGGTTCGCCGGTCCAGCGGATATTGGCTGCACGCAGCGCCGCCTGAAGTTCGGCCAGGTGCCGGTCGTAATTGGCTTGCGACCAGAAGCCGGAATACCGGATCACTGCCACCTGTGTGGGCGGCACTTCGCGCAGCCTGATGCTTGGATCGAGCGGCAGCGGCGCGTTGTCCATATTGATGTCCTTGGGCAGGACGAACTGCACCAGGATGCCATCGGGAACCGTGCTCTGGGTGACGGGCGCCGTCATGTCCAGCTTGGCCGGGACCGGCGCCTGGGTCACCGGGGCGGTCATGGCAAGCTTGCGTTCGCCCTTGTTCTTGCCAAAGATGTAGCCGGCCAAAATGGGAAAGGCGCGGTTCCCCGCATCCTCGGCGGGCGGCGGCATCACGACCTCGGCGACGGTGTAGGCCCCGTACTGGCGAATCTCGAATGCAGGGTAGGACCGCACGATGGTGTAGGCGGGTTCTTCGACCGCGTGGCTGGCTGCGGGCAGCAGCACCAGCGCCAGCCCCACGACGCAGGCAAGGCCCATCAGCTGTCGTGTGCGCCGTGGCCGGGCAATGCGGCAGGATGGTCGGGTGGGGGCAGTCATGGCGTGCTTTCCTGAGGCAGTGAGCATGGCAAGAGCATACACTTTCCACAACGCGGCGCCTGGCCTGCCAGGACACAAGGAGGTCTGGCATTACTGTAGCGCGTCGCGTCTGGCCTCGGGCAGGTTGGCGACCACGAAGTCGGTCGGCGCACATGCCATGAGCGGCCCTGGCCTCGATGCCCCCATTCCTTTGTTAAACCATTTGAAAAAACAGCAAAGAACAATCTGAACCATTTACATCCTCCGAAAACTGCACCGGGATTGGCCTTTACTGATCGCAGCGCGCTCCGGTCAATCATGCAGGTTCGCTTGACGAGACCATCAACAGATATTTTCGATGGCGCGGACGACAAGGCTCGCCCGGCTCCGGTTTGGCATCATCATCCACCGGTCCAGCTTGACATTGCCAATGCGAAGGACGCCGGTGTGGTTCCGGATATCGGCATCGGCTACCGGATCTGTGTCGTAGAAGCCGAGTTTGCGTCGGACCAGATCGATATCCTTGGGTGAACCGGTAAGAAATGACCATCCCTTGCCGACTCCAAATTGTCTTGCATATTCCGCCAATACAGCCGGGGAGTCGAGTTCTGGCCGTAATGTGATCGAGTAAATAAACACATCGCGGCCAGACCGGTCCATGAGCGCCGTCTGCACCTCGCGCAGACGCGCCGTATTGTCCGGGCAGATAGCGGTACACATCGCATACATCATATTAATGACGACAACCCTGTTCTCCAGCAAATCCGAATACAAGCGTCGTGGCTTGCCGTCCTGATCATATAAAACGGTATCAGGGAAATACGGATGCGCAGAAGGCGCGTGATCTGGCGACGCAAGCAGCTTACTGGCCACGCCAAATGCTAGTCCTCCTGCGGTTGCAAATAAAAGACGCCTGTCCATGTCTGTCACCTCGTAGGTTTATTTGCCGCGCAACTGCTCAGTCTTCGACGTCAAAACGCACCATCATCGAATGATCTTCATGGATCGTGTTGTGACAATGCATCATGTATTTGCCAACGAAGTCCCGAAACTGTACATATATCGTGACGCTCTCTTGCGGATACAGAACAAAAACGTCTTTTCGGCCTGCTTCGACTAGCGACGGCGGTCTGCCTCCGCGTGACAACAAACGCCCCTCTTCAAGATGAATATGGATCGGATGATGCCAACTGCCGCTTCCCCCCAATTCCCAGATTTCTGCAGTACCGCGCTTGACCTTGAACGAGGCTTTTTCAGGATCGAAGACCTCGTTGTTCACCAGCCACACGCCGTTCTCGCGTTTGAATCGAAACTCGCGCCGTTTGGCTACCTCAGCGAAGTTTATTTCTGGCAGTGGCCGCAATTGGCTCGGAACGCGGCTGCTATCGGCGGCGGTACGGTCGACGTCGAAGCGCATCAGCGCATTGCCGGCAAGGTTGAGAATACTTTCAGGTCCCCGGCCCTCGCTCTGCACAATGCGATCCACCAAGTACAATTCGGAACCAATCGCGATGGTCGAGAAATCCATGACAATGTCGATCCGCTCGGCAGGCGCAATGCGTATCGAGGTCGCTTTCAAGGGTGCCGGCAGCAGGTTGCCGTCACTGGCGATAATCTGGAAAGGCAGGTCAGTATTGCCTTTCCGCACGACAAGATCGTAAAAGCGTGACGTACTACCATTGAGAATGCGGAACCGGTACTTGCGGCTTGCTACCTTGAAAAAAGGTGAAACCTTACCATTCACGGTAAACTTGTTTCCAAGGAAGCCTTCAGTGTCGAACTGGTCGAAAATCAGCAGGCCCCCTGCATCGAACTTCGGGTTCTGGATGATCATGGGGATGTCGTAGACCCCTACGCCGCTGGGCAGGCGCAAGGCAGTCGGTGATGGATCCCGTTCGTTGCCGGAATCTACTTTGTCAAACACAAGGTAGAAACCGGCGAGCCCCTTGTACACGTTTGCTGCTGTGAAACCTTCACGGTGATCGTGATACCACAGTGTCCCCAAAGCCTCCCGATAATCGCCTGCGCTGTCTGGCCATCGATCGCTACCTGCATAGGTATTCGGATAATGGCAATCGTAATACTTGCCAGGTCGGGTCAGTGTAGGGCCAGCAATTGTGGTACTAAAATAATTCCCGGCAAACCCATCGCTTTCCGACGCCGAATGACCATTGTGCAAGTGGGTTGATATCTCAGGTGAGCCAAAACTATTTACGTCGCGAGGCAGTCTGTTGTAATAACGGACAATCACAGGCTCACCTATCCGCGCGACGATCGTTGGACCGGGGTATTTCCCATCGTAGCCCCAAATCGTCTGGGTAGGCAGGTGCGGATGGAATGAATGCATCCCTTGCTTGACGATGATTGAATAGGTTTTTTGGTAAGGAAACCTGTTCCACGCCTGGTGCCGGTCACGCCCCGCCTCGTCGGCATGGGGGTATTCCTGCGGCGGTGGACTAAGCTCTACCGACAGTTTGGGACGATACACCGGGAGTGCTTCAAGAAACGGTACGGTATACGGAGGCGTGATATCTGCTCCGCTGACGTCGAGTGAACGCGACGCAATCAGTCCAGATCCTCCTGCTGCAGCACCGAGTTTGAGGAATTCGCGACGTTTGGGCGTGAGAACTCCTTTTTCTGTGGATCTCTGCATGTCGACACCCTTGGCTGTTAAGGTTTTATAGCGTCTGTCTTCAAAGGCTTGGCACCTCTGAAATTCTGCAGGCGATTTAATGCCATGCCCTTTTTTACTGCCTGATTAATTTAATATGAGTAACTGAAAAAATTGATTACACTATCTCCTACCCAGATTGCATATTACTCCAGCGCTGATAAAAATCTACTTTTATTAAAGCCTATTTTTCGGGGTTGAGTTTCATGAGAATGTAAAACACCCTGGCATGGTTCGCCAAACTACGTTTCCCCAATATGATTAAAAAATCGAAACTCTAAGGAAAATTTTTCTTTATATCATCCTTTAACTTAATTAAAGGGGTTAAGATCATTCGTAAATTCTCAAAAAATGGGCAATGAATATCGAAATTTTTTGAGTTGGCGATGAAGTTTTGCGCAAACTCTTTGCTGCTCTGTCGAACCAATTTCCATCGTGAATTTTTCAGGTATCTGGTTGATGGCCTTAGTTTAAAAAACCTGGTAATCGGGCTTTCTCTCCTGAAAATGCGCCTGGCGTGGTATTTTCGCCGCAGTCTGAAAATATCCCTTAATAGAGCAAAAAACCCGGGTCAGGAATGTCCCGCGTATTGGCAATATCGAGCTTCTCCAACTGTCCTGCTGCCTGTATGTCGTCTACGACCAGTGCTGCCAAACATGCTCACGGAGCGCGGCAAATATGAGTGAAGATGCCGCCAGTAAGCCTGCCTTGCAGCGCTTGGGGACATTCACTGCACTCTCCACACGGCACCATTACAAACAGAAGCACGCTTGGCCTTTGCGCACACGCGTACCGGCCTGCCACCGCATCAGGGGCGGCAGGCGCGAGACGAACCACGCGACATCGCTGCGTTCGGTCCACAAGGTAAAGGCCCCCCTTTTGGCGCGCTATGTCAACGCTGGCTGTGTACCGAAAACGACTGCACCGGGAACACGGGGCCGGCGCCGTACTGCAACCAAGCCGGCCAGACCAATCCCGAGGCTCAACAGCGTAGCTGGTTCAGGTACTGGTGCGTCTTGCAGGCCGCTGATGCGCGCCTGGCGCGCGTCCAGAATCTCGAAAGGGCTCAACAACGACAGGTTTCTCAACAGGGTGCCGTCCGTGGCATCCACACGGAAAAAGTTATTGCCGTTGCTGAGCTCAAGGGTATAAGTGGCCATTTCCCCATTAAATCCGAACGCTGTGATATCGGCGAAGCGGCCCGCTGGGTTACGAGGCACGACGGGCATACGGAAATTCAGGAACAACGAGGTAAAGGCGCCGTTTTGAACACTGACGTCAAGTAGCCGGAAGCTGCCGTCCTCTCCGCTCACTTGCGGTGTCATCGGCGGAGTTGCGCTTGGATTGTCGGCAGCTATCAGCGATTCATTACTTGAGTAATCGACGAGGTACCGGTCGTTGACAGGGCCCGCGCCTGCGGTACCGGTGACCGTGGTGGATGGCCCGGTATCGCTCGGTCCCGTATTGAACCGAACGGCAAACACGCCATTTCCGACGCCGGGCACTGCTGCCGGCTCCGAAAAAATGATGCCGGCCGAGGCTAGCTGTATGCTCGCCGCAGATAGCACGAGAGCGACGACGACTTGTCTGGCTTTGCAAAAATAATAATTTTTCATGATGCCTCACTTGGTTGAGAACGATGTCGACCAAGCACAGGACAACTGTCCCGTGCCGGCCACAGGGGTGTCGCTTACAGCTACAACAAGACGCCTTTAGACAGCCAGTACGAAGTCGGCCATGGTCATTGAAGAAAGATCCCCAAGGCCCTGAAGCAAGATCGAGCCACCTCCAACGATCTGGATTTGTATGCTGGTGTTGTTGTCCACCAGCGTAAGTTGCACTTTTGACGCGAAATTAGCCTCTGTGATACCGAGTGCAACAAGATCGATCCGGTCCTGGCCGCCGTTCGGATTGGCATCGAATCCGGATATCGTGTCAGCGCCAAACGCGTACAGACTGAACGCGAATGCATCAGAACCGTTCCCCCCTTGAAGAACATCGTTACCAGCGCCACCGTCAAGACGATCGTTGCCATCCATGCCACGGAGAATGTCGTTGAGGCCGCCCCCGATGATGGTATTGCCGAGTTCATTGCCTACCAGTGTTGCAGCGGCGCCGGAATGCAGCAGGTCTTCGAGGTTGGCACCGAGCGTATAACTCGTCGCCGTCGACTGGACCGTGTCAGTGCCTTCTCCAGCCACTTCCACGATCACGTCCGACGTCTGATTGACCTTATAGGCGTCGTTGCCCTTGCCACCAGTGAGGGTATCGGCGCCGGCGCCGCCGTCCAGCACGTCATCGCCGTCACCGCCGGTGATCTGGTTGGCCTGGTTGTTGCCGGTGCCGGCGAAGTTGCCACTACCGGTAAAGGTGAGGTAGTCGACATTGTTGGCCAGCGTGTACGCCAGCGCGGTCGACCTGACGGTATCCAGGCCTGCGCCAGCTGTCTCCACGATCACGTCTGCGGTCTCGTCGACGATATAGATGTCGTTGCCTGCGCCGCCCATCAGCTGGTCAGCGCCACCCTTGCCGTCGAGGGTATCCGCGCCGGTGCTTCCGATAATAATATTGACAAGGCCGTTGCCATCGCCCAGGAAGGCAAGGTTGCCGGTGTAGGTCAGGTTCTCGACGTGGTCGAACAGCGCATAGCTGGTGAGGGTGGTTCTGATCAGGTCGGTGCCGCCGTTGAGCAGTTCCACCACGGCGTCGAGCGACTCGTCGACAGTGTAGGTATCGTTACCGCTGCCGCCGGTCATGCTGTCAATGCCGGCCCCGCCATCCAGGAAATCCGCAGCCCCCGCACCTGTGATCCGGTTGCTTAGTGCATTGCCGGTCCCCCTGAACACCTGGCTGCCGGTGTAAAGGAGATTTTCCAGGTCGTCGCCGAGTACATAATTCGCCAGCGTGGTGCGGACGGTATCGTCACCCTCGCCGAGCAGCTCGACAATGGCGTCGCCCACGTCGTTGACCACATAGGTATCGTCACCATTGCTGCCAGTCATGCGGTCGGCGCCCGTGCCGCCATCATGCACGTCGTCGCCTGTGCCGCCGAACAAGATATCGTCGCCAATACCGCCGGTGAGCTTGTCATTGCCGGCCCCGCTGCGCAGTTCGTCGTTGCCGGCGCCGCCGTCGAGGATGTCATCGCCGTCGCCGGCCACGATCAGGTTGGCACCTGTGTTGCCGGTGCCGTTGAAATTGCCAGTGCCGGTGTAGCGCAGGATTTCGACATTGTTCGCCAACGTGTAAGTCGCCACGCTGGCATTGACGGTATCGTTGCCCGCACCAGTCCCTTCGACGACGATGTCGCCCAGATCCGAGAGGGTATAGGTGTCATTGCCGACGCCGCCAACCAGCCGGTCTATACCTGCGCCGCCGTCGAGCATGTCGTTGCCGGCGCCGCCAGTCAGCGTGTTGGCCTTTGATGTACCCTGGCCGGTAAAGTTGCCACCACCGATGAACATGAGATGTTCGACGTTGCCGAGTTCATCAAGCGCGTAATTGGTCAGCGTCGTATGGATGATGTCGGTGCCTCCACCATCCAGTTCAGTGACGACATCGCCCGTGTTGTCGACCGTGTAAGCGTCGTTGTTCGCTCCGCCTATCATCTCGTCGGCGCCGGCACCACCATTGAGCGTATCGTTCCCGTTGAGGCCCACAAGGCGGTCATTGTTAACCGTGCCGCTCAGCGTCTCGCCAAGGTTGGTGCCGATGACCAGGTCGCCGACGCCCTTGGTCGGCGCCGAAATCACGGTGCGCGCAATGCCTGCCGCGTCGGTGAATGTGGCGACGACGCGCAAGCTCATGCCCACATGCGCCTGCGCTGGCGTGAACGTGGGCGATGTGGCACCAGCGATATTCGTATAGTCGCCCGTGCTCGCGCTCTGCCACTGGAACCTGATGGCCGATTCGAGAATGCCACTGAACAGCGCAATTTCTCCCGGCAGCGCAGTCAGCACCTGGCCTTCGAGCGGCGTGTTATCGCTGATCTTCGGCTCGCCGGTCAGGTTGACAAGATGATCGGTGAACTGCAGCAGTTCGACATTGCGGATCTTGTCCGTACCATCGGCCTGGGTGCCGCGGAGGTGGGCAACAGTCCAGGTGCCGTCGGCGTTGCGGCTCAGGTCGTAATTGGAATAAAGGTCCGAATAAACGGCCGTGTCGGTATCGCTCTTGGCCGCCGGGTCAGTGATGATTTCCCGGATGATCCGGAGCTGGCCCGGGTTGATCGTCCCGTTCAACATGTCCGTCTTGAGCTCGCTGATACTGTCGACCGACCGGATTTCGACGTCGGGATCGGTTGCGCTGCGTACGCTGACCCGCACATTCAGCCAGGCATCGCCATCGATCAGGTCGTCACCAGCCTTGCCAATGAAACGGTCGTTGCCGTTGCCCCCAATCAGGATATCCCCTCCGTTGACCGGATCGAACACCACCGCTTCGCCATTGGCCACCGCCGCCACGCCAAGGAGCTGCTGGAGCCCTGCAATCATCGCGACGTCTTTTTGCAATAGCTTACTGTCCGATAATGGGCCGTTCAGGATGCCGCCTGGCTCACCGGCCGTGCCGGTCGGCCGGATCGTACCGGTCAGCACGTCGTCATACTTCCAGCCGGACAACGCCTCGACCGAGTCGAAACGGTCGCGCAGGATGAACTGGTCCTGTTCGAAGAAGACGGCAATACCAAGGTCCGAGTTGGCGCCGACGGGGTCGCCCTTGTGGATGGCCCAGTCGAAACCGAGCATGCCGTTGCTGCGCTGAATGCCGGGTCCCTGCACCATGATGTCATTGCCCGACTCGCCGTCATAGTCGGTGTCGTTTCCCTGTCCATTCAGCACATCGTGGCCGATAATGTCGCTGTTGAAGAACAGCTGGGAGTTCTCGCCCGACAGGCCATCGAAGCCCTCGCCACCTTCGATCCAGTCGTCGCCCTCATTGCCCATCAGGCCGTCGGAACCGGGGCCGCCCAGCAGGAAGTCATTGCCTTCGCCAGCGAATATTTCAGTAAAGTCGGGGCCGACGATGAAGAAGTCCTGCCCGGTGCCGCCAAAGACGATGTCGTTGCCGGCACCATTGCTGATGACGTCGTTGCCGGCGTCGCCGCGCAGGAAGTCAGCCGCGCCTGCAGGCGTGCCGTGGTCTTCGATGATGTCGTCGCCGTCGCCGCCATGTACCTGATCGGCTTCGTCGCCGCCATCCAGGTGGTCGTTGCCGCCGTCACCCCACAAGGTATCCATACCGCGGCCGCCCATCAGCGTATCGTTGCCCGCTGTACCACCCAGCACGACGTGGTCGGGACCATCGTAGGCATAGGACAGTACGCCGCCGTCAGCATGACCGTCGCCATTCACATCGGCGCCCGGACTTACCCGTGTGACAAGCGAGTTGATTGCATTTAGGACTTCGTTATTGCGGGTCGGATCGCCGTTCAGGATGGTGCTGCCTTGCACTGCAATTCCGGTGCGTTGGTTGGCCTGGTCCATTTCCAGGATATAGCTTGGCGTGCTGAACAGCAGCCCAGGGAGATGTGTCGTGCTGTCCGCATCGCCCAGGTCGCTGTTGCGCATCACTATTTTGGAAAACAGGTTGCTCTCGAGTTCATTCAGAAGGTTGAGGCCCTGAGTCCGGCTCAAATAATAGAAACGGTCGCCATTCTGCAGATTTTCCATCTGCGCTTCAAACACGAAGTTGAAGGTCGGGGCGAGCATGCCGCCGAATTCGAGTTTGGCTTCGGCCAGCCCGCCGATCCAGAAGTCGACATCGTTCAGGCCGGTTTCAACGTTTTTCCACGAGCCGGTGCCATTCAGAAAGTCGAGCCGGTCGGCAGGCGCATTCTCCTTTTCCGAATCTCCAGTGATGTTGATGTCGTTCATCACCAGCAGTGTTGCCGCCGCACGCTTGCCGGCCAGGGTAGTTTCGTTGGTAATTGTCTCGTGCGTGCCGTACGAGGCGATAAAGTTAATAATAGACGCAGGATTCTTCAGGTGCGGAGCGAGGTCGGCCCAGCTGGTATAGGGCTTGAGCTGGGCGTCGCCGCTCATCTCGAAGAATGCGGCGCGCGCTTCGTTGAAGCTGGGTTCCCCGCTATCGCGTCCGCGTGCGATGTTCAGCGCGGCCAGGTCGAGTGGAAGCCCGACCAGGTTATTGCGCAGCGCTCCAGTGACGAACTCGTCGATTTCGTTGCCAACCTGGCGCGACATGCCGCGGATAATGTCAGCGATTGCTGTAGCTTCACCAGCCTCGCCGCCTGCGCGGTTGAATTCGACTGGATTAAGAAAAGCCTGGATCAGGCCAATGTCCTTATTGTTGAGATCGCCATCGAGCCGGGACACGGTTTCGGTGAGCATCGAGTGACCGAAGCGGTAGACCACATTCGCAAACTCTTCCATGATCGCCGGGTTGATGTCGGCCGAGTGCGAGAACACGAACGGCTCGATACTCGGCTGTACTGCGCGCGCGAATTCCTCGAAAACCATGTGTTGATATTGCATCTCGTTGACGAAACGCCCTGCCTGAAACAGGCGTTCGCCATCCCACTGCAGCGATGCGAGCGCCGTCGGGGTCACCGGCATGGAGGATACGTCCACGGCCAGCCACTCGTTGAGCATTGTCAGGTCGCCGCTAGCGAGGATCGTCTGCTTGTACTGGTCTACCAGACGGTTGTGCTCGGAGTGGAAGACCGCATGAATGGCGGTGAGGCCGATGTTTTCGTTGCCGCGGCCATCGCCGTTGGAAAAGTGGCGGTCCAGCAGTTCATCGTCATAGTAGCCGGGCGGCGCAACAGCGCTGGCACTGCCGACTATCGTGTCCAGGTCCGGCAAGAGCTTCAGTTCTGGCGTACCCGGATCGTGATCGTGATCATAGGTACCCGGTGCCGAAGAGTGGGCCACATCGATCAGGAATTGGTGCCCAGTACGGATGGTGTCTTGAGGAATTGCTATACCGCGCCCACCATTTGCCGCCGGATCGCCCTCCACTAGGCCGCTGGCGGTCGCGATCTGGACAAAACCATTGGGTCCGGGCAGGAAGTTGCCGTAGGGGTCAGTTGCCAGCAGCGGTGCGTTGAACACATCGTCATCGGTCAACTGGATGCCAAGCTTGGCAGCAGCCTGGGCCTTGACTTCGCCCCAGTTGCCCCCGCCGAACGCCCCCGTCAGCAGTTTGCCGGTCGAAACAGGATTACCATCGATCATCGAATATTCACGCAGAAACACCTGGTGCGACGGATGCGAGGTGTAGGTCTGGTTCTGGTCGATGAACGGTGTCGTCGTATTGGTATGGCCAACCGTGTCGTCGTCGGTGCCCAGCACCTCATCGGGACCGGGCAACGACGTGTTCGCCGCCCGCGACAGGACCATGAAGTTGGCGTGTCCTCCCTGCACGTACAGCGGATCCTGTGGATCAAGCGGGACGAAGACCGTGCCGCCGCCTTTTGAAATCAGGTCCAGCCCGTGGTCGAAGAACTGGCCGAACAGGGCCATGACGCCGGTGAACGGCGGCGACAGGCCGATGTCGGGGGAAAGGTTCGGAATGTACAGCGTGCCGTTGTCAGTCACCACCGTATTTTGTCCGGGGTAGGTGCTCTCGTCCGCCCGCTGATCTGCCGCCGCCACGGCCGCCGGATTACGGTTACTCTGGTCGACGATCAGATTGCTGATCATGCGTGGCGTGGAGTCGAAGACCACGTTTCCCGGCATGGTCTGCGCATAACTCGTGACCGGACCGGCTTGCGTGTCCTGCGGTCCGTAGAAGTACTGTGGCTTGCCCTCGGCGGACATGAATTCGGCAGGCACCAGGCGTGGCATGATTTCATCAGCCGCGCCCGAGCGTTCCATCCCTGGCAGCAGGTTATTCCATGAGCCATCGACCGTACGCAAGCCGTACGGGAGCAGCGCACTCCCGACCAGCGCCGGCAGGTTCTGCATGTTGCCGGTAGCCGGGTTAACGCTCGCTTCAGCGATCTTGATCTGTTTCAGGATGAAATTCAGGTCATCAAACGTAACGTTGAAGCCATATTGCGAATTTGACGTCGTCATTTGAATACTCACTTTCAGGAGTTGGTTCGCGGCCTTTTGAAAGCAGCGTCACACTGATTGATGTTTCTGGTAAAAAAGCCATGCTTCCATATCAGATATACGGTGTGCTGTCGCACATCTCCTGCTTCGCACAGATTGCGCAAAACAGGCATGACGAGGCCGTCACCGGTCTAATCGGCTAGCGGGAAGTACAGTGGATAAGATGCAAGGCGCCAAGCGAAGCGTGCGGCGATTTAATAGCTGGAGGAATCAGCTAAGGTTGCCAATGCTTGCCACCTGCCTGTTCAAGGCCCGACGAGATTACCAACATCGCTCTATTCGGCACTTCAATGGCGTTGCGTCCCAATAGGGCTTGCGATACCGGTGTTGGAGACTGCATTTGTACCGTGAAGGTCGCCCCTGTGCCGTAACATGTCGAATAAACGACGTGCGAGGCAACAGTTTGCTATCAGTGGCGAGGAATTGAAATAGCTGAGCGATTCCGGACTTTGCAAGCGCGGAGTAGCACAAGAGCCCAACGTCAGTATTGCTTATCCGGCGAAGGCATTTTCGCCAGACGAATAGCAGGGCGTACTTTTCAAGCCCCGGAGTAAACAACGCTCCCACGGCCATGAAAAGATAAACAGAAGAAACTGTCAGAGGAATTACAGGCACTGCGAATCGAATTGTTCTACAGCTGGCTGCGAAGAGGTTTACCACAGCGATCCAAGAATGCCCGGCTTTGTTTCTTGGAGTAGATAGTTCGGTTTTCTCAGGCACGAACATAGCCCTGTCTAAAGACTTATCCATTCCCCACCCCTAATTTTGGCTACATCTTTTTAAAAAGATATTTTATTTAGTTGGAGAAACATAAAGTACTGAAGAGGTCGTTTGTCTGTAAATACATAGTACGATAAATGCATAAATTGTTGTAATTATTTCTTCATTTGTAGCGTATTTGCACAGCATGATGAAATATCTGCAAAAACAGAATTTATTGCATTCGTTCAATTCCAGCCGAATAACCAATAAGCAAAATGTGATCTTCAAGCCGAGTTTCCCACCGAGAAGAAATAGATTCCCCGCGCCCGCTTACAGGCCAGATCGAGATTGTTACACCATGGCCGCTGCCAGTGGCGGCGGTGCTGCGGTGCTACCTGAACGGTGACAAACGCGGTCGGCGAATGCATCAAGGATTCGATTTACGACAGCCAGGCCATTCGCGGCTTTGTCGGCATCAACCCGACGCACGAGTCGGCACGGCCCGCAACTGCATTCCTAGCCCGTCCATCTGGACGAAGCGTTACGACGTGCCTTAAATCGACTGCACGGCGGTGGATTCCCAAGCCGATGTAGATGCGTCGACTGAAGGCCGATATCGTTTCGCAGTTGTACACTTGCTTTCAGCTTGCGCAAATCGCGCCGTAGACGACTTGTGCAACGAAGCTGATGGAAATGGACAGTCGAACGATTCGGTCGAGACATCGCTGACCGCTGCAGTTTGTTTCGCTTATCTACATGGGCGGATACGAGGACTACGAGCCCCACAAGCAAAAACGCCAACCAGTGATGGTTGGCGTTGCGTGAACAATATTCTTGGTGGCCCGGGGCGGAATCGAACCACCGACACAAGGATTTTCAATTTTCGAGCGGCGCTGTATCCCCACTATCGATTTGCCAGACCAGGCGTGACGGCGTGGTCCGGAGACAGCACGCTCCACTGCCCAGGCGAGTCATGGCGCGGCCGAGAAGGAAGCGTGGGATGGAAACTTTTTGTGCATCCACTCGCGGTTCAGCTGCAACGCGGTGACGACGTCTTGCGGCAAGCTCTCGAGAATGGCCGGATCGTCGCTCGGTGTGTCGGCCAGCAGGCTGGCCAGGTGGATGATTGCCCCGAGTTTGCTGAACGGGTGGGCGTCCATTGGATCGGATGCGCTTTCTAATGCGTTCACGATGACGACTGGGAAATTCCAGCGACGACAAAGTTCGGCGGTAATGTGCCCCTCCGAAAAGCCCAGCAATCGCGTTTCGCGTTCCCACCGTCCACCCGGCAGGTGGGGTTGCTCCTCGATCTCGGCAAACGTTGCCGGCGCCGCCTGGTAGATCAGCAGTTCGCCAAGCCGCATCATCATGCCTGCGAGCCAGGCATCCTGGCCATCGTCGCCCAGGCAGACGGCCAGCCATTTGGCGTAGCCGGCGCAGGCCATGCTGCTTTTCCAGAACTCGTCGCTGTCGAGGCCCGGAAGGTCCGGGAAGGTTTCGGCGAAGCAGGCCGCCAGGGCCAGGGTGCGCACATGCCCAAGGCCCGCCATGGCGATGGCATCGTCGAGTGACGTGACACCACGCGCGACGCCGAAGCGGGCGCTATTGGCCAGGCGCATTAGCTTGGCGGTGAGGGCGGGGTCGCGTGCAATGATCGCGCTGATTTGGGTGGCCGACGCATCCTCGTCATCGAGGGTTTTGATCAATGCATGGGCGACCTCTGAAATGACCGGCAATTTTACTGCTTGAAAAAAAGACGATAACTCGCTCATGACGATTCTCCAACGAACATCGCCGCTGCGACAGGTTGACGGTCGCGCGATGGGGTGACATTGAAATTTCACGATAGCATAATTGTTTCCCTTGGGAACTGGTCAGGGAAATTATTTCCTGGACCGGACACAAGGATCGCGGATGCCAGAAAGCCCGCTTGGCCTAGTCTATGTGGTAAGCACCTTTGCGGCCAGCGTCGCCTCGATAACGCACGCACTTGACCTTGGTATGAGGGTGCTCGTAGCCAGCCAGTTGTTACCTGGCGGCTGCGCCGGGAGCCCTTGCCCGCGAAGGGTTTTCCTGCCTGAAAGTACGCTTCGGGTGAATGACCAGCCGCTTGACCAAGTCTTCCAGCGCTTTGCTATGGTACAGGTCCATGCACTTCAGGAAATCGAACCTGACTCCTTTGATCTCCGATTCGACGAGCGGATGGGAGTAGTCCCGCGCCAGATAGCGGTTCACCAGCGACTCGACCGCATCGGGACTCTTCTCCATATCGAAGTAGGTCCAATCACGCAAGGCGCTGGCACTGCTTCCAGCATCAGTGGCCGCACCCGTGTCATTCCGGTATGCCTGTGTCATACAGGTTGCCAGCACCATGTCCTTGTAATTTTGCGCATAGGTGCGGGCGCCAGCCTGTGGAGAAATGACGGTTTGATCGGAGGCGTGGACTGTGAATGAAAGCAACGTGGAGGTCACAAGCGCCAAGCACAACGGGATCGACTTCATCGCAAGCCCCAGAAGTTCGCACGGTCCGTGCGATATTTTGCTTCCGGCTCATTGAAATAACAGTGGTCATAGCAGGATTGGCCGTTGAAAAGGGTGGCATGCCCCTGCGCATCCGACCAGCCAGATACCTCAAACAGGATGACACCTTTCTTGCCAACCAACGTGCCGCCGCCGGAAGCAGGATATTTCACAACCTCAGCTTTGCCCCATTGCTGCTTCAAAAAACCAATCAGATCCCGTACACGGAAAAAGTATTTTCGCCCGTCCGCCCCGGATACTGTCTGTCCATGGATGTTCGGAATCATCAGGCCTGCCTCGCCAAGGATATAACTCATCCGTACGGCGCAGGTGTTATTCCAGCGCTGTGCATCCGTAAAATTATTAATATTCTTCTCAACATTTCCTCCTATCACCTTTGCTACCCTGGCGCCCGAATTGACGGGGTCATAAATTCGCTGCGAAGCTGCCCATGCAGCAATGAAGGAGGGACGCGACATGTTGTTCATCCTTGGTTGGGGTTGCATCGGATTGGTCGTTGTGGCGTCTGCGGAGAATTACGCAGCCGTCGGCCGCCTGCTGGCCCCGACGCGCGGTACCGACAGGCCGTCGCGATTATCCGCAATCCGTGCAGATCGGACTGGACGCTTGTCAAACCAATGGTTCGTACACATTGGTGAACCAGGCCCGCCGACAGAATTCTCCCTTCTATCCGCTGCGTGAACGTCTCGCCCGCCTTGCGCAATACTTCCCTCACGGCCGTTTCGCGGACGATGCTTCGTTGACCTGACCTGACCTTATCTGGCCTGGACACATGAGCTTGCCATGCTGTATTTACGAATGAGCGAAGTGGACATTGACAGGCGGCGAGGCCTGCGAAGTCCAGAAACGACAACGCTAATCACTATGGATTGGCGTTGTGCAAGGTATGTTCTTGGTAGCCCGGGGCGGAATCTAACCACCGACACAAGAATTTTCAAGTCATTATCCTCATAACAGCTAAAAAAAATTGGCGATTTGCATGGTCACTGATAAATTACCAACAGTTACGATGAGCAACCCCATAGGGTCCCTATCCACATTGACGATCGATGTTTTCCAACTCTACATATGACGCTAGCGGAAGAAAAATTCACCGAAATATTTTCCCTGAGTCAGGATCCTGAGCTGGCGGAAGTTGGGGGTGGTCATGGGCAGAAGGGGGTGGACTTCCAGCGCTACTGGGCGATCCTCCGCATATTCGAGCTCAAACAAGCCGGCTCGACCGATTTCCTTCTGCTTTTCGAGTCGATCCAGGACGTCGCCGAATTCGATTCCGAAACGGCACCCAGCCGCGTCGATATATACCAGATCAAGAAGAAAGACAGCGGCGAGTGGTCGTTCAACGAACTGACGGGCTTGCTGAAGCCAGACGGCCGAACGAAGAAAAAAGTACCACCCACTTTGTCTAAGGTAGGAAAGAGCCCTCTCGGCAAATTGTATAAGGCTGGTTTGGCCGTCCAGCATTTGGAAGCCAACGCTCACTTTGTGTCGAACGCAGGCTGCGACCTTCCGCTAGTCACGAGTGGATCAGCCTCGGCCCTGCTCAAGTGCCTGGCGTCGGAGCTTGACGCTTCGCACGCGTCACCTTTGGCTGAGGGGTTGGCCCTGCTCCACGCCGCTCCCGGAGAAGTCCCGGACCTCAAACGGCTCGCCTTGCGGAAAACCACCTTGCACCCGGACGACCCTCACCTAATGGCTCTCGGCGCGGCTTCGGCTTACCTCAGCAAGCACCTACCGGCGAGCGCAGGTCAAGCGAAAGCATTCGTGGACGCTCTCTTCGCCCAACTCAGTGCCCTCGGGCGACAGACCCAGCCCATGGCGTCGTTTGAGGAACTGCGTCACCAGCGGGGATACTCGATGACCGAGCTGAACTCTGCACTTGCCGATCTCAAAGGCGTTCCTGACCTGAAATCGTACCTTGACAAGGTTCTTGACGGACTGCTGCTTGAAGGGCTTGCTCCTCTTAGGCGTATCTCGATTAACGTCGGCGTGACAAAGTACTTCTCCGCCGTCGTCTCCGGGACGTGGGGGGGCGACGAGCTCGCCCTGATCGACGAATGCGTCAAGGCAGCACCTCCGCTCCTAGCATCTTCTTCGTTGCTTCCTGCACTGGAAGCGGAAACCGCGAGGATAGCCGCGGCCCATCCGGCCTTCAAGAACACCGAAGTCTTCGCGTATTTGCTAATTCAGGTAACGAAAAATGCCGCAGCCTAATTTCAGAAAACTCCTTCGTGCCCTATCTACAAAATCCTATGAGAATCTTTCAATTCGAAAGCATATCGCTGCTATCGCACCGCGACAAAAAAGCCAGGAAGGTCAGCTTTCACCCACACAGGAACCTGATCCAAGGGGAGAACCATACGGGCAAGTCAAGCCTCGTTAAGCACCTCTTCGTAACGCTTGGTGCCAAACCGCTGGGAACCCTCGAACAATGGGATCCTCAGACCGTTTCCGCAGTCAGGTTCAAGGTAGACGGTGAATCGTTCACCGTCATCCACCATAGTGGTGCGCGCTCGCTTCACGATTCGTCCGGCAAGCTTCTCAAGGCAACTGATTCGCCTGCCGCATGGGCTGAAACGTTCGCGGCGCTGGTCGGGTTCAAGCTCATGCTGACTTCTAAGAAGACAGGGCAGGGCGTATTGGCCGATCCTTCCTGTTTTTTCCTCCCTTTTTACATTGACCAAGATGGGAGCTGGCGGGAAAAATGGGATACTTTCCCCGCTACGTTGCAGTATGCGGCACCGGTCCGCAGCATCCTCGAATATTTCAGCGGTATCAAGCCTGCCGAATACTATGAGCTCAAGAGCGAGCAAAGCGCAATATCGAAGGAAGCCGATGCGCGTGTCAGCGAGATGAAGCTTCTGGAACGCGCTCGCCTTCGGCTGAGCCAGACTCTTCCTGTTGGCACCGTGAAGCTGTCGGAGGCGGGCTTCGAAGAAGAAATCTGCCGCCTGACATCGGAGGCGAACGAGCTCAACGGCCTGCAAGAAACTCTGCGCGCTAAGTATGTCCGTGAGGGTGAAGTGGTTGCAAGCATCAACCACCAGATCCAAACCGCATTCGCCTCGCTGCGGGAATACGCCGGAGACCAGAAGTATCTTGCGAACATTGCAAATGCCAATGAAATCGTCTGCCCGACATGTGGGGCGGAGCACGAGCAGTCGTTTCTGCACTACTTGGGCTATGCCGAGGACGCCAGGATCCTGGAGGAGCTTACGCGTACTCTCCAGAGAGATCTCGTTACCGCGAGACGACAACTGGAATCGACGAACGGGGAACTTCGAACGCTGCGCGGCAACTACGCCAGAATCAACGGGATCCTTGAGCAAAAGCGCGGGGACCTTCGGTTCCAAGAGGTAGTGGAATCTCAAGGAGCCCAGGCTGCCCATAGGGCATTCGATGCCGAAAGAGAACAGATCGCTGGCGAACTGGCAGATTGGAACGCTAAACTTGCGGAAATCGAGGCACAACTAGGCGCATTGACCGACAAGAAGCGCGCCAAAAGGATTGTGGCTGCGTTCAGAGAAGCCTACCGGTTAGCGAGGAAGTCGCTCAACGTACCCGATCCTTCGGGCAATCCAAACCTTGTCAGCAGACCTAACCGTTCAGGCAGCGGAGGGCCTCGTTTGCTCCTCGCTTACTACGCAGCCTTGTGGAAGGTCTGCCATGGCGAACAGCTAGGCATGTCGGTCCCCGTAGTCATAGACTCTCCGAACCAACAGGACCAAGACGACCTGAACCTCCACGTCGTCCTCGGGTTCATCGCGGAGAACCTTCCGGATTCCATGCAGCTCATAGTCTGCGTCACGAAACACTCGGACGCTCAGCTCGACAAGACAACTGTTTTCGACAAGAAGTACAGCATGTTGCTTCCCGAGTACTATGACGAGGTCGAGTCTGATGTCGAGCCGCTCTACCGGCAGATGAATGCCGCGCTGCTGAGCATCCCGATCGAAAAGGTCAAGGAGGTCAACGAGGACAAGTCAGTGGCGGACTCGGATGAATAGGCAATTCGTGGTGGACCGTGCGTATTCGAACCTGCGAGCATAGGACCAAAAGTCCGATCTGTCACCGTAGCATGGATTTAAGGTCCATGCTGCGGAGTGAGGAGCTAAGTGGGACGGACGTTTGGACGATTGGGACGGTTGTGCGCGCGCGGAGATGGTGGGCCGGGAATAGACCGGATACGAGGACTTCGTGCACTGAAAACAAAAACGCCGATCTGCATGGATCGGCGTTTCGTAAGGTATATTCTTGGTGGCCCGGGGCGGAATCGAACCACCGACACAAGGATTTTCAATCCTCTGCTCTACCAACTGAGCTACCAGGCCAAGAGCGCGCAATTATAGCAGCGTTTTTGGCAAGCAGACAATCCTCACGCGCCGATCCTCAACCCTTGCTGCTGATCCGCTGCGCATGATCCCGTTCGAGCGCCAGGCGCAGGTCGCGGCGCCCCTTGGCTTCCTCGAAGCGGCGCACTTCGTCGGGTGTCGACGGCACCAGCGGCGGAATCGACGCCGGCTTCTTGTCGTCGCCCACCGCCACCATCGTGAAGAAGCAGCTATTCACGTGCCGCACGGCCTTGCTGCGGATGTCCTCGGCAATCACCTTGATCCCGATTTCCATCGAGCTGCGGCCGGTATAGTTCACGGCGGCCAGGAAGGTCACCAGTTCACCGACGTGGATCGGCTGGCGGAAGGTCACCTGGTCGACGCTCATCGTCACCACATAGCGCCCGGCGTAGCGGCTGGCGCAGGCGTAGGCTGCCTGGTCGAGCAGTTTCAGGATGGTGCCGCCGTGCACGTTGCCGGAGAAATTGGCCGTGTCGGGCGTCATCAGCACTGTCATGCTGAGCTGGTGGGAGGGCAGGTTCATGGTTGCAATCAATACAAGTGGCTGGGCGAGTGCTGATGTTGCCTTAGAAACTGCTGCGCGGCAAGGTCAGCGGTGGTGGTCCCTGATCTGCTGACCCGGTGAAAAAGTAGTCCGACAAACGCGCTTGCCGAAATACCCATAAAATCGTGGCATCACCATGCAAACCCGCTAGGCTCGGCAAATGAACAGCGAACTCCCATACCAAGGTGGATCGGTGCAATGGCACCTTGGTCCCGTCATCGATGCACTCCGCACGTCGCGTGAGTCGACCCACAATATCCGGCACCAGGGCCGCGTGCGCGAACTGCCGTCGCGCGAGGTGCTGCGCCAGATCGTCGACGGCCTGTCGGCCGCGCTGTTTCCCACGCATTACGGGCGCCCCGACCTGAATGACGAGAGCATCGACTACTACGTTGCCGATACGCTCAACGTGGCGCTCGACCGGCTGGTCGAGCAGGTGCGGCGCGCGCTGCGCTTCTCGCCGGCGGCGCCGTCCGCCGCGTCCGGTGCAGATGCTCAGCGTGAAGACCTCGTGCTGGCCGAGCGTGCCCGCGCGATCACGCGCGAGTTCGCGGCCCGCCTGCCTGGTTTACGTGCATTGCTGGTGTCGGACGTACAGGCCGCGCTCGCGGGCGACCCGGCTGCCACCTCGGTGGCCGAGATCATGCTGTGCTACCCCGGCACCATCGCCATCCTGTACCACCGCATCGCGCATTGCCTGACGCGCCTGGGCGTGCCGTTCCTGGCGCGCGTGGTGGCCGATATCGGCCACTCGCTCACCGGCATCGACATCCACCCCGGCGCGCAGATTGGCGGCAGCTTCTTCATCGACCACGGCACCGGCGTCGTAATTGGTGAAACCGCCATCCTCGGCGAGCGCGTGCGGCTGTACCAGGCGGTCACGCTGGGCGCCAAGCGCTTCCCGGTCGACGACAGCGGCGCGCTCGTCAAGGGCATTCCACGGCATCCGATCGTCGAGGACGACGTCGTCATCTATGCCGGCGCCACCATCCTGGGCCGGATCACCATCGGCGCCGGGTCGACCATCGGCGGTAATGTCTGGCTCACGCAGAGCGTCCCGCCGGGCAGCAATGTGTCGCAGGCGCAGATGCGCAATACCTGAGCCTCAAGGATGACGATTCTGCTGGTACCCGGCTACATGGCCGATGACACGCTGTGGGACGACCTGCGCGCACCGCTCGCGCCATTCGGCCCGTTCGTGCATGCCGACCTGCGCCACGACACGTCGCTCGCCGCGATGGCCGCGCGCGTGCTGCGTGATGCGCCGCCGTCGTTCATCCTCGTCGGCTTTTCGATGGGCGGCTATGTCGCCCGCGAGATCGTGCGCCAGGCGCCCGAACGGGTGGAAGCATTGGCGTTGATCGCCAGCTCGACCCGGCCCGATACCGACGCGGTCAGGCAGGGCAAGCGCTCGGTGGCGCGCTCGGCGCCGTCAGTGTCGTTCGCGGGCCTGAGCCGCACGGCGATCGCCACGTCGCTGAATCTTAAAAATGCGGGCGACGAGTCGTTGATCGAGCGCGTGCGTCAGATGGGTGTGCGGCTGGGGGCGGAGGCGTTTCGCAACCAGTCGATGGTCGAGCGGCCCGGCGACCTGCATCTGCTGGACCAGATCCGCTGCCCGACGCTGATCGTCGCGGCCGGCCACGATCGCCTGCGCAGTCTGGAAGAATCGCAGGAACTGCATGCGGGGATTGCCGGGTCCACGTTTGCCGTCATCGACGACAGCGGCCACATGATCCCGATCGAAGCGCCGCAGGCGCTGGCGGATGTGCTGACGCCGTGGCTGGAAAGCGTGTCAGCCTTGCACGCCAGCTGAACGACTACGCCGCGGCGGGCGTGACTTTCTCGCACCAGCCGTGCAGGCCACGGATCGCATCTTCCTTGTGCTTGGCCTCGATCTCGATCCAGGGCGCCTGCAGGTAAGACGACGGCATCACCGAAATCAGATCGGAATGCTGGCGGTCGTTGAACCCTTCGCGGCCGTTCGAGATGTGCACCAGCTGGTGCGCCGGATCGGGCCAGGTGGCACGGGCCTTGGCCAGCATGTCGGCGACGCTCGGGTGGTCGTAGCTGTCGAGCTTTTCGTGGACGATGTGATGGTGGGCGTCGAACACCATCGGGATGCCCGCACGCACGCAGACGGCATGGATCTCGTCGGCGCTGTAGGCGTATTCATCATTCTCCAGACACAGGCGGCTGCGGATCGCCTCGGGCAGTTCGGCGATGCGGGCCACGAGCTGGTCTTCGCGGTCGGATTTGCCGCCGTGGATTTCCAGCAGCGCCCAAGGCGAGCGCGGTTGCTCCAGCAAATCCATGATGTCGGCGTGCATCTGCAGGATCTTGACGCTGTTGGCGACGACGTTTTCCGAATCCGAGCTCAGTACCACGAACTGGTCGGGATGCATCACCAGCCGGATGCCGCGTTCGGTCGCGCGCCGGCCCGAGCGGCCCAGGGTTTCCTTGAACTTCTGCAGGATCGCCAGGCCGAACGGCTCGTCGGCGAAAGGGAAGATCGATGACGGCATCCGGTACAGCCTGATGCCTTCGCGCTCGCAGTAGCGCAGCGCGTTGTCGAGCGTCTGGATATTGTCGCGGTAAATGTCTTCCAGCGCGCGCTGCTGACCTTCTTCGGACAGGTCGAGCAGGCGCTTGCGCGTGATCGTGCGATACCGCACCTCTTTCGAGACGGTGATGCAGACAAGGCCGAGGTGTGGTTGCGTGGCGATCAGGGTCATGGTGCAGGCAAGTCTAGCCGAAGCGGAGTGGTGCAGGGCGCACCCGGGTTCGGAACCAGGGTCGAAAGCGGGGCACTTTACCGCCGCGTGCCGAACACCTGGGTCCAGTAGATGATGCCCGCTTGCCGGTCGGCCGTGATGCCATAGGCCGCGCCCATCTCGGTGAAGTCCGCTTGCATGATGTTGGCGCAGTGGCCCGGACTGTCGATCCAGCCGTCGACCGCTTCCTGTGGCGAGTGCTGGCCGAAGGCGATGTTTTCGCCCAAGCGGTGCCAGCGGTAACCGGCGCGCGTGGCGCGATCGGCCGGATCGCTGCCGTCCCGCGCGTAGTGGTTGAAGTAGCGACGGGTGGCCATGTCGAGGCTGTGGGCCAGCGCGGCCTCGCCCAGCACCGCGTTCCACTGCAAGGGCGGCGCCGCCGCAAATGCGCGGTCGCCGCACATGCGGGCGCTGGCGCGTGCAAGATTGACCGCATCGAGGATGGCGCGGCCGGCGTCGCGCCAGTCCGGGTAGGTGGTCGATGGCAAGGGGGGCGCCGGCCGGGCCAGCACGACGGTCCAGGTCGTGCCTTCGCGGTAGCTGCCCACGGCCGAGAATCGTTCGCTGCGCAGCACCCTGCAATACCTCTGCTGCAGCACGCGCATGGCGGCCACGGCGTCTTCCGGACCGGTAACGTCGACGGAATCCGCGCCATCGGTGGGGTAGCCGGCCTGCTCCAGTGCTGATTCGATGAAGGTCCCGAAGCCGATGCGGATCTGCGCCAGGACCGGCTCGGCCACCAGCGGCGTCGCCGGCGCGACGGATGCGCCGTCGCAGTCGGCCGGTTTGGCGCGGTAGGCATTGATCAGCGCCGCCAGCGGATCAGCGGCAAGCGGCTGGGCCCAGGCTGGCGCGATCGATGTCAGCGGGCCGAGCCCGCACAGGGCGGCGCGCATGACCGATCGCTTCACCAGCCTCTTACTGCCCGGATTGCGGCGCCGCCGTATGCGGCGTGAGCACGAGTTTCGAGGTGTCCAGGCCCTGCGCCTTCAGGCGTGCCAGCAGGGCGTTGTATTCGGCTGGGGCGACCTGGGGCGTGCGCGACAGGATCCACAGGTATTCGCGCTTGGGCTCACTGACTGCGGACAGCTGGTACTTGTTGTCCAGATCGATCACCCAGTAATCGCCCCACACCATCGGGATGAAGGACAGGATGGCCGGTGCGAAGCGCACCTCGAGCTTGGGCGACGTGGCAGCGCCCGGCTGGCGCGCGACGCCTTCGGCGGTATCGATCTTGCCGTCCGCTGTGCGGCAGCGGTTGATGACCTTGACCCGGCCGTCCTTGTCGAGGTTGTAGGTGGCGCTGGTGTCGCCCACGCATTTCTTCTGGAATTCGTTGGGGAACTTGGCAATTTCGTACCAGACGCCCATGTAGCGGGGCACCGCGAGCGATTCGATCGGCTGCAATGGCTTGGCGGCGTCAGCAGCCAATGCCGATCCGGCGCAGAGGCCAGACAGGGCGAGCGTGGCGCACGCGGCAAGGAACGATGGCTTGGCAAACATGGGAACCTCTTGTGATCTTGAAGGTTCACAGAATAATGACAAAGCCACAATGGTGTCGCATGGTTTATAGCGCCACGCCATTACACCTTGCGCACGAACTCCGTCTTCAGGCTCATGGCGCCGAAGCCATCGATCTTGCAATCGATATCGTGGTCGGCGTCGACCAGGCGGATGTTCTTGACCTTGGTGCCCTGCTTGATCACGCCGCCCGAACCCTTTGGCTTGAGGTCCTTGATCACGGTAACGGTATCGCCGTCCTGGAGGATGTTGCCCGACGCATCTTTGTAGACGCGCGCGGTCTCGGTGCTAGCTGCGCCCGCGATCGGCCACTCGTGCGCGCATTCCGGGCAGACGTACTGGCCGGCGCCGTCGTCATAGGTGTAGGCCGATTGGCAGAGGGGGCAGGGTGGAAGCGTATGCATGAGTGGCCTTGGAATGCAAAAACGCCACTCGGTGGTGGCGTTTTTACGTGTTGCTGAATTCTTGGTGGCCCGGGGCGGAATCGAACCACCGACACAAGGATTTTCAATCCTCTGCTCTACCAACTGAGCTACCAGGCCAAGAGAGGCACGATTATAGCCATCGATTTTCAGTTGCGCAAGTCCTCTTGCGCGCGCGGCAGCACAAACGTGGTCTGTGCGTCGCGGTCCGGCTGAGCGGCCTGTCCCGCTCACCTGCGACGGCGCGAACCCGCCGCCCGGCCTCCGGCACCGGCATATCGCTATAATGCCTTCATGACCACGCCCACGACCTCCACCATCCGGACCGACGTCTGCATCGTCGGCAATGGCGCCATCGCCAAGACGGCAGCCCTCGGCTTCGCCCAGGCCGGCCACAGCGTGACGCTGCTGGCGCCGCCGGCCCGGCAGGCGCCCGCTGCAGCCACAGCACCGGCCGTCGAGCGACCGTGGGACGTGCGCGTGTATGCGCTCAACCACACGGCGCACGACCTGCTGTCGTCCCTGAAGGTATGGGATGCCCTCGACATGGCGCGCGTTGCCCCGGTCGATGCGATGGACGTGCACGGCGACGGCGCCGATGCTGGTAGCCTGGGCTTCGATGCCTTTGGCGCCCGGGTCGGCACGCTCGCGTGGATCGTCGAAGACCAGAACCTGAACGGCGCGCTCAATGCTGCGCTCCGCTTCGCGCACAATGTGCAGCGGGTCGAAGGCCGCGCCTGCGAGCTCACTTGCAGCGACAGCGGCGCCGCCGTGCGCCTCGAAGACGGGCGCCGTGTCGAGTGCGCGCTGCTGGTCGGCGCGGACGGACGCGAATCGTGGGTGCGCGGGCAGTGCGATATCGGCGTCGACTACCGCATGTATCACCAGAGCGCCATCGTCACCAACTTTGCCTGCGACAAGCCGCACCACGGCGTCGCGCACCAGTGGTTCACCGGCTCGGACGGCATCATCGCGCTGCTGCCGCTGCCGGGCAACCGCGTCTCGCTCGTGTGGTCGGCGCCGGAAACCCTGGCCGCCACGCTGATGGAAGAGTCGCTGGGCGAGCTGGCGATCCGGCTGGGCGAATACGCCGACGACAAACTGGGCACGCTGCGCCCGTTGCAGCCCGACGCCGTGGCCGCCGTGCCGCTGGCGCTGATCAAGCCGCATGCGATGGTGGCGCCGCACGTGGCGCTGGTGGGCGATGCGGCGCACGCCGTGCATCCGCTGGCCGGCCATGGCATGAACCTGGGGTTTGGCGACATCGTCGACCTGCTGGCCATCGTGCGTGACCGCGAAGAACGGCGCGCCATTGGTGATGAGCGGGTGCTGGCCCGCTATGCCCGCAAGCGCAAGGAAGAGGTGCTGCTGATGCAACTGGCCACCGATGGACTCGAACGTCTGTTCGGCGCGAACCTGGAACCACTGCGCGTGGTCCGGAATGTCGGCCTGAACCTGCTCAATAACATGCCGGCACTGAAGCGGCGCCTGATGGCCCATGCCATGGGCAAGTCATCAATCTGAGAATTACACGCTGAGGAATACAAGCATGCTTAAAATGAAGATCGCCGTCCTGCTGGCGACTGGCCTTCTCGCATCGTGCGTCGATGCGCAGACCAACGTCGAATCGACCATCAAGAAGGCGCTCGAGCCACGCCTGAGCGGCGCGAAGATCGAGTCGGTCAAGGAAACCCCGTATTCGGGCCTGTACGAAGTGCGCGTCGCGGGCGATATCCTGTACACCGACAAGAAGGGCGAGTACCTCGTCATCGGCCAGGTGTACGACGTGAAAAGCTCGCGCAACCTGACGCGCGAACGCATCGATGAAGTCAACAAGATCAAGTTCTCCGACCTGCCGCTCGAGATGGCGCTCAAGCAGGTCAAGGGCAACGGCAAGCGCGTGATCGCAGTGTTCGAGGATCCGAACTGCGGCTACTGCAAGCGCCTGCGCCAGACCACGCTCAAGGACATCGACAACGTCACGATCTACACCTTTATGTACAACATCCTGTCCGAGGATTCGTCGGTGAAGTCGAAGAACATCTGGTGCGCGTCCGACCGCAACAAGGCCTGGGACGACTGGATGATCGCCGGTAAAGTACCGCCGGCCACGCCCGCCGCGTGCGAATCGCCGAACGAGAAGGTTCTCGCGCTGGGCCAGAAGCTGCGCATCACGGGCACGCCGGCGATCTTCTTCGCCGACGGCTCGCGCATTCCGGGCGCGATCGACCTCAAGGCGCTCGAAGGCAAGTTCGATTCGCTCGAAGGCAAGGCCGGGAAGTAACCGGCGTGCCGCCGCGCGACAGCAGTACGCTCACCGGCATCCTGCTGGCCGCAGGGCGCGGCCGGCGTTTCGATCCGGCCGGCGTGCGCAACAAGCTGCTCCAGCGTTTGCCGGGCGGCGACTTCGTCGTCGTGGCCAGTGCGCGCACATTGCTGGCGGTGCTGCCGCGCGTGGTGGCGGTGGTGCCACCACGCGATGGTGGCGTGGCCGATGCGCTGCGCGCGCTGGGCTGCACCGTTACGGTGTGCGCGGATGCCGACAGCGGCATGGGCCTGTCGCTGGCGCATGCGATCCGCCATGCGCCGCTCCCTGCGCAGGGCGCTGGCGGCTGGCTGGTGGCGCTGGGCGACATGCCGTTCGTGACTGAAGCCACGCTGCAGGCGCTGGTCCATGCGGTTGACGATGGCGCCGGGATCGCGGCGCCGCTGTTCGATGGTCGCCGTGGCAATCCGGTCGCGTTTGGCGCGATCCATCACGCCGCCTTGCTGGCGCTGGACGGCGACCAGGGTGCGCGCCGCCTGCTCACGAGCAGCCCGGTGACCACGATCGCCGTGCCCGACCCCGGCATCCTGCGCGACATCGATACCCAGGGCGATCTGCCTGACTGAATCCGCTTACACTATTGTCCATACGGTGCGACCCGAGACCAACCCCAGATCATGAAAAAGCCATCGCAAAAAAAACAGAGCGCAATTTTCTACACCATCGTCCCGCGGGACCTGGCCGGTCACCTGTTCAACGTCACGCTGACGGTGGCAAATCCGGATCCTGACGGGCAGACCTTCGCCCTGCCGGCCTGGATCCCGGGCAGCTACATGATCCGCGAGTTCGCGCGCAATATCGTGCGCATCCGCGCCGAGCAGGCCGGGGCCGCGGTAGCACTGACAAAACTCGACAAGCACACGTGGCGCGCAGCACCATGCAACGGCGCTGGCGCCGGCCCGCTGACGCTGCACTACGAGGTGTATGCCTGGGACCTGTCGGTGCGCGCCGCGCACCTGGACCAGACCCATGGCTTCTTCAACGGCACCAGCGTGTTCCTGCGCGTGGTGGGGCAAGAGGCGACGGCGCACCAGGTCGACATCCAGCGGCCGGTCGATGCGGCCGCCAAAACATGGCGCGTGGCGACCTCGATGAAAGAAGCGGGCGCGAAGCGCTACGGCTTTGGCACCTACGGCGCGGCCAACTACGATGAGCTGATCGACCACCCGGTCGAGATGGGCAACTTCGAGCTCGCAACCTTCGAGGCGCACGGCATCCCGCACGACATCGTCATCACCGGCCGCGTGCCGAACCTGGACATGGCGCGCCTGCAGGCCGACTTGAAAGCCATCTGCGAAACCCAGATCGCGTTCTTCGAACCACTGACCAAACGCGCGCCGCTCGAGCGCTACGTGTTCATGACGATGGCCGTGGGCGACGGTTACGGCGGTCTGGAACACCGCGCTTCGACTGCGCTGATCTGCGCGCGCGCCGATCTGCCCACTACCGCAAACCAAAAAACCGGCGAGCCGGGCGAAGGCTATCTGCAGTTTTTGGGCCTGTGCAGCCACGAGTACTTCCATACCTGGAACGTCAAGCGCATCAAGCCAGCCGTGTTCGCGCCGTACGACCTGCAGGTCGAGAACTACACGCCGCTCCTGTGGTTGTTCGAGGGCTTCACCAGCTACTACGACGACCTGATGCTGGTGCGCGCCGGGATCATCGGCGAAACGACGTATTTCAAATTGCAGGCCAAGACGGTGTGCGGCGTGCTGCGCGGCAGCGGGCGCCTGAAGCAGAGCGTGGCCGAGTCGAGCTTCGACGCCTGGAGCAAGTACTACCGCCAGGACGAGAACTCGCCCAATGCGATCATCAGCTACTACACCAAGGGTTCGCTGATTGCGCTGGCGTTCGACCTGACGATCCGCGCCAAGACGGGCGGCGCAAAGTCGCTCGACGACGTGATGCTGGCGCTGTGGGAGCGTTACGGGCGCGACTTCTATCCGGGCGTCGGGCGCGGCGTGACCGAGCACGAAGTCGAAGCGCTGTTCGATGAAGTCAGCGGCCTGAAACTGAGGAACCTGTTCGAGCGCTATGTGCGCGGCGTCGAAGATCTGCCGCTGGCCAAGCTGTACGCGCCGTTCGGCGTCAAGCTGGTCGACGAACGCAAGACCGGCAAGGCGTCGCTCGACGCCGGCATCGGGCGCGATCCGCTGGGCGCCAAGCTCACGCAGGTGCACGAAGGCGGCGCCGCGCACCTCGCCGGCTTGTCAGCGCTCGACGTGGTCATCGCCATTGACGGACTGCGCGTGAACGGCAATCCGTCGAATGTCGATGCGCTGCTGGCGCGCTATCGCGTCGGCGACCGGGTGCCGGTGCACGCGTTCCGGCGCGATGAACTGATGGCGTTCGATGTCACGCTGCAGGGCGACCGGGTGCCGATCATCACGCTGTCGCAGGCAGTGGCAGGGCGCAAGCCGGCAGCGCTCAAGCGGCCGAGCGCCGTCTAGCCGAGGCGGGCGGCGGCACGACCCGCCGCCCGTACCATATCGCATTGCAGCATGCTATCGTTGTGGTCTGTTCAACACGACCGCAAGAGCCCATGTCGATCCTGACCCGCATCGCCGCCGCAGCCTGTGCGCCGCTCCTGGCACTGTCCGCAACCTCCGCCCTGGCCCAACCGGCCGCGCCGCTCAAGAACGATGTCGTCACGCGCGTGGACGCCATGTATCCGTGGCTCGACACGATCTACAAGGACTTGCACGCGCATCCCGAGATCGCCTTCCAGGAAGTGCGTACCGCCGGCAAGCTGGCCGCCGAGATGCGCAAACTCGGCTTCACCGTCACCGAGAAGGTCGGCAAGACCGGCATCGTCGCGGTGCTCAAGAACGGCGCCGGCCCCACGGTCCTGGTGCGCACCGACATGGATGGCTTGCCGATGGAAGAAAAAACCGGCTTGCCGTACGCCAGCCGCGCCCGCGCCACCAGCGAAGGTCGCGACAGTTTCGTGACGCACAGCTGTGGCCACGACATCCACATGACCAGCTGGCTCGCCACCGCGCGCACGCTGGTCGAACTGAAAGGACAGTGGAAGGGCACGCTCGTGTTCATCGGCCAGCCGGCTGAAGAGATCGTGTCCGGTGCCAAGGCGATGCTGGACGACGGCCTGTTCAAGCGCTTCCCGAAACCGGATTACGCATTCGCGCTGCATTCGTGGCCGCTGGCGTATGGCACGATCGGCTACAACGACGGCCCGGTGTCATCCAATTCCGATTCGCTCGAGATCACCTTCAAGGGCCGTGGCGGCCATGGTTCGGCGCCCGACAAGACCGTCGATCCGATCGCGATCGCGGCGCGCTTTGTCGTCGATGTGCAGACGGTCGTCAGCCGCGAGAAAGACCCGAAGGAATTCGGCGTCGTCACGATCGGTTCGATCCAGGGCGGCACGGTGGGCAACATCATCCCCGACAGCGTGCAGGTGCGCGGCACCATCCGCTCATACAGCCCGCAGGTACGGGCCAAGCTGCTCGAGGGCGTGCGCCGTGTGGCGGAAGGGTCGGCCGCAATGGCCGGCGCACCGAAGCCCGAGATGCTGATCGGCGGTGGCGGTCAGGCGATCGTCAACAGCACGGAGCTGGTCAACAAGACTGAAGTGGTGTTCAAGGAAGCGTTCGGCGCCGACAAGGCCCATCGCATGCCGGCCATGACGGCCAGCGAAGACTTTTCGCTGTACGCGAACGAAGGCGTGCCGTCGATGTTCTTCTTTACCGGCGTGTATGACCCGAAGGATGTCGCCGCAGCCGAACAGGCCGGCGGCAAGCCGATCGCCTTCAACCACTCGCCGTTCTACGCGCCGGTGCCGGAGCCGTCGATCAAGACGAGCGCCCAGGCGATGACGCTGGCGATGCTGAACGTGCTGGGTAAATAAGAAAGATGACGCGGCCCTCGACGGGCCGCGCTGCTGTTGGCGTCAGGCGTTGATGCAATCGGCGCAGCGGCCGTACAGCGTGAGTTCGTGGCGCTCGACGCTGAAGCCTTTCGGGGCCATGTGGTCGATGTCGCCCGGGCACGCGTGCACGTCGAACACGCGCTGGCAGTTGGTGCACTGGAAGTGGTGATGGTGGTGCTCGGCCACGCTGGTCGATTCGTAGCGGGCGCCGTCGCCCGGCAGTGTGACGACCTTCAGCGCGCCGTCGTCCACCAGCGACTTGAGGTTGCGGTAGATCGTGGCCATGCCGATCTGGCTGACGGCCTGGCTGGCTTCGGCCAGGATCTCTTGTGGCGACAGTGGGCGGCGTGCATGCTCGATCGCGTGCAGGATGGCTGATTTTTGGCGTGTATTGCGTTGCATAGCCGAAGAATACCTGAAAGCGCGACCCTTCGGCCAGAAGGGGCTTGAATCCTTATTGATAATGGCCTATCATCTCGACGTTAATGATAATGGCTTATCACTAGACGCGTCCGCGCCCGGTGACTAGCCACCGCCGTTCATCTCATCACCAAGGATTTCACCATGTCGCATTTCACCTGCAAGCGCACGCCACCCACTCTGGCGCTGATGCTGGCCTTCGGCGCGCCGCTGGCTGTCCATGCCCAGACGACGACGGGCCGCATGGCGACCGATCCGGACAGCGTGCCGACCGTGGTGGTGTCGGCCAGCGCGCTGGGCGTGGTGCACGACGACATGATCACGCCGGTGACGTCGCTCGGCGGCGCTGAACTGGTGCGCGCACGCGAATCGACGCTGGGCGAAACGCTGGCCCACCAGCCGGGCATCACGTCGAGCCACTTCGGCGCCGGCGCCAGCCGCCCGGTGATCCGCGGCATGGATGGCCCGCGCGTGAAAATCCTGTCGGACGGCGCGGAGATCCAGGATGCCTCGACCATCAGCCCCGATCACGCTGTCGCCTTCGAACCTGTGCTGGCAGAACGCATCGAAGTGCTGCGCGGCCCGTCGGCGCTGGCCTACGGTGGTGGCGCGGTGGGCGGCGTCGTCAACATCATGGACCGCAAGGTGCCGACCGTGATGCCGGAAAACGGCCTGGAAGGCAGTGCCGAAATCCGCGCCAATTCGGCCGCGCGCGAAAAGACGGGCGCGTTCGAATTCACCACGGCCGCCGGCAGCAACGTCGCGCTGCACCTGGAAGGCGTCAAGCGCGATGCGGGCGACTACCGCGTCGGCAAGGACTGGGTCGACGGCCGCCGCGTGCTGGGCAGCTACAAGGAAGGCGAGACCGGCACCGTCGGTCTGTCGTGGATCGGCAAGAACGGCTATCTCGGCGCCGCCTTCACGAAAGAGCGCACCGAATACGGCATCCCTGGCCATAACCACGAATTCGAAGGCTGCCATCCGCATGGTGTCCAGCTGCACTGCGGCGGCCATGAAGAAGAAGAGGGCCATGACCACGACGAAGAAGGGCATGGTGACGAAAATGAGCATGAACACGAGCACAGTGACGTGCCGGTTGTGAAACTCGACAGCGAGCGCTGGGACGTGCGCGGCGAGTACCGCAATCCGGTGACCGGCATCGAGCGTGTGCGCATGCGCGCCTCGTTCACCGAGTACGTTCACGACGAGCTGGAAGAGAACGTGGTCTCGACCTCGTTCCGCAACAAGGGCATCGATGCCCGCCTTGAGGCGGTGCACGCACCGATTGCCGGCGTGCGCGGCGTGTTCGGCCTGCAGACCACGCGCCGCGATTTCTCGGCGCTGGGCGAGGAAGCGTACGTGCCGCCGACCCTCACCAAAAAGCATGCGGCTTTCCTGACCGAGGAATACAAGCTGCAGGACTGGCGCTTCGAGGCTGGCCTGCGCCACGAGTGGCAGGATATCGAGGTCGATGCACCGGGCCTGCTGAACACCGATGCCCGCGGCACGTCGGCATCGGTCGGCGCGGTGTGGAAGCTCACGCCGGGCTATTCGCTGGGCACGTCGCTCTCGCGCAGCCATCGCCTGCCGACCGCCGAGGAACTGTATGCGGACGGCGCCCACCTGGCCACGTCCACCTACGAGATCGGTAACCAGGACCTGGACAAGGAAACCTCGAACAACGTCGACCTCACGCTGCGCAAGTTTGACGGCGACACGACGTTCTCGGTGAGCGCGTTCCGCAACAAGGTCGACAACTACATCTATGCGCGCACGCTGGATAGCCAGGACGGCTTCCAGCTGGTGCAGTACACGCAGCGCGACGCGCTGTTCACCGGCGTGGAAGGCGAAATCCGCCAGAAGCTGTCGTCCAACCTGAGTGCCACGGTGTTCGGCGACTACGTGCGCGCCCGCTTCGATGGTGGCGACGGCAGCCGCAACCTGCCGCGTATCCCGGCCAGCCGCATCGGCGTGAAGTTCGATGGCGACTGGAACGGCTGGCACGGCATGGTGGAGTTGTACCGTGTCGGCAAGCAGGACAAGCTGGCCGAGTACGAGACCGAAACGGGCGGCTACAACATGCTCAATGTCGGCACCCACTACTCGACCCGCATCGGCGGCGTGCCGACGCAGTTCTATGCACGCCTGAACAACCTGACCGACGAGCTGGCGTTCAGCCACACGTCGTTCATCAAGAATGCGGCGCCGCTGACCGGCCGCAATATCACGGCAGGGATTCGCGTGATGTTCTGACGTTGACCGCAAGGCCCACAGCGGCGCACGGCAGATTTTGCCGTGCGCCGTTTGTCGTTTGGGGCCTGATATCGCATGCACGATTCATCATGCGCGTTGAATCGCTAACGATAATGGGTTATCATTATATTCTAATGATGATGGGAACAGGGCTATGAACCACCCAGGCAAGAACGCTCTGACCAAAACTGCACTGATCAAATTCGGCGATATCGCTGGCATGACGGCATCCGTCCTGTGCCTGCTGCATTGCCTGACGATGCCGCTCGTGATCCTGGCGTTTCCGATGCTGGGGCTCGCGCACGCACACGACACCTTCCACGACACACTGATCGCAGCGATCACGCTGCCGGTGCTGCTGGCGCTGGTGCCCGGCTATCTGCGGCACCGTGACAAGACAACGCTGCTGATCGGCTGCGCGGGCCTGGCGCTGTTTCTGGCGGCAGTGTTCATCGTCAGCCCGCTGCTGGGCGAGCATGCCGAAGCAGCCGTCGCTGTCCTCAGCGGTTTCATGCTGCTCTACGCGCACCTGCGCAACCGCCGTTTCTGCAAGCGCTGCACGACGCGTACGCAGCATGACGGCTGCCACGCGGCGCCTGCGCCGTGCAATGTGCGTTAAGCGTTCAACGTTTCAGGCAAACAGGCGCGCCAGTTCCTGACCCGGGTTTTCAGCGCGCATGAAGGCTTCGCCAACGAGGAACGCGTGCACGTTGGCGTCGCGCATGCGCTGTACATCCTGCGGGCCGAGGATGCCCGATTCGGTCACCACCAGGCGCTCTGGCGGAATCGCTGCCAGCAGGCCGAGCGTGGTGTCGAGCGTGACATCGAACGTGCGCAGGTTGCGGTTGTTGATGCCCACCAGCGGCGTACGCAGTTGCAGTGCGGCGTCGAGTTCTGCGCCGTCGTGCACTTCGACCAGCACATCCATCCCCAGCTCCAGCGCGCAGGCTTCCAGTTCGGCCATCAGGCCCTGGTCGAGCGCTGCCACGATCAGCAGGATCGCATCGGCGCCCATCGCGCGTGCTTCATAGACCTGGTACAGATCGACCATGAAATCCTTGCGCAGGATCGGCAGCGCGCAGGCGGCGCGCGCCTGGCGCAGATAGTCGGCGCAACCTTGGAAGAAGTTCACGTCGGTCAGCACCGACAGGCATGCCGCGCCATGTTCGGCGTAGCTCTGCGCGATCGCGGCCGGCTGGAAGTCGGCGCGCAGCACGCCTTTCGATGGTGAGGCTTTCTTGACTTCGGCGATCACGCCGGCCTGGCCTGCGGCGATTTTCGCGCGCAACGCCTGCTCGAAGCCGCGCAGGCTGCGGCGCGCGTCGCCATCGCTTTCCACCTCATTACGCAGGCTGTACAGATCGCGGTGCTTGCGCGCAGCGGCCACTTCGTCGGCCTTTACGGCCAGGATCTTGTCGAGGATGTCGGACATGCTGGTGCTTTCGGTATCAGTTGGCCGCGCCGAGCTGGCGCGTGACCTGGACGAACTGTTCGAGCTTGGCGACCGCCGCGCCCGAGGCGATGGCGGCGCGCGCCTGCTCCAGGCCTGCGCCGATCGAGTCGGCCACGCCGGCGGCGTACAGCGCGGTGCCGGCGTTGAGCGCGACGATGTCGTGCGCCGGACCGGGCTCGCCGCGCAGGGCTTCGAGCACGCGTTCCTTGGATTCTTCGGCGTTGGCCACTTTCAGGTTGCGGCTCGAGACCATTTGCAGGCCGAAGTCTTCCGGATGGATTTCGTATTCGCGGATCTCGCCGTTGACCAGTTCACCGACGATGGTGCCGGCACCGAGCGAGACTTCGTCCATATTGTCGCGGCCCCAGACCACGACCGCATGCTGGGCGCCGAGGCGCTGCAGCACGCGCACCTGGATGCCGACCAGGTCGGGGTGGAATACGCCCATCAGGATGTTTGGCGCGCCGGCTGGATTGGTCAGCGGGCCCAGGATATTGAAGATGCTGCGCACGCCCAGCTCGCGCCGCACCGGCGCCACGTGCTTCATCGCCGCGTGGTGGTTCGGTGCGAACATGAAGCCGATGCCGGTCTGCGCGATCGATTGTGCGATCTGCTCGGGCGTCAGGTCGATGTGGGCGCCGAATGCTTCGATCAGGTCGGCGCTGCCGGACGACGACGAGACGCTGCGGCCGCCGTGCTTGGCCACACGCGCACCGGCAGCAGCAGCGACGAACATCGCCGCGCTGGAGATATTGAAGGTGTTGGCGCCATCGCCGCCGGTGCCGACGATGTCGAGCAGGCCGGTGGTGTCGGCCATCGGCACCTTGGTCGAGAACTCGCGCATCACTTGCGCGGCGGCGGTGATTTCGCCGATGGTTTCTTTTTTAACGCGCAGGCCGACGGTCAGCGCCGCGACCATGGTCGGCGACATCGTGCCCGACATGATCTGGCGGAACAGCGACAGCATCTCGTCGTGGAAGATTTCGCGGTGTTCGATACAGCGCAGCAGCGCTTCTTGTGGGGTGATCGCCATGATGGGTCCAGTGTGCAAACGTGGTTTGGGCATGGCGCCGCCGGATGCGGCGCGCATGCATGGGCGCATCAGCGCGTCAGGAAGTTCTTCAGCAGCGCGTGGCCGTGCTCGGACAGGATCGACTCGGGGTGGAACTGCACGCCCTCGATGTCGAACGTCTTGTGGCGCACGCCCATGATCTCGCCGTCGTCGGTCCATGCCGTTACTTCGAGACAGGCCGGCAGTGAAGCGCGCTCGATCGCCAGCGAATGGTAGCGGATCACGGTGTAGGGGCTCGGCAGGTCCTGGAACACGCCTTCGCCGATGTGCGCGATGGTCGACGTTTTTCCGTGCATGACCTGCTTGGCGCGAATGACCTTGCCGCCAAATGCTTCGCCGATGGCCTGGTGGCCGAGGCACACGCCCAGGATTGGCAGCTTGCCGCCGAATTCGCGCAGCACGTCGAGCGAGATGCCGGCATCCTTTGGCGCCTTCGGGCCCGGCGAGATGCAGATGCGGTCGGGCTTCATGGCCGCGATCTCTTCGAGCGTGATTTCATCGTTGCGCACGGTGCGCACGTCTTCACCCAGTTCGCCGAAATACTGCACGATGTTGTAGGTGAACGAGTCGTAGTTGTCGATCATGAGCAGCATGTCAGAACTCTCCATCCAGGCCATCTTGCACTTGCTCGGCCGCGCGCAGTACGGCGCGCGCCTTGTGTTCGGTCTCTTGCCATTCCATCTCGGGGATCGAATCGGCGACGATGCCGGCGGCGGCCTGCACGTACAGGTTGCCGTCCTTGATCACGCCGGTGCGGATCGCGATCGCCACGTCCATCTCGCCGCCAAAGCTCAGGTAGCCGCAGGCGCCGCCGTAGATGCCGCGCTTCACGGGCTCGAGTTCATCAATCACTTCCATCGCCCGCACCTTCGGCGCGCCGGTCAGGGTGCCGGCCGGGAAGGTCGCGCGCAGCACGTCCAGGTTCGACATGCCGTCTTTCAGCTTGCCCTCGACGTTCGAGACGATGTGCTGCACGTGCGAGTATTTTTCGATGACCATGCGGTCGGTGACCTTGACGCTGCCGGTATCGGCGATGCGGCCGATATCGTTGCGCGCCAGGTCGATCAGCATCACGTGTTCGGCCACTTCCTTCGGATCGGCCAGCAGTTCGGCGGCCAGCGCGGCGTCGCGTTCCGGCGTGGCGCCGCGTCCGCGCGTGCCGGCGATCGGGCGCAGCGTGACCTTGCGGCCGCCCTCGGGCAGCGTCTCGTTGCGCACCAAAATTTCGGGCGACGAGCCGACGATCTGCATGTCGCCGAAGTTGTAGTAGTACATGTACGGCGACGGGTTCAGCGAACGCAGCGAGCGATACAGCGACAGCGGCGAATCGACATACGGCTTGCGGATGCGCTGGCCGATCTGCACCTGCATCAGGTCACCGGCCATCACGTATTCGTGGGCTTTGGCGACGGCCTTCAGGTAATCCTCTTTGCTGAAGTCGCGCACCGATTCGGTCCGCACCGAGGCCGACGTGACCGGCGCATCGACACTCCGGCGCAGCATCATGCGCAGGTCTTTCAGGCGCTGGCGGCCGCGCGAATACGCTTCGGGCTGACCCGGTTCGGCGTACACGATCAGGTACAGCTTGCCCGACAGGTTGTCGATCACCGCCAGTTCTTCGGTCACCATCAGCTGGATGTCGGGCAGGCCCAGTTCATCGCGCGGGGTGGTCGCGGCCAGCTTGTGCTCGATGTGGCGCACCGTGTCGTAGCCGAAGTAGCCGGCCAGGCCGCCGCAAAAACGCGGCAGGCCAGGGCGCAGCGCCACCTTGAAGCGGGCTTGGAATTGCTCGATGAAGTCGAGCGGATTGCCTTCGTGCGATTCGATGACTTCGCCGTTTTTCACGATCTCAGTCAGGTTGCCGGTCGTGCGCAGCAGCGTGTGGGCCGGCAGGCCGATGAACGAGTAGCGGCCAAAGCGTTCGCCGCCCACCACCGATTCGAGCAGGAAGGTGTTCTTGCCGGTGTTCTGCGATTGCGCCAGCTTGAGGTACAGCGTCAGCGGCGTTTCGAGGTCGGCGAAGGCTTCCGCGATCAGGGGGATGCGGTTGTAGCCCTGGTTTGCCAGGGACTTGAATTCGAGTTCGGTCATGTTTTCTCCGGACCGCCACGGGGGAAGAGGGCGGTGGTGTGCTTCAAAAAACCCGCCGGTGGCGTGCAGTCGCACGCACACCCGGCAGCAATCGGTACGGCTTAGTCAGCCCAAGATTGCCAGCGTCGCCAGACCCAGGCCTCAGGGGCGCCGGTTTGGTTGACAGTGAGTTTTTTGGTGAAAAACATGGTGAGAGAAGTTAGTTGGTTAGGCTGGCCGTTGCATTGTGCGCGCCGATGCGGCGTGCTGCATCCAGCAGCGAATCCACTATACCATCGGATTGAATTTCTTGTACAGGACGGCCGTGGTTGTAGCCGTACGGGACCGTGAGTACGAAACAGCCGGCGGCGCGGGCGCTTTCGGCATCGTTCGACGAGTCGCCAATCGCCACCACCTGCGCTGGCGGAATATCCAGCGCCGCGCAGGCGCCCAGCATCGGCATGGCGTCTGGTTTCTTCTTGGCGAACGAGTCGCCGCCGAACACGTGCTCGAAATACGGCGCGAGGCCTTTCTGGGCCAGCAGCGGCAGTGCGAATGCAATTGGCTTGTTGGTCACGCACACCAGACGCAGGCCCAGCGCCTGCATCGCCGCCAGGCCGTCCAGCACACCGTCATACAGCGTGCTGCGGTCGCCATTGATGGCCAGGTAGTGCCGCTGGTAGCCGGCCATCGCGTCGGTGTACGCCGCATCGACCCGCGCGGCATCCCAGTCGAGCAGCAGCGCGTCGCGCACCAGTTTTTCGGAGCCCTTGCCGACCAGCGGCTTGATGATGGCCTGGCTGATGGGCGCCAGGCCGAGGTCGTGGCGCATGCCGTTCAGCGCCGCCTCGAAGTCGGGCACCGTGTCGAGCATGGTGCCATCGAGGTCGATGATGACGGCCCGGATACCTGCTGCGCCGGCCCGCATCAGCGCGCGACCGTGGCCAGTTCGGCGCGCATGGCGTCGATCACGGCTTTGTAGTCAGGCTTGCCGAAGATGGCCGAGCCGGCCACGAACGTGTCGGCGCCAGCGGCTGCAGCTGCGGCGATGTTCTCGGCCTTGATGCCGCCGTCGACTTCGAGCAGGATGTCGCGGCCCGATTCGTCGATCAGGCGGCGCGCGATGGCGATTTTCTTGAGTGCTTCGGGGATGAACGACTGGCCGCCGAAGCCCGGATTGACCGACATGATCAGAATCATGTCGATCTTGTCCATCACGTGCTCGAGGTAGTGCATCGGCGTGCCCGGATTGAAGACCAGGCCCGCCTTGCAACCGTGATCGCGGATCAGCTGCAGCGTGCGGTCGATGTGTTCCGATGCTTCCGGGTGGAAGGTGATGATGTTGGCGCCGGCCTTGGCGAAATCGGGAATGATGCGGTCGACCGGCTTGACCATCAGGTGCACGTCGATTGGCACGTCCACGTGCGGGCGGATCGCCTGGCAGACGAGCGGGCCGATGGTCAGGTTCGGGACATAATGGTTGTCCATCACGTCGAAGTGGATGATGTCGGCGCCGGCGGCAACGACATTGCGCACTTCTTCGCCCAGGCGGGCGAAATCGGCGGACAGGATGCTGGGAGCGATGCGGTAGGTGGTCATGGGGCGACGGTGCGTGTTTTGATGGGAATCCGCTATTCTACGCCGGTCGTGCCGCGGCCTCCAGCGGCGACGCTGCCATGGCGCGTCGGCGCTTGGCGGCCACAGGCGGTATGATTGTTATTTGCGCCACATGGCGCGCCGGCCCCTGCGAATGGCGCAGCGGCCGAGTCCACGATCACGCAAGGAACCTCGATGCCCGCCTACGATTTCGCTGTCACCGTCAGAACGCAATACCTGGCGGAGCAGTCCGACCCGGACCGGAGCCAGTTCGTGTTCAGCTACACGATCACGATCAAGAACACCGGCAGCATTACTGCCCAGCTCATTTCCCGTCATTGGGTGATTCTCGACGCCAATAACCAGATGCAAGAAGTCAAAGGGCTGGGCGTCGTCGGCCACCAGCCGTTGCTGGCGCCGGGCGAGCAGTTCGAGTACACGAGTGGCACGCACCTGGGCACCGCGCAGGGCTCGATGCGCGGCGAATACTTCTGCGTGGCCGAGGATGGCCACCGCTTCGAGGCGACCATTCCCGAATTCGTGCTGTCGCCGCCGCGCTCCCTGCACTGACCCTACTGGGCGGGGGTGTCGTCGCCGTCGTCCCGGTCGCTGTCTTTGCGGCCGGCGAACATGGTCCACCAGACGATGAACACAAACAGGAACAGCGCGACGCCGGCTTCCACCATCAAGATCCACATATCGGTCCCCATGGTTCCCATGTATACAATACGCCGCAGTGTACCCGTCCTGATCGCGCTCGTCAGCCTGCTGAGTGCCTGTTCGACCGAACCGAAGCCCACGGCGCCCTCCGCGCCGCCGCCGGTCACGATGCCGCCGCCGGTCGGGCCGGTGGTAGTGCCGCCGCCGGTTCAGCCGCCAGCGCCGGTCGCGTCCCTCACGCCGACTACCTTTACTGCATTGCCGGGCTGGCAACAGGACGACGTGCGTCAGGCCTGGCCGGCCTTCCTGCAATCATGCAGCGTGCTGGCGTCGCGCCAGGCGCCGTGGAAGACGCCGTGCGCGGCGGCCGGCGGGGTGGATGCCAAAGACGTCGCAGCCGTGCGCCGTTTCTTCGAGACTTGGTTCGTGCCGAATCAGGTACGCAATCCGGATGGCGCCGATACCGGGCTGATCACCGGCTATTACGAAGCGATGCTGTATGGCGCGCGCAAGCGGGGCGGGGCGTTCCAGACGCCGCTGTACCGGGTGCCGGACGATTTGGTCACGGTCGACCTGGGCAGTATCTATCCGGATTTGCAGAACCGGCGCCTGCGTGGGCGGCTGTCCGGCAAGACCGTGATTCCGTACCAGAGCCGCGCCGACATCGACCGCGCGCCATTGAGTGGCAAAGAGTTGCTGTGGGTGAGCGATCCGGTGGATGCGTTCTTTCTGGAAGTGCAGGGGTCGGGCCGCGTCAAGCTCGATACCGGTGAGACCGTGCGCGTGGGCTATGCCGACCAGAACGGCCACCCCTACAAAGCAATCGGGCGCTGGTTCGTGGAGCAGGGGCTCATGACGCCGGATCAGGTGTCTGCGCAGTCGATCCGGGCCTGGATTGCGGCGAATCCGTCGCGGCGCCAGGAACTGTTGAATGTGAACCCGAGCTATATCTTCTTCACGGAGACCAAGGTGGCCGACCCGGGCGTCGGGCCGCGTGGCGCGCTCAATGTGCCGCTCACGCCAGGTCGCTCGATTGCCATCGACCGCACCATCCTGCCACTGGGCGCGCCTGTGTGGCTGTCGACGACCATGCCGAAGGATGGCGCGCCCCTGCAGCGTCTGGTGATGGGGCAGGATGTGGGCGGAGCAATTCGCGGCGCGGTGCGGGCCGATTTCTTCTTCGGCTTCGGGTCGGAAGCGACGGAAAATGCCGGACTCATGAAGCAGCGCGGGACGATGTGGGTGTTGTTGCCGAAGTGAACCTTCGTTGCATTAATGGGGGAATCGGGCTACTCTGACTTTTGATTCAATTTCCACGTTGCAATTTTTCGCTATGGCGAGGCGCGGTGACGTGGTGGTGCTTTCATTTTTGACAGGTTCTATCCATGCGTCTGCATTCCCTCCTTGCCATTACCCTTGCCGCTACCATCGCCGCGCCCAGCCAGGCCGCCGCGCCCGGCCCTTCCGATACCGTACTGTCGGTCGGCAGCATCGTGCTGCTGGTGCCGTTCAGTGTGGTCTATCTGAGCGCAAAGAAAGTGGCAGAAGGCTCGCAGGCTGCAATCGACGTCTCCAAACGCTGGAGCGTCGCGGCGGTCCGGCCCGAGGGCGACAAGAGTGCGCTGGAACTACGCAGCGACGACCAGCAGTTGAAAATCGATATGGCGATCCAGACCCGGATCGTGCAGAACGAAGCACTCAAGACTGGTGACCGGATCGATATCGAAGCCGTCGGCAAGGCTGGCTATGCTGTCAAGAAAGGCAAGGCGACCATCGCTCTGCTGGCCGAACCAGGCACCGGCATGGCCCACTCACGCCCGCGCAGCTAGGATGCGCCGCGCCGTTGCTGCGGCCGCACTGGTGTTGACGGCGTCGACGGCTGTGGCTGGAACCCCTTGCGAGGAGCAGGTCGCTTCTCCAGAGCTATTGGTCCGAAGCATGCAGATGGCCGATCTCACGCGCACGGCGCTCGAAGGCATCGGCGACGAAGTCGTCCTGATCGCGCGCGTGGGGCAGGATCTGTCGGCCTACCGGCTGACCTATTCGCACGCGGCGTTCGCCGTGCGCACGCATCCAGCCGGCGCCTGGTCGGTGGTGCACAAACTCAATACGTGTGGCACGGCGACGTCGGCCCTGTACGACGAAGGGTTGATCAATTTCTTCTCTGACGCACCAGTGCGTTATCAGGCCGGGATCTGGCGCCTGGCGTCCGCCGTCCAGGCCCGGCTCAAGAACGCACTGCTTGGCAACAAGGCGCGCGACTACCACGAGCCGCACTACAGCCTGGCTGCCTATCCGTTCAGCACGCGCTATCAGAATTCGAATGGCTGGGTGCTGGAAATGCTGGCGTACGCCATCGCGCCCGAGGGCGCGGCAACGACCCGCACCACGGCGCAGACCTGGCTCGCGGCGAACGGTTACCAGCCAACCGAGCTGGCGTTGGGCACGATGACGCGCCTGGGCGCACGGATCTCGAAGGCGAATATTGCGTTTGACGACCATCCTTCCAGCTTGCGCTGGAAGGGCAGGATCCAGACCGTCTCGGTGGAGTCGATGGTGACTTGGTTGCGGACATTGCCCAATGGTTGCCAGGCCATGGGCTGTCCGGAACTACAGGTCGTGCTGCCGCCGGCGGGGCCGTGATGAGCGGCATCGCATTCATGTCGACCGAGCGGCTCGCTCTACTTGACGTACACGGAAAGCGCTACAATCGCGACGATACTATCCAACCAGATGAGGGTGCCCATGGAATATGCTGACCTGTTGATCGAGAACCACGGCAAGGTCGCCGTGGTACGGCTGAACCGTCCGAAGGCGATGAATGCGCTCAACGACAATATGATGAACGAGCTGGGCAAGGCGCTGCGCGCGTTCGACCAGGATCCGGCGATCAACGTCATCGTGTTGACGGGCAGCGAGAAAGCCTTCGCTGCCGGCGCTGATATCGCCGCCATGGCGCAGTACGATTACCAGGAAACCTACGGCAATAACTATATTGGCCGTAACTGGGAACACATCCTCGACATCCGCAAGCCGGTTATCGGCGTGGTTTCGGGCTATTGCCTGGGTGGTGGTTGTGAGCTGGCGATGATGTGCGACTTCCTGATCGCTGCCGACAGCGCGAAGTTCGGCCAGCCCGAGATCAAGGTCGGCGTGACGCCGGGCGCCGGTGGCACCCAGCGCCTGCCGCGCGCCATTTCCAAGTCGAAAGCGATGGACATGCTGCTCACCACGCGCATGATCGATGCCGCCGAGGCGGAGCGTACCGGACTGGTCTCGCGCGTGTACCCGGCGGCCGATGTGATGGACGAGGCAATCAAGATCGCCCAGGGTATTGCCGACATGCCCGTGTCGGTTGCCATGCAGATCAAAGATTGCGTCAACCAGGCGTATGAGATGACGCTGAGCCAGGGCGTGGCCTACGAGCGTCGCTACTTCCATGCCGGTTTCGGCACCCCTGCGCAGAAAGAAGGCATGTCGGCATTCCTTGGAAAGCGCAAACCTGATTTCGAAGGACATTGAACCATGAAGAAGCGCGCCAAATTATGGCTGCTCTTGCCAACGGCGCTGCTTGCAGGCGCATTGACGCTGTCGAGTTGCTCAACGCTGCCACCACTCGAAGGCCGCGTTGCCAGCACGGCCCTGACCGATACCGACAACACTCGGCTCGGCCAGGCGCTGTTGCCGCTGACCACGGCGCATCCCGGCCTGGTCGGCATTCACAGCCTGCCTGATGGGCGCGACGCGTTCGCCGCGCGCGCCGTGCTGGCGCAGGCAGCCGATCGTAGTCTGGACGTTCAGTACTATATCTGGCGCAACGACACGACTGGCATGCTGATGTTCAACGCCTTGCGCAAGGCGGCGGACCGTGGCGTGCGGGTGCGCCTGCTGCTGGACGATAACAATACGGGTGGTCTGGATGCGATCTTGGCCCAGCTCGACGCCCATCCACAGATCGAAGTGCGGCTGTTCAATCCGAACGGTATCCGCTCGATGCGCCCGCTCGGCATGGTCGCCGATTTCTGGCGCATGAACCGGCGCATGCACAATAAATCGTTCACCGCCGATAACAAGGCCACGATCATCGGCGGCCGGAATGTGGGCGACGAGTATTTTGGCGCAGCGGGCGATATCTCGTTTGCCGACCTCGACGTGATCGCTACCGGTCCGGTGGTAAAAGAAGTTTCCGCGGATTTCGACCTGTATTGGAACTGCCCGTCCGCCTATCCGCTGACGCTGATGGTGAGGGAGGCCAAGGTGCCGCCGCCAGCCACGGTCGATGCCGAAACCAAAGCCTATCTGGATGCGATCGGCCAATCCGCATTCTTGAACAAGGTCATGAGCGGGACGCTGCCGCTGGAATGGGCGCATGCGCGCTTCCTGAGCGACGATCCGGCCAAGGTACTGGACCAGTCTTCGCCGGATGAGAATATTGCGGCCAGGCTCGCGGTGCTGTTCGGTCAGCCGGAACGCAATCTGGACCTCGTGTCGCCGTACTTCGTGCCGGGCAAGGATGGGGTGGCCGCAATGATCGAGATGGCCAGGAAGGGCGCAAAAATCCGGGTGCTCACCAATTCGCTCGAGGCGACCGACGTTTCCGCCGTCCATGCGGGCTATGCCAAGTGGCGCAAACCGCTGCTGGAGGCGGGTGTGGCGCTGTATGAATTGCGTCGTGCATCGACCGATGAGCCATCCCGCAAGAAGAAGCGCAGTGGCGCCGGCTTTGGCAGTTCGGATGCGAGCCTGCATGCCAAGACATTTGGCGTGGACGGCAACCGGATCTTCGTTGGCTCGTTCAACTTCGACCAGCGCTCGATTCATTTGAATACCGAAATGGGGATGGTGATCGACAGCGTCGAGCTGGCCGATCGCCTGAGTAAGACGCTGGACGAGACCCTGCCGATGCGCGCCTATGAAGTGCTGCTGGATGAGAAGGGCAATGTCTACTGGCTCGAAGGCCGCGACGGCAAGATCATCCGGCACGACGTCGAGCCTGGAACGACCTGGTGGAAGAGGGCTGCGGTACATGGCCTGGGCTGGCTGCCGATCGACTGGCTCTTGTAGGACAAAATCTTTTCTTTGTAGTCCCTTGCGGACTGCACGACAGGTTTGGTATAGTTCGCCTCCGCTTCGGCACTGACCGAAAATGTTAACGTAATCAAGTGGTTACGAGAGCAAGGTCTACAGAGAAATCTGAGGTGAAGCGAAAAGAAGGGGTTGACGAGATTGTAGGATTGCAGCATAATCTCTCTTCTCTGCTGCAGCGAACAAAACGATTCGCACCATGCGGCAAGGCAGTACCGAATAAAGTTCTTTAAAAATTAACAGTCGATAAGTGTGGGCGTTTGATGAAGGTGCCAAAGACTTCGGTCTTTGA